>JAEZAW010000278.1 GCA_023430315.1 Pseudomonadota bacterium | reverse complement strand
CCTCCCGGTAGAGCGCGAGACAAGTCTCGCTCGCGCCGGAGGCGCGAGCCGTGCCCGCTGCCGATCAGGCGGTGTCGTATCGCCCGGCCCGAGCGCGCGCTGCATGATCACGCTGTCGAGCCAGCGGCCATGCTTGAAACCGACCGAATGGATCACCCCACAGTAGGTGAAGCCGAGCGCACGGTGGAGGCCGATCGAGCCCGCATTGCCCGAGTCGCCGATCACCGCGATCATCTGGCGGAAGCCGAGACCCGTCATGATCTCGATGAGCTCTTTGAGCAGCGCGCGCCCGACGCCAAGGCGGTGCGCATCCGGCGAGACGTAGACCGAGTTCTCGGCGCTGTTCCAGTAAGCAGGGCGCGTGCGGTACAGCCCGGCATAGGCATACCCGAGCACCTTTCCGTCCTTCTCGGCGACGAGATAAGGGAAGCCGGCATCGACGACGGCGCGCATCCGCTTCGTCATCTCGGCTTCGCCGGGCGGCTCGACCTCGAAGCTCGCATGACCATGCAGGACGGCATGGGCATAGATGGCGGCGATGGCGGGGATGTCCGTCTCGCGGACGGGGCGCACGTTCAGGGAGGACATGGCGGCACCTGTGGCTAGCAGGGCCACGCAAGCGGCAGGCCCCCGGCCGATCCGCGTAGCTCGCCCGGACAGGCGGTGCAAGATCGTGCCGTGCCGAATTGTTGGGCAGCCACGCAAAGCCGTTGCAACGACAAAGGCCCCGCCTTTCGACGGGGCCTTTGCTAACCTACCCAGCCAGTGGCTTTCGCCAGCCGACTGTATTCGTTATTCGCGGTTGCCGAAGAGCGCCAGCAAGCCCTGGAACATGTTGATGAAGTCCAGGTACAGGTTCAGCGCACCCATGATCGCGCCCTTGGCAAGCATCGTGCTGTCGCCGGCGATCTCGTAGTAGTTGTCCTTGATCTGCTGCGTGTCATAGGCGGTGAGGCCCGCGAACACGAGAACGCAGATCGCCGAGAGGGCGAAGTACAGCGACGGCGACTGCAGCCAGATGTTGACCAGCGACGCCAGGATCAGGCCGACGACGCCCATGAACAGGAACGTACCCCAGCCCGACAGGTCCTTCTTGGTCGTGTAGCCGTAGAGGCTCAGCGCCGCGAAGGCCGCCGCGGTCACGAAGAAGATCTGCGTGATGGACTGGCCGGTGTAACGCAGGAAGATGGTCGACATCGATGCGCCCATCACGGCGGCGAACGCCCAGAAGGCGATTTGCGTCGCGCCGACGCTCATGCTGTAGACGCGGAAGGACAGGAAGAAGACGAACGCCAGCGGGGCAAGCACGATCACCCACATCAGGGGCGAGCCATAGACGGAGCGGCCCGCCTCGGTCAGCAGCACGCCGTTCTGCAGGCGCGCGACCGCGAGGCTCGGATCGGACGTCGTCAGCATCGAGAACATAAAGTAGGCGACGATACCTGTCAGAGCGATGCCGGCGGCCATATAGTTGTAGACGCCGAGCATGTAGCTGCGAAGGCCTTCGTCCATTACGCCAGGCTCGGCGCGCGTCGCGACGCCAAATCGCCCGTAACGCTTGTCGAGTTCAGCCATGAGTTCTGTTTCCCTTCGATCCCTTAAGCGGCACGTTGTGTGTCGTTCGGCCGCACTACACGCCAAATATGTGTGTTGCTGATGGCAGATTCAAGCTGGAAGCATAACCGTGATTGTTAATTCCTATTCATCTGGCAGGAAAACCACCCCGAATCGTCTGCACCCGATTATCCCGTGGCTCATTCCGAGCGCAAATAGGGCACAGCCGGCGCCCTCAGCACCTGCCACGTGCCCAGTCCGCCGATCAGCGCGATCAGCGCCAGCGATACCCCCAGCGCCTGCAGGACGGCCACCCCCGAGAAGATGAAGGGCAGGTCCATGATCTGTGTCGTGACGAGCCACGCGGAGATGCCGCCGAGCAGCAGCGCGAGCGTGGCCGCGATCAAGGCCAGCAGCGCGTATTCCGTCGCGTGAGCTGCGAGAATACGGGCCCGGGTTGCACCGAGGGCCTTGAGAATCACCGCCGTCTGAAGGCGCCGGCGCTGTGCTGCGGCCAAGGCGCCGGCAAGGACCAGCGCGCCCGCCAGAAGCGTCACGCCGCCGGCCGCACGCACGGCCGTGATCACGCGCCGGAAGAGCGTGCTGAAGTTGTTGATGGCATCCTTGACACGGATGGCCGTCGTCGCCGGGTAGGCCTTGCCGATGGCGCGGGCGAGGTCGGCTTCGCGGGCGAGCGGCGTCGCGGCATCGAGGCTGATGGTGGCGAGAATGTTGTGCGGCGCCGCCTGGAGCGTGTTCGGCGAGAAGACCATGACGAAATTGATCGCGAGGCTTTCCCAGCGCACATCGCGCAGGTTGGCGATACGGGCCGAGATGTTGCGGCCGAGCACGTTGACCGTCACCGTGTCACCGATCTTGAGGCCCAGGCCCTTCGCGATGTCCTCCTCGAACGAAACGAGCGGCGGCCCGGAATAGTCCTTCGCCCACCATTCGCCCGCGACGACCGTCGAGCCTTCGGGGACATCATCGGAATAGCTGAGGCCCCGATCGCCATTGAGCACCCAGGCTGCTTCGGGCGGCCCGCGTACTTCCTCGACTGGTGTATTGCGGAGAGAAACGATGCGGCCCCGCAGCATCGGGGCCTGGTTGACTTGCGCGCCCGGAACTTCCTTTTCGACGAGACCGCGGAAGCCGGCGACGTCCTCGCGCGGCAGATCGAGCACGAAGAAGTTGGGCGAGTTCTTCGGCACGCGCCCGTCGAGCTCATTGACGATCGATG
>JAEZAW010000238.1 GCA_023430315.1 Pseudomonadota bacterium | reverse complement strand
CGGCGCCGAGCACTGAGATGGCAGCGCGCATGGAGGCGGGATTGGCGTTGTAGCTCTCGTCGATCAGCAAGATCGCGCCTTCAGCCGCCTTGAGCACCGTGCGCGCGCCACGGCCGACGGGCGGCGTGATGCCCGCGAGCGGTGCCGACGCTGTTTTCAGCGGCAGATGCAGCGCATTGAGAGTTGCGATGACGGCCAGTGAATTGACGGCGATGTGCACGCCAACCGTGCCCAGACGATAGCTCAGAGCCTGCCCCGCGATCTCGGCAATGATATCGCTGCCAGTATCGCCGAGCTTGATCTCGCGTGCGCCCACATAGGCGTCAGTGGTCGTGCCGAAAGTCGCAATGCGCGCGCCACGCGCAACTGCAGCGCGATCGAGCAGACTATAGTGCCGACTGTCCCGCGGCAGCACGGCGAGGCCGCCGGGCTCCAGCCCCTCGAAGATCTCGGCCTTGGCCTTCGCGACACCTTGCTCGCCGTCGGGGAAATTACCGACGTGCACGGGCAGCACATTCGTGATGACGGCGATATGCGGGCGCGCCATGCGCGTGAGCGGGCTGATCTCGCCGGCGTGGTTCATGCCGATCTCGATCACGGCGAAATCGACGTCGGCGGGCATACGCGCGAGCGTCAGCGGTACACCCCAGTGGTTGTTGAACGACTTCTCCGGCGCATGGACCTTGCCGGCCGTCGCGAGACAGGCGCGCAGCATTTCCTTCGTGCCGGTCTTGCCGGCACTGCCGGTCACGGCGACGACGCGCGCGTCAGACCTGAGACGTGCACGCGCAGCGACCGCAATGCGCCCGAGTGCGGCGAGCGGATCATCGGCGCGGACGAGCGGACCGGCACCTTCGGGCGCCACGAAATCGCGCCGCACGAGCGCCGCCGCCGCGCCAGCCTTGAACGCGGCGCCGACGAAGTCATGCCCATCGCGCTGATCGGTGAGCGCGACGAAGACCTCGCCGGGTGCCAGCGAGCGCGTGTCGATCGAGAAGCCCGTGATGGGGCCGGCCGAAGTGCCTTCGGCCACGCCCTCCGCCGCTGCGACGAGCGCATCCCACGTCCAGAGCAGCGTCCCGTCAGCCATCGAGGTGCTTTCTGATCTCGTCATGATCGCTGAAGGGCAGCGTGACATTCCCGACGATCTGGCCGGTCTCGTGGCCCTTGCCGGCGACCAGCAGCACATCGCCCTCGCCGAGCAGGTTCATGCCCGCAGCAATGGCCTCGGCCCGATCGCCGATCTCTTGTGCCCCAACCGCCCCGCGCAGCATTTCAGCGCGAATGGTGGCGGGATCCTCGCTTCTCGGATTGTCGTCGGTGATGATCACGACATCGGCACGATCGACAGCGATACGGCCCATGATCGGCCGCTTGCCGCGATCTCGGTCACCACCGCAGCCGACAATGCAGACGAGCTTGCCCGTCGCGAACGGGCGCAACGCATCGAGCGCCGCGACAAGCGCCTCGGGCTTGTGCGCATAGTCGACGACGGCAAGACCACTCTTGTGCTCGGCGACGATCTCGAGGCGGCCCGCGACGCCGGTGAGCTTTTCGAGCGTGCCGAGTACGGCCGCGGTCTGCTCGCCACTCGCCATGGCGAGGCCCGCGGCGAGGAGCGCATTCTCGACCTGATAGGTACCGAGCAGCGGAAAGCGCAGCGTGAAGTCGCGGCCGTCGGCATGAACCACGACACGTTGCGCGAACCCATCGCGCGCGATCTCGGCAAGCTGCAACGTCTCCCCGCCGAAACCCGTGGTGATGAGGTGAATGCCGCGCCGCCGGACCGCGTCGATGACGCGCACGGCCTCGGCGCCGCCTGCATTCACGACTGCCGTGCCGTCGAGCGGCAGCAGCTCCGTGAAGAGGCGCAGCTTGGCTTTCAGGTAGGCATCGAGCGTCGGATGGTAATCGAGATGATCGCGCCCGAGGTTCGTGTAGGCCGCGGCCGTGATGCGCACGCCATCCAGGCGATGCTGGTCGAGACCATGCGATGAAGCCTCGAAGGCGCAGTGGGTGATGCCGTCGCGGGCGAGTTCGTCTAGGGTCGCGTGTAGCGAGATGGGATCGGGCGTCGTCAGCGAGCCATAGATCGCGCCGTCCGGCCGCACGAGACCGATCGTGCCAACCGATGCCGCCTGTCGACCGAGCAGCGTCAGTATCTGGCGCGTGAAATCGGCGACGGAGGTTTTGCCGCTCGTTCCGGTAACCGCCAGCATGTGCGCCGGCTGGCGCGGATGGATGCGCGCCGCCATGAGCGCGAGCGCGCGGCGCGGCTCGCGTGTGCGTAGGACCGGGACATGTGTCGGCGCTTCGATCGTGGCGCCGTCCGCGGCGAGGATCGCGGCCGCGCCTTTAGCCAGAGCGTCGGCGACAAAGCGGGCGCCATCCGTACGGCTGCCAGCGAGTGCGGCGAACAGGAAACCGGGCTGCACCGCGCGGCTGTCAGCGGTCAGACCTCGAATGTCGATGGCTGAGTTGGCTGCCGGCAGCAGCACATCGTCCGGCACGAGTTCCGAAAGCAGCATGACCCCGCCTCGCTGCGCGCCCCCTACGGGTTCATAGGTCGGTGCGACGAGAGCGTCAAATTCCAGAGGCGATCAGTAGCCGCCCAACTGATAATTGATGCCGACGCGGGCGATATGGCCGTTGAGCTCGTGGCTCATGTTAGTGCCGAACTCCGGCGCGGGCATTGGTGACTGGTTGTACGGCCGGCCGCGGACATCGCGATCGCCAAGGTCGTAGTAGAGATACTCTGCCTTCAGCGACCAGCCACCGCCCATGGTCCATTCGAGGCCGCCACCCACCGTGCCGCCAACTTCCCAGCCGGTATCCGAACCAGCGTAGCCAGCACCGAAGGCAATGGCCTCCAACGAATGGCTTGTCTCCACGCGCCCGTAGGCCAGACCGCCCGTGAAGTAGACGAGCAAGCGCGGATCGGCGAATGGTGTCATACCGATGCGCGCACGCAACGTACCGAACCAGTCCATTTCCTGACGGCTTCGTGCCTGGTACGTCCCGTCCGGAGGGGGATCCACTACAAAAGCGGTGTGCGAGGCCTGACCATCAGCGCTGAGACGACTGATGTCCGCCTCAAGCCCGACGACGAAGCCCCCAGTGCGCCAGTTGAACCCGAGCTGGGCGCCGCCCAGGGCGCCCTCCGGCGAGCTGTCATAGTTCCGCTGGAATACCAGATAGTCCGGGCTGCCCCAAGCTGCACCGTCGGGCAGAAGCGACAGCGCACTATCGCTGCCACCCCAGTGATAGCCACCGTGAACGCCGACGTAGAAGCCGGCCCACGCGCGCGGATCCTGCGCTTGCGCCGCTCCCGCCAGAGCAGCGACTGCCAGCACTCCCGCAGCAAGCCGCTGCAGTGGCCGAAACGTCAGCTCTTTCAACAGCATTCTGAACAGCCCTCAGCACGCCCCGCAAATCAGTTTGAAATATAGCACGCTCGCCCGTTCCCACTCGGGCATTCCAGCAACACATGCTCTAAAAAGGCGCAGTTTCCCGAAACGGTTTGTTCACTCTGCCGCAAATACCACCATTGGCCAATTTGACCCCGTTGCGGACTGGCAAGAAAACTGCATCGGGGATAGTAGCGTTGCCTAGTATATGAGGGCGTCCGTAGATGCGTACTGTAACGAGCGGCCTGCTCATAGCGGCAGGAGCGGTAGCGATAGCATTCCTGGCATTCGCCGATCCGGCTTCGGCCTTCTGCTTCCCGGCTAGCGCCTGCGCACCACCGGCGCCGACCCCAACCCCCGTGCCCGCCCCTGGCCCGCTGATCGGCTTTGGCCTGCCACTGGCCGCTGCCGCCCTCGGCGCACTGTTGATCGTGCGCCGGTCTCGGAAAGGCTGAGCACGGCCCGTTCTCCCGGAGTGTGAGGATTGGCAATCCAGTCGCATACAGCGGTCGCATCCGCACGCCCGGTTGACAGCGGAGCGGGTATCGCGCACGCGGTGCGCGGCGCGGCAGCGCTTGGCCGCCGCGAGGTCTTCCTGTGGCTGGCCTTCGCTCTGCTGTGCCAGCAGCTCTTCGCCGTGCAGGCCGACTCGCTCGAAGCGTATATCGCCGCGGTGCAGAGCCAGCTCGCATCGAAGAGCGTGTTCGCCTATGTGGCCTGGTACGCGATCTTCAGCCTGATTGCCGATAGCACACGGACGGCACCCGCCCGCTTGGGCGACATGCTTCTCGCGGTCGCCGTGATGGCGTCGGGCGTTCTGACGGCCCGATCCCCGCATTGGCTGGCCTTGACCGCCGCCGCGGTCTACCTCATGGCGCGCGATCGCGATGACATCACGCTGCGGGCAGCCGGCGCCGTGATGCTGGCATTAGCCTTCAACGGCTTCTGGGGTCCGCGGTTCTTCGAGTTCTTTGCCTACTACCTGCTACAGGCCGATGCCGCGCTCGTCGGCGCTGCGCTGAGCGCGACCAAAACAGGCATTCTCTGGTCCGAGACCGTCGTCGGCGCGACGGCCGATCACGCCATCATCGTCTACGGCCCCTGCTCTTCCTTCCACAACATCTCGCTCGGCCTGCTCTGCTGGGTGGCCCTGACCAAGCTCGCCCGTCCCCGCTGGGTCGCGCGGGACATCTGGGTCGGCCTCGCCGTCGTCGCAGTCGTCGTCGCGCTCAACGCGAGCCGTCTCTACCTCATGTCCTTGAGCGTCGATGGCTTCGTGTATTGGCACGAGAGCACGGGGGCGCAGATTTTCGCCTGGGCAACGACCTTGAGCGTACTGGCAATCAGTCTCTTCGGAGCGCTGCGCGTGGGGCGCGCGCCATGAAAAGCTGGCTCGTTCGCGCTGCTTTCGCCGCGCTGCTGCTCGGCACGCTGGCCGTCAGGATCCAGGCCTCGCACGGACAGGCGGAGTATGACGTCCGCCCTGCCGTTGTCGAGCTGCTCGCTTCGCGCGGAATTGCCGCGCGGATCGTGCCCGCTGAAGATCACGCGCTCCTGAAAGCTGTCGCATTCGACGCTCCTCAGTGTGGTGGTCGCGTCGATGTCTTTCCAGTGCGTCTCAATCTTCAGGAAGCGCCGCTTTTCGATACCGCTATGGGCGTGGAGCGCGAGCGGCACGTCGCCTACCTCGGGCGCACGTGGCGTGAGCCGAGCCGGCTTGATCTGCGTGTCGAGTGGCTGAAGCAGAAGGCGCTTTCGGCCGTGGGGCTCGGATCCTATACGACCAGTACGACGGCGCTCATGATCACCGCGCCCAAGGGCTGCGAGATTGCCCGGCACTTCGACTGGTCATCTTTCTGGCGCCACACACCGTCCAAGAGCTGAGGGCCGCCAAAAGTAAAGCGGAGCACCGCTCGGCGATGCTCCGCTTGAAATAATGGCGCCAGTACGCAACACCTGAAAGCCGGCGCTGAAGGCATATTGCCACGCCAGATGTTACGAATGTGCGAAGATACCAATTTTGGTAAATGCTGGCGCGGCACTTACGTCGTTAGTCGGCCCTCGACCCAGCGGCGCAGCATCTGATCGAGCCACGAGTGCACGTGCGGCGCGTGCACGAGATGCGCGGCGAGCTGCTCGTGGCGCGCGTGCGCACCGCGCATGAGCAAGCGCACGGGATTGGAGCCCGACCAGCAATTTATCTGCGTGTGCATGATCTCGGGGTGGAATTGCACACCAAGCGCTGCAGGACCATAGAGGAAAGCTTGGTTCTCGAATGCGCCGTCACTCGTCGCCAGCAGATCGGCGCCGCGCGGAAGCTCGAAACCCTCGCGATGCCACTGATAGACGTGACCGGGAAGCTGGCCGAGCACGCGGCCCTGATCGATCTGCTGCACGGGGTGATAGCCGATCTCGACGCGGCCGTGCCCGCACATCTCGACACGCGAACCGAGATGCCGTGCAAGCATCTGCGCGCCGAGGCAGATGCCGAGATAGGGCTTCTGCTCCTTGAGCGCGACGCCGACCCAATCGACTTCCCGCTTGACGTAATCGACATCGTCGTTGGCGCTCTGCGAGCCGCCGAAGATTACGGCGCCGGTGTGATGGGCGAGCGTCTCGGGCAGCGGATCGCCGAGAAAGGGACGGCGAATGTCGAGCGGATAGCCGTTCTCGATGAACCAGCGGCCGACATGACCGGACTTGGCGCCCTCCATATGCAGGACGATCAGCACCGGCTTCTTCGCGAGCGAAGCTGAGAGAGAATGGTCGAGACCCCGGCCATCGAGGGGTGCTTCGCGTGTTGGTTCGGCGTCGAGCATCATCGTCATTGATTGCGGGGGTAGAAGAGAAAACCCTGGATCAGCACGGATATTCGGTGCGGCATGAGTCGTAAACATAGTGCGAGAATGTTGTTCAGCAAACCGGGCACGACGACGCGGAAGCCCAAATTGTGGGCGGCAACTGCCCATCGGACCACCGTATCCGGCGCGAGCGAGGGAATGAGCCAGCGATAGAGGTCGCGGTCGGCCCTCATCTTGTCGTGGAAACCGGTCCGCACGGGGCCTGGCGCGACTGCCGTGATGCGCACGCCGTCGCGTGCCACCTCGGCGGCCACGGCCTCGGAGAGCGAGAGCACATAGGCCCGGCTCGCGTAATAGGCGGCCTGATAGGGGCCGGGCGCGAACGCCCCCAGCGAAGCGAGATTGATGATGCTGCCGCGCCGTCGCGCACGCATGTCCCGGAGCATGTGGTGCATCAGCCGGGTCGGCGCCGCGACGTTGGTTGCGACCAACCGATCGACGTCGGAAGGCGGCAAATCCGGGAAGACGCCGGAAAGCCCGATACCGGCATTGTTGATCAGGACATCGCAATGAGCGCCGGCAGCGACCAGCGCCGCGTCGACGGCGGCAGGCGCGTCGGGCGCTGCCAGATCCTGCGCGAGCACCTCGACACGGACCAGACGCGCAGCACGCAACTCCTCGGCCAGCCGCGATAGAGGCTCGAGGCGCCGCGCGATCAAGAGAAGGTCGCGGTTATCGGCGGCGTAGTAACGCGCGAACGCGCGGCCGATGCCCTCGGAGGCGCCAGTGATCACGACCATGGGCCGCGTCACTGGCGCACTTCCGTGAGCTTCGATGCTCAATTCATCCGCTCGATCGCGACGGCCGTCGCTTCGCCACCGCCGATGCAGAGCGAGGCAACGCCCTTGGTCTCGCCGCGCTTCGCCATAGCATTGATGAGCGTCACGATGATGCGCGCGCCGGATGCGCCGACCGGATGACCGAGTGCGCAGGCGCCGCCATGGACGTTGACCTTGTCGTGCGGCAGATCGAGATCGCGCATGGCCGCCATAGTGACGACGGCAAAGGCCTCGTTGATCTCGTAGAGGCCGACATCCCCCGCTTTCCAGCCGGCCGCCTCCAGCACCTTCTTCATGGCACCGATCGGAGCCGTGGTGAACCACGCCGGTGCCTGAGCATGGCTCGCCTGCGCGACGATGCGCGCAAGCGGCTGCAGCTTGCGGCGCCTGGCCTCGCTCTCGCGCATGAGCACGAGGGCGGCGGCACCATCCGAGATCGAGCTCGAGTTGGCCGGCGTCACCGTGCCGCCATCGCGGAAGGCGGGCTTGAGGCTTGGGATCTTGGCCGGATCGGCCGTGAAAGGCTGCTCGTCGCGCGTAACCTCTACCGTGCCCTTGCGCGATTTCACCACGACAGCGGCCATCTCATTGGCGAAAGAGCCGTCCTCGTTGGCGAGCTTGGCGCGGCGCAGGCTTTCAACTGCGAAGGCGTCCTGCTGCTCGCGCGTGAACTGATAGTGCTGCGCGGTGTCCTCGGCGTAGGTGCCCATGAGGCGGCCCTTGTCGTAGGCGTCCTCGAGGCCGTCAATGAACATGTGATCGTAGGCCTGCGTGTGGCCGAGGCGTGCGCCTGAGCGCATTTTCGGCAGGATGTAAGGCGTGTTGGTCATGCTCTCGAGGCCGCCGGCGATGATCACGTCCTTCGGGCGCGCGTGCAGCGCCTCGTAGGCCATCATCACTGTCTTCATGCCGGAGCCGCACATCTTGTTGACCGTCGAGCACGGCACGCTGTCGGGAAGGCCGCCATAGCGCGCCGCCTGGCGTGCCGGCGCCTGGCCCTGGCCGGCCGGCAGCACGCAGCCCATGAGCACCTCGGCAACTTCCTCGGCGGCGACGCCCGTGCGGCCGAGCGCCGACTTGATCGCAACCGCCCCGAGCTCCGGCGCCGTCATGGCCTGCAGGCTGCCCTGGAAACTACCCATGGGCGTACGCGCGCCCGCGACGATAACGACGGGATCGGATGTTGGATTGGCCATTTCGGCCTCCTTGCAGGTAGAGTGAGGGTGATTACCTGAATATACAGGTGTTCCTTGGTGGATCAATGGCGGGAGGGGCAGCCGCGCCGCCATCGCAGAGCTGAATCAGCCGCATCCGCGGCGCCATCACCGCATCCAGGGCGGCCGCAGATAGCTGGCATTCGACCAGCCGCGAATGCCGCGATACGTGACCGGGCACCAGGCCCCCGCACACGGGCCGCCGACGACCACGCCGCAGGCATCCGGCGGAATGCCACCCAGTTCCCGATGCTCCGCACTGGGGCCGGAGCGGATGCGCAGCGTATCGCCCGGCCGCACGCCCATTACGCAATGGCTCTCGCGATCACCAGCGGCGCCGGTGGTGGCGGGCGGCGCGGGTCGCGGTGGCGGCGCCGGCTCTGCCCGACGTGGCGGTGCGGTTGGCGGTGGTTCGGCGCGTTGGGGTGGTGGCGCTTTAGGAGCGGCACTCGTGCCGTCCTCATTCACGATGACCTGCTTGGCATCGACCCAGCCCTTGCGCGCGCCCAGCGCCACATGGCACCAGCCATACATGCATTGACCGACCACCTGTATGCCGCACGCTCCGGCCGGCAGGCTTCCGACGGGATTGTCACGCCACGAGGGCCCTGAGCGGAGCAGGACCGACTCCTTGCCGACGCACAAGGTACGCGCCTCGGCCGGCCCCGCATTCAAACTCAAGACAGCAAGTGCCGCCGCCCCAGCCACTGGCAGCGACCAAATGCTCAAAGCCCGCATCAATCCGCTCTTCCCGATCGAGGCTGCATCCCCTGGTTAACTTAAGCGAAGGCGCGTACCTGCCACAAGAGTCTGCGGCGTTTCACGCCTTGGCGGCTTTCCGCTTCGCCGCCTCCTCGGCCTTCAGCTCCTTCTTCGAGAGTTTGCCGATCATCGTCTTCGGCAGGGCATCGCGAATCTCGATCTCGGTCGGAAGCTCGATACGCGAAAGCTTGGGCTCTAAGTGCTTCATGAGGTCCGCGGTCGTCGTGGTTGCGCCATCCTTGAGCTTCACGAAAGCCTTGGGCGCTTCACCGCGGTACTCTTCGGGTATGCCGATGACCGTGACTTCCTGAACGGCCGGATGCTCGTAGAGGGCTTCCTCGATGCGGCGCGGATAGACATTGTAGCCCGAGCAGATGATGAGGTCCTTGATGCGGTCGACGATGAAGAAGAAGCCTTCCTCATCCATGATCGCGACGTCGCCGGTGCGCAGGAAATCGCCGACGAATTGCTCCTCGGTCTCTCGCGGTCTCTTCCAGTAGCCCTTCATGACCTGCGGACCCTTCACGCAAATCTCGCCCTTCTCGCCGAGGGGCACTTCCTTGGTCGGATCATCCAGAGCACGCAGCGAGACGATCGTCTGCGGAATGGGCTGGCCGATCGAGCCTTCCTTGACGGGTCCGCTGAGCGGGTTCGCGGTCACGACGGGTGAGGTTTCGCTTAGACCGTAGCCTTCGACGAGGCTGCAGCCCGTGAGCGCCTCGAAGCGCTGCTTGACCTCGAGGGGCAACGCCGCTCCGCCCGAGAGGCAGAACTTCAGCGACGAGAGGTCGAAGCTCTTGAGCTTCGGATGGTTCATGATCGCATTGAACATCGTCGGCACGCCGGGCATGACCGTCGGCTTGGCCTTGTCGATGAGCTTCATGACATCGTCGAGCACGAAGCGCGGCAGGATCACCATCTCGGCCGCCTTGGCGATGGCGAAGTTCATGACGACCGTCATAGCGAAGACGTGGAAGAACGGCAGCACGCCGAGGACACGCTCCTCCCCCTCTCGAAGCTCCGGGGCCCAGGCCGCTGATTGGAGTGTATTCGTGTAGGCGGCCGCGTGCGTGAGCATGGCCCCCTTGGGGGTGCCGGTGGTGCCACCGGTGTACTGAAGCACGGCGACGTCCGTGGTCGGTGAGATGGCCGGCGCCTGGAACCGCCCGTCATTGGCGAGGACGCTTTCCTCCGAGATGACCGAGGCCGCCATCTTGGAGCCGCGTACGTTCGCCAGCTCCTTGCCCTTGAAGAGGCGGAAGAGGATCGACTTCGCCGTCGGCAGCAGGGCGGGAAAAGGCGCGACGACGGCCCGCTTGAGCGCACCCGTCGCCATCAGCGCCTCGACCTTGTCGAAGAGCACTTTGAGGTCGAGCGTCACCATGAGATCGGTCTCGCTGTCCTTCACCTGGAAGGTCAGCTCCTCGACCGTATAAAGGGGATTGAAGTTGACGACCGTCCCGCCGGCCTTGAGCGTCGCGTAGTAAAAGACGATGAACGTCGGCGAGTTCGGCAGGAACAGGCCGACCTTCGTTCCCGTGGTCACTCCGATCGCCGCGAGCCCGGCGGCGGCCCTGTCCACGAGGCGCGACATCTCGCCGTAGGTTATTGTCCGACCCAGGAAGTTCGTGCAAATACGCGATGGATACCGCTCGGCAGCCCGCTCCAAGAACTGATGGAGCGGCGCAGGGGCGATCTGCTGGTGCCAGTTCACGCCTGCCGGGTAGTGTGCAAGCCAGGGATAGCTCAGGTGTGCCGACGCCGTGCCTGCCGCCGTCGCTGTCGTACCTGCGGACATGTTCTTGCTGCCTCCCTGAATCGCGTCCATTTAGGACGGTAGGCTGGGGCGAACCTTGGCGCCACGACAAGCGGCAGCGGCAAGCGGTTGCGCCGTCGAACTGTTCGGCTCGCCTCGTCGGTCTCGACCACGAGTCGCTCGATCAGTCACGGTAAACGACTTTGAACACTTTTGTCTCGGAACGCCAGCCTTGATGGTTGTAGTGCACACGCGTGCGGCCATGACCGACTCGATGATGGCCTCCATCTTGGGACAACTGTCCGTGACCCGTATGGACTTGAATAGTGTTAACGGTTATGTGAGGCCCAACTTGCGGTCAGGCGGGCTTTGCCTTAGCTAAAACCAACACATCAGCACCTGTACCCGCAGAGTACTTGGGGGTGGGAGAGAGATATGGACGACGTTGCCACCAAGATCATCGATATCCTCAAGAAGCACATGAAGGAGCCACGCGACGATATCGGGCTCACGACTGCGCTGACTGATCTGAAGATCGAGTCACTCGATCTTGCAATGATCGTTTTCGACATCGAGGATTCTTTTGGCATTCAGATCCCCTACAACGCCAACGAGGAAGTTGAAGACTTCAAGACCGTCGGCTCTGTCGTGGATCGCGTGAAGGCTTTGCTGGAGGGTTCGGGCGCGCCGGCCAAGGCGTAACCCCAGCGACTACGATCCCTGTGCGCGCCGGAATGGTGCCGGTCGCCGTAAGAAAGAAGTGCGTCCCATGACACAGTCTAAGGGCGACCGTCGCCGCGTCGTCGTAACTGGCGTTGGCGCCGTTACGCCGATCGGTCTCGACGTTCGCGAAACGTGGTCGTCCATGCGCGAGGGCCGCTGCGGCGTCGGCCCGATCGAGAGTTTCGAGCTCCAAGACCTGTACATCCACATTGCGGCCGAGATCAAAGGCTTCGACCCGGCCAAGCACGTATCGAGCAAGAAGGTCCAATACGGAGACCGTTATTCCTGGTTCGCCGGCCGCTCGGCCGAGGAAGCGTGGAAGCAGTCGGGACTGCAGACCCCGCTTGCCGACCCCTATCGCGCGGCGTGCATCTTCGGCTCCGGTGCTGGCGGCTTCAACACCATCGAGACCGCGTACCACGATCTCTTCGTCAAAGGTAAGAAGGCGACCAACCCGCTGACGCTGCTGCGCATCATCGGCTCGTCGGCTTCGGCGCACGTCGGCATCGAATTGGGCATCAAGGGGCCGACATTCGCCACCTGCTCGGCCTGCTCGACGGCTACGCACGCCATTGCCATCGGCGCCGACTACATCCGCAACGGCCTCGTCGACGTCGCCGTCACCGGCGCCTCCGAGGCAGTGATCACCTTCGGCTCGATGCGCACCTGGCAGGCCATGCGTGTTCTCTCGCCCGAGGGCTGCTTCCCCTTCTCGAAGAAGCGCAACGGCACAGTTCTCGGCGAAGGCGCGGGTGCTCTTGTGCTCGAAAGCCTCGAGCACGCCCAGGCGCGCGGCGCGACCATCCTGGCCGAGCTGAAAGGCGTCGGCATGTCCTCGGACAGCAAGGACATGGTCAACCCCGACATCGACGGCCCGCGGTCGGCCATGGAGATGGCGCTCGCCGATGCCGGCCTGAAGCCCGAGGATATCGGCTACCTGAACGCGCACGGCACGGCGACCACGCTCAACGATGTCAACGAGACCAACGCAATCAAGATGGTCTTCGGAGAGCACGCCAAGAAGCTGCCGATCTCCTCGACCAAATCCATGACCGGCCATCTCCTTGGTGCCGGCGGCGCGGTCGAAGCTATCGCCTCCATCAAGGCCCTGCAGGACGGCTGGCTGCCGCCGACCATCGGCCTCGACGATCCCGATCCGAAGTGCGACCTCGACTACATCCCGAATGTCGGGCGCGCGGCGAAGGTCGACAACGTCATGTCGAACTCCTTTGCCTTCGGCGGCCTCAACGCTGTGCTCGTCTTCGGCAAGCCGCCGGCCTGAGTTCTCGACACCACCTCACTCTCCACCTGACATGACGGGACGGGCTGCCTTCTGGGCGGCCCGTCTTGCATTTGTGGCTATGGACGTGCGCGCCGATTGCGGCCACCCTGCACGCCAAAGGACACGAAGGACAGGAGGAGACATCCAATGCAACCGGGACCAAGGCTCGCCGGCAAGGTCGCAATCGTCACAGGCGGCGCATCGGGCATCGGCGCGGAGACGGCGCGCATGTTCGCGCTGCACGGCGCGAAAGTCCTGCTGACGGATGCCAATGCCGCCCTCGGCCGTAGCGTCGCCGAGGAGATCACCGCCAAGGGCGGGACGGCCTCTTTCGCCGAGCAGGATGTGTCGAGCGAGGCCCGCTGGGCTGAGGTCGTCGCTGAGGCCGAGAAACGCTACGGCCGCGTCGATATCCTCTGCAACATCGCCGGCATCTCGGGGCGCGATCCCAAGCTCAATCTCCAGACGACGCTGACGGCTGGCGGGCGCATCGGTGAGCAGACGCTCGAGGTATGGAACAAGGTCATGGAGATCAACGCCACCGGCACGTTCCTCGGCGTCAAGGCTGTGATCCCGGCCATGCAGCGCGCGGGCGGCGGTTCGATCATCAACATCTCGTCGATCTGCGGCATCGTCGGCTCGCACTCCAATGGCGCCTATCACGCGTCGAAGGGCGCCGTGCGCATCTTCTCGAAGGCCGCCGCCATCCAATACGCCGTCGACAAGATCCGGGTGAACTCCATCCATCCGGGCTTTGTCGATACGCCGATGACCAAGCCGGGCCACTCCAACCCGGAAGTGGCGGAGAACCGTCTCGCCGCGACGCCCCTCGGTCGCTTCGGCACGCCGGCTGACATCGCCGCGGGCTGTCTCTATCTCGCATCGGACGAAGCCGCCTGGGTCACCGGCAGCGAGCTTGTGATCGACGGCGGCATGACCGCGAACTGAGTGTCGCCATTGCCAATGGGGGCGCTCCTTTCTACGGTCGTTCCCAATCATACGGAAACGGTCGAGGGAGCGCGCTCATGTTCATCAGGTCCGTCGAACGCGACACGTCGTTGGACGCCTTCCGTGCCGAGGTGCGTGACTTCTGCGAGCGCGAGCTGCCGCCGGAGGTGCGACGCAAGCAGGCCCTCGGCCAGCACCTCGAACGGCACGAGTATGATACCTGGCTGAAGCGGCTCGGCGCCAAGGGCTGGATCACAGGCAAATGGCCAAAGGAGCATGGCGGGCTCGGCTGGAGCCCGGCACAGACCCTCGCCTTCAATGAGGAACTCGGCCGCGCCGGCGCGCCGGCCGTCGTTCCCTTCGGCGTGAACATGGCAGGTCCCGTCATCTACACGTTCGGCACCGGAGAGCAGAAGCGCACGTACCTCCCCGGCATCATCAGGAACGACACGTGGTGGTGCCAGGGATATTCCGAGCCCGGCGCCGGCTCGGACCTCGCAGCGCTCAAGACCAAGGCCGTGCGTGATGGCGACCACTACGTCGTCAACGGCCAGAAGATCTGGACCTCACTCGCGCACTGGGCGGATTGGATGTTCTGCCTCGTGCGCACGGATGACAGCGGCAAGAAGCAGGAGGGCATTTCCTTCCTGCTGATCGACATGAAGACGCCCGGCATTACCGTGCGCCCGATCATCGCGATCACCATGAGCCATCACCTCAACGAGGTGTTCTTCGACGACGTGCGCGTGCCCGTCGAGAACCTGATCGGCCAGGAGGGCAAGGGCTGGACCTACGCCAAGTTCCTGCTCGCCAACGAGCGTGTCGGTAACGTCGAGATCTCGCGCCTGGAGCATGCACTCGACGCGCTGAACCGCCTGCTCGCCGAGACGCGCGAAGGGGGAAAGCCGCTCGCCGAGGATCCGCTCTGGCGCCGCAAGATCGCCGAGCACGAGGTCAATCTCGCTGCCGTCAAAGCCCTCATGGCCGATCAGCTCGCGGCCACCGCAGAGGAGGGTGGTGCGCCGACCCTCATGGGTGCTGCAGCACTGAAGTTGCGCGGCACCGAGCTGCAGCAGGCGCTGCACCAGTC
>JAEZAW010000173.1 GCA_023430315.1 Pseudomonadota bacterium | reverse complement strand
CTAACCCTCTCCCCGCCAGCGGGGAGAGGGGATGATCAGAACCCGCTCCAGAGCGCGTAGTTGCCGACGGCCGCGTGGCCGTTGAAGGCGATGGATTGCGTCGGCGCGAGCTCGGTGAGCTGGATCTGCAGGATCTGCACGCCGTAGCCATTCAGATTGGCACCGACAACGTCCTTGAGCTTGTGGTTGAAGGCGACGCGGTCGGCCTGGATTTCCTCCAGCGTATGCCTGCTGACCTCGTTGAGGATTGCGCCCTGCGCGCGCTCGATCACATCCGAGGCAAGATCGGCGATGTGGGCGAGGGCTGCGACGATATCATCGACGTAGTAGGTCACGAGCGCGCCGACGATGATCGTCTGGTTGTCGGCGCTCATGATGACTTTCGACTGAATCTTCTGCGTCTGCCGCACGGTCATCGTCAGCTTGTACGAGGTGACAACCGGCCAATACCAGTGCAGGCCCGGAGCCCACTTCTTCACGCGATGCCCGTGCACGAATGCGACGCCGGCGTGCGTCGCCGGCACGATGACGAGCCACGGCAGCAGCCGTAACAGCGTCTGGAAGATCTCGCCGATCCAGCCGAATGCCTTATCCACCCGTCGTCTCCCTCAGCCCCGTATGCGGCTTTCTAGTCGATTATGGTCGAGGCTGCCCGATTGCTCACGATGGCCATGCCATAGCCCTCGATGCGGACCGTCCCATCGAAGGGGCCTCGTGTCACCCGTCCCCCAGTGCTCGTATCGAGGCACAGAACCTCGCCACAGGAGCCGAGGCCGTCATACCATTCCGCCGCGCGCAGCACGAGCGGGCGCGGCGATACGTTAACGAACACCGCGCTGAGCCGCCCGTCCTCGTGCGACGCCAACACGGTATCGACCTCCGGAAAGTCGAGCCGTGCCATCGGAAAGCGGATGACGTCGCCGAAGCGTACGTGCTGGGCGAACACCTGCTTGGCAAGCGCCGGCGGCATCGGTTCGCCGCGCATGGAGAGGAGACCGTAGGCATCGCTGCCATGGGCCGTTGCGGTCCAACGCATTTCGGCATCTGCACCGCCGCGGATCAGATGAATGAGCGCGGACATGTAGAAGACGGCGCCGAAGAGGTTCTGGTTGAGGCCGAGCGTGTAGTAGTTCTCGTGATGCGAGATCGTATTCAGCTCGCCGCAGATGTTCAGAATGTCTCGGCCCTTGACCAGGCGCGCAACGCCGCGCGCACGGCCTTCGTACGTCGGGAGCTGCGCCATCAGCAAGGCTTCGAGCGTTTTCCCGAGCGGTGCGTCCGGCGAGTTCCACATCTGGAGCCCGAGCGTACGGCTCGGCACGGCAGGGCGCCAATCGCCGTAGCGATGCCAGTTCACGAATCCGAGCAACTGATCGTCGACCTCATCGACGAGGCGCGCGATCCAGTCCATCCAGTACGGCCGGTGGTTCCCGTCGATAGACGGGCCGCCGATGCGGGCCTTTGCGCCGCCGAGATACGGCGCGAGCAGCTCATGAATGCGCGTCGCCGTTTCGATGTAGATGTGACGGTACTGATCATAGGTGACGTCGCCGCCGACAATCGGGTTGTTCGGCTCGTTCCAAATACACCAGTACCAATCCTTGACCTGCTCGCCACCGAACTGCTGGACCGCACTCCAGACGATTTCGCGGCAGCGCGCGACGAAGCTGCGAATGCTCGCGACATTGTCGAACGGCGGCGCGAAGCGGGCGAACGTGATCATCGGCAGCGCGCCGGCATCGAGCACGCCCTGGATGCAGACGCTGAAGCTGCGCCAGTCCTTGAAGGGATCGGGAACCTGCGGGTCGAAAACGAAGACGCGGACGACGCGCGTGTCCATCAAGCGGAGGCGGCGTCGTATTTCCGCGCCGTGCGGGCCTTCCGAAAGATGCCACCAGCCATTGATCTCGTTGAAGCCATAGCGCAGGCCCATGCGCCGCACGGGGGGCGATCCGCCGTGTGTCTCGGTCGGTTGCAAGCTGGGGCTCTTGGCCTTGGCCATAAAATTAAGCTTCGATGATCTCGATCAGATCCTTCAGGCGGGCCGCGGGACTGTGGCGCTGCCGGAAGTCTTCGCGGATGCCCATCACGATATCCGCGTAGTGCTGCGGGCGGCTGACAACGTCCAGGATTTTTTCATCGGGCCGTTGGCCGAGCAGCAGGGCCTCGGCCTCTGTTCCGAATACGCCACGGACGTAGTCGGCGTCGAGCAGGAAGAGCGGAATAGTGCCTGAGGCCGGTGTCTCGAACGTGCGGCAGGTGACGAAACCGAGGCGCTCGAAGAGGGGACGGTAAATGACCGGATTGAAGATGCCCCGGCTCATGGTGGCGATGACTTCGTTGTATTTGACCGCGCCAAGCGCCTCGACGCCGAGCTTCTTCAGGTAGTCGCGATCGACATAGTAGTCGTCGCGGATCTCCTTCCACTCCGTCCATTCAAGGGGGGCATCCCAGCCTTCGCCGACAAGGCCGATGCGGCCGAGCTTGTCGCGGATGGGCTCGATGCCGCGCAGCACCTGCGACATGCCGTGCCAGCGGAACTTCGTGTGGCCGACATAGATCATGCCGAATTCTTTGGCCGAGAAGTCGAGCGGCGTTTCCCAGGCGGGATCGTAGATGTGAAAGAGGAAGGGAATGACGTTCGCCCGCTCGGGCTTCAGCGTCGGCTGGCAGATCTTGTCGGCGATGCTGTCGCAGATGTCGATCCAGGCGCGGCTTTTCTCGGGCGTCTTGTGATTGTAGTCGCCGCGGAAGGTGATGGGCTCGTTGTAGGCGCCGTCGCAGTCGATCACGACGCGGCGGCTGCGTGGCACGGACGAGATGAGGCGCAGCCAGTCGAGGCGATCGCCGAACTGGAGGTCGGTCGTCCACTCGACGACGAAGACGACCGCGTCGGCGTTCGAGAGATCCTTGGAATAGTCGAGCGCAAAGACGTGGCCGGGCGGGCCGTAGACCGTGACCTGCTGGCCGGCGGCTTCGGCGGCGCGCGCATAGCCCTTGAGATCCAGCATACTGCCGGCGTTCTCGAAGCCCCAGTAGACGAACACCAGCTTCATGTCGGAATGCGCTCCACGAGGGCAAGCACTGTCATCAACTCTTGAGCGCTGTCGCGAGTTCGCTCATGCGCTGCTCGTAGCCGTGATGTCGGGCGAGATGGCGGCGCACCTCCTGCACGACCTCGCGATAGTGCTCCGGCCGGGCGAGCGCATCCATGATCTTCTCGTCGGCGCGCCCAGCGGACAGGATCAGCTCGCGCGCAGCCGGACCATAGACATCGGCGGCATGATCGGCGTCCAGCACGAGCAGCGGGATCGTATCAGCGTAGAAGATCTCGAAGTACTTGAGCGTCAGGTGGCGCAGGTGGTGGAGGACCGGGCGCTGCGTGAAGATGTTGATCTTCGCCATGCTCATGGTCTGCACAACCTCGTCGTACATAACCGAGTCCTGCGTCTCGATATCGAGACGCTTGAAAGCCTCGGAATCGAAGGCGAAAGCGAGAGGATTACCGGAGCCGGGCTCCGTCGGCGGCTTGTCCCACCACAGGCCGATGAAGCGGACGCGGCCGATCTTGCTGCGGTTCTTGGCGACGACCGGCAGGAGCACCTTCTCGATATCACGCCCGCGCCACCAGTTATGGCCGACGTGGAGAATGTCGTAGACTTTCTCAGGCGCGGTCTTCGGGTCGGTTTCAAGAGCTGGATCGTAACCGTAGAAGGTCAGCGGCACCTCGCGCGGGCCCGCCGGCGGTGCGATCGTCGGCTTGTGCACGCGGTCGGCAAGCGCGTGATAGTGCTCGATCCACTGGGCGCGCTCTTCCTCGGTGTCGTGATTGCGGTCGTAGCCGTCGAGGCAGATGACGGGATTATACATCCCGTCCATGTCGAGGATCATGCGGTCCTTGCGCGCGATGCCGCCGATGAGCGTCGTCTCGTGCACCGGGCTCAGGCGATAGATCTCGGATTCGAACAGATAGACCACCTTGTCGAATTCGCGCACCTGATCCGAGAAGTTGATCTCGGGAAGCCATGGCAGCGCGCGGCCGAAGATCGCGACGCGATGTCCGAATTGCGGCGCGACGCGCATGTAGTCGGCGACAGCGTGAGTGTTTCCCGCATTGCCGCGATGCTTCATGACGAACAGGATGTTCATCGTTTGCGTCCGGCTGCGATCGTCGCCAGCTCGTCGAAGCGACGGGCGTAGGAGTGATGCTTGGCGAGATGGGCGCGTGTCTTGAGGACGGCATCCCAGATCGGCTCAGGCTCCTTCAGGGACTTCGTCAAATAGCCCGCGATGTCGTCGCCGGGCACGAGTGCCAGTGCCGCCGAGCCATAGACCGCCTCGACGAAGGGCTTTGGCAGCATGAGCAGCGGCACGGTGTCGGCATGGAAGGTCTCGAACGAGCGCCCCGTGACGAAGTTCAAGTGCCGGAAGAGCGGCCGGTGGAAGATGGGGGCGAACTTCGACTGGTTGAGATAGCGGAAGATCTCGTCGAAGCGGACGCCGTTCTTGATCGTGACCTCGAGATTGAGCAGCAGCTCGGGATCGGTATCGATGCCGGCTAGTCCCTGTTGGGTGGCCCACTCGGGGCGCTCCTTCCAGTCCCAGCCAATGAGGCCGGCCCAACCTGCTTCCTTGCGCACTGGCGCATGGGCCTTGAGGAAGTCGCGCACCTGCTCCCAGCGTTGCCAGTTGCTGCCGACATAGGCGACGCCGAACCAGCGCTCGCTGTCGCGCCAGCGCGCGGCGGCCTTCTCCACGCTCGTCTCCGGCGCGACGACGGCATCGGGCGCGAAGGCATGGAAGAGGAACGAGCCGACGTCGGGACGCAGCGGGCTCAGTGTCGGCTGCAGGATGGTGGGGGACGTGGCGCGGAAGGCCTCCTCCCACTCCCAACCCTGATGGCCGTCCAGCTTCTCAAGGTGATTGAAGTCGTGATCGACAAAGATCGTATCGTTATAGCGGCCCCAGAGATCGACGACGGCGCGCTTCTCGGGCGGGATGGTGTCGATAAGACGCGCCAGATGCGGCATCTGCGGGAAGTCACCCGGCACCTGGACGACGAAGAGGGCGAGATCGACGCCGTCGAGATCGGTCGTGTAGGGAAGCGCCGGCAGATCAGGATTTGGCGGACCGTAGAGCGCGACGTCGTGGCCGAGCGCGCGCCCGGCAGCGATGTAGTGGTGGATCGTCGAGACGCTGCGCGTCCAGGGATCGCACGATGTGACGAGAAGAAGTTTCATGATTTTTCAGCCGCCGGTGAGCGCGCGTCCGCTGCGGACGGTCTCGGCGAGGCCCTCCGCGAGCATGGTGCGCGGCTCCCAGCCGAGCACGGCGCGGGCGTGCGAGATGTCGGCCTGGATGCGCCGCTGCTCGCCGGGGCGTGATGGGGCGTGACGCACATCGTACGTACCGGGCTTGTGGCCGAAAGCCCCCACGGCAGAGGCCGCGAGATCGTTGATCGAGGTCGAGCGGCCGCTGCCGAGATTGAAGATGCCGCCGGCGGCCTTGTCGCTCTTCAGGGCCGTCACCCAGCCCTCGATGATGTCGCCGATATAGACGAAATCGCGCGTCTGCTCACCATCGCCGAAGATGATCAGCGGCTCGCCGCGGATCAGGCGGCCGGTGAAGATGCCGAGCACGCCCTGGTAGGGATTGTCGAGGGCCTGGCCGGGACCGTAGACGCTGAACATGCGCAGTGAAGTCACGCGGAAGTCGAAGCCGAGGTCCGGCCGGATGGCTGTGGCGTGAACGTAACGCTCGGCCGCGTACTTGGTGATGCCGTAGTAGGAGTCCGGCTTGCAGGGCTCGCTTTCGGGCGTCGGCACCTGCTCGCAGTCGCCGTAAGCGGTCATCGAACTTGCATAGATGAGTCGCGGCACACGATGCTTAACGCACTGCTGGACCACATTCACCGTTCCTTCGGTGTTCGTGCGCAGGTCACCGACGGGGTTGTCGAAGGCCCGAATAATGGAAACCTGCCCGGCGAGGTGGCAGACCGCATCGAGCTTCTTGGCGAAGACGGGCTCCAGGTCCTCGGGGCGGATGACATCGCCGTGGACGAAGTGGGCGCCGGCTGGGACGGTGCTGCGTAAGCCGTTGGATTCGTTATCGATGACGTGGACTTCGTGGCCGTCGGCAAGCAGGCGTCGGGTGAGGTGGGAGCCGATGAAGCCCGCCCCCCCGGTAACGAGAATTCTCATTGATGCGGACGCTCCATGCGCTGCACAGCCGGCACTTGTAGACTTCGCTCCGTGCTCAACCGCAGATGAACTGGCGATGAACAACGCTGCAACTGCGAAAGTTCCGTCGTTGCACTGTTGCACGCTGACCTGATGCGCGCTTGCAATACCCGCACGCTGCTCGACGTTTGAGCCATCGACTGCCGGCGCGGGTTCTGTTCATCTTCAGTTAGATAAGGTCCGAGGTCTGAACCTTTCTGGCTGTCACCGCGTCTCAGCGTGCGGTGGCCAGCAAAGCAAGCCCGCGCGGTTGGATAGGTCCGCGTCGCGCTCGCTGTCATGTGGCTCGAGGAGGAGCAATGCGCGGTAAGAAGGTGTTGATCACGGGGGGAGCCGGCTTCGTCGGCTGCAATGCTGCACGATACTTCGGTACTCGAAACTGGCGTGTGACAGTGCTCGACGACCTCTCGCGCGATGGAACCGAGCAGAACCTCAACTGGCTACGCGATGGAACCTCCTTCGATTTCGAGCGCGTTGATATCCGCGAACGGGCGGCCGTCGAACGCGTGATCTCCGAGCGGCGCTACGACGCCGTGATCCATCTGGCGGCTCAGGTCGCGGTCACGACCTCGGTGACCGACCCGCGCACGGACTTCATGATCAACGCGCTTGGCACGTTCAACCTGCTCGACGCGGTGCGGCGGCATTCGCCCGAAGCCGTCTTCATCTTCGCCTCGACGAACAAGGTCTACGGTAAGATCGAAGGCGCGCGCTACGATCTGCGTGGCAGTCGCTATGCCTATGTCGATCGCCCTCACGGCATCGACGAGGAGCAGGCGCTCGATTTCCTTTCGCCCTATGGCTGCTCGAAGGGTGCTGCCGACCAGTACACGCTCGATTTCGCGCGGATTTACGGCATCCCCGCGACGTCTTTCCGGCAGTCGTGCATCTACGGTACGCGGCAGTTCGGCATCGAGGATCAGGGCTGGGTCGCGTGGTTCACGATCGCCTCGCGCCTACGCCGTCCGATCACCATCTACGGGGACGGCAAGCAGGTCCGCGACGTGCTTCACGTCGACGATCTCGTGCGGGCCTACGAGGCGGCCATCACATCGCCCGACAAGGTCAAGGGCCAGGCCTTCAACATCGGCGGTGGCACGAGCCAGCTTCTGTCGCTGGTCGAGCTGATCGAGATGCTCGAACAGCGCATGGGCCGCAAGATCCCGCTCCGCTACGACGATTGGCGTCCCGGCGATCAGCGCGTCTACATCAGCGATGTGCGCAAGCTCGAGCGCGTGCTCGGCTGGAAGCCGGAAATCAGTGTGGTCGAAGGCGTCGCCCAGCTCGACAACTGGGTGCGTCTCAACGAGGCAGCTTTCGGCGGGCCTGCCGAGCCACCGCTACCCAAGCCCGCTCTCGCGCGGGCCGAAGCAGAGGCGGCCATCCCGGCCGAATAGAAAAGCGGCGCTGCATCGGCTATTGGTTCGCTCCAGAACCAATGGAGGTGGCCTGATGGGGGCTCTGTTCTGGCGCGCCGCGCTTTCTCTGATCACGTCGCTGGGCGTGATGGCATCCGTCGGTGCGCCGGCGGATGCGGCGACGCGGCGGGCGTTCGTGGTCGGCAATTCCGCCTACCAGTTCACGTCCGTCCTGCCCAATCCCGTCAGCGATGCGCAGGATCTCGCCGCGCGGCTCCGCGATCTCGGTTGGGACGTGACGCTGCAACTCGATCAGTCGCGCGCGCAGATGATGAGTGCGTTCGCGACGTTCTCACGTCAGCTTCAGCCCGATGATCTTTCGCTCGTCTACTTTGCGGGCCATGCTCTGCAGCTCGGCGGCGAGAACTACCTAGCCCCGGTCGATGCGCGCATCGAGAACGAGGAAGGCGTCAAACGGCAGTTCGTGCCGCTTAATGCTTTTCTGGCCGATCTCTCGCGGCTGTCGCGTACGCGCATCCTGATCCTCGACGCCTGCCGCGACAACCCGTTCGCCGAAGGTGCTGCGGCAGGAAACGAGAAGACCCGTTCAACCGGCGTGGCGGCAAAGGGCCTCGCGCGCGTCTATGCCGGTGTCGGCTCGTTCATCGTGTACTCGACGCAGCCGGGCAACGTCGCGCTCGACGGGACAGGGCGTAACAGCCCCTTCACGCGTGCGCTGCTCCAGAACATGTCGCTGATGGGAGCTGACGTTCACGCGGTCATGCGGCGCGGGCGCGCCGCGGTGCAGCAGGAGACGAACGAAGCGCAGATCCCGTGGGAGAATTCCTCGCTGGTCGACGAGGTGGCCTTCGCTTCGACGGGTGAGCCGCCGCCGCGACAAATGGCTGACGCGCCGCCGATGCCCGCACCACGCTCCGAGCCGCGCCGCATGCCGATGCCGCCGCCGACAATGGAGCAGTACCACTACGTCACCGGGCTCGATCCCAAGGGCGACAACTTCCTTGCGCTCAGGACCGGGCCGCTGGCGAACGACGTGCGCATTGCGACCATGGGGCCAGACACGCTGCTCAAGGTGCATGAGAGCCGCGGTGCCTGGCGGCGCGTCGAGCTGATCGATGGCATGAGCGGCTGGGCGCACAGCAACTGGATTGCCTGTTGCCGCACCATTGCCGTGCCGCGTGCACAGCCAGCGGCAGTTCCCGTGCCCCCGCCACGCGTGCCGGCACCGTCCACATCGCCACCCGCGGCCGCGACGAGCTGTGACGATCTCTGGTACCGCCGCAATGCGATCTGGCACAACCACGGCTACTGCTTCACGACGGCACGCGGGCGTCAGGCGTTCGACACGCGCTCCTGCTTCCGCGATCAGCAGGCGGCGCGCGCAGCGATGTCGCCGGCGGATCGCGCTGCAGTCGACGCGCTGCAGGCACGCGAGCGCGAGCTCGGCTGTCGATGAGAGATACTCATGACGCCTGCTGAGATCATCTCTACGCTCGGCATGAAGCCTCATCCCGAGGGTGGTCATTTCGTCGAGACGTGGCGGCATGTGTCGACGGACGGTGGTCGAGGTGCCGGCACGGCCATCTACTATCTTCTCGAGGCCGGCGAGCGCTCGCACTGGCACCGCGTCGATGCAGCGGAGATCTGGCATTGGTACGCGGGAGCGCCGCTCGAACTCGCGCTGTCGAGTGATGGGCAGCAGGTCACGATCAGCATACTCGGCAACGACCTGGCGGCCGGCGCGCGGCCTCAGGTGCTGGTGCCCGAGGGCGTGTGGCAGAGTGCGGCGAGCACGGGTGCGTGGACGCTCGTCGGCTGCACGGTGAGCCCGGCATTCGAGTTCAGCGGTTTCGAGATGGCGCCGCCAGGTTGGGCGCCCGGCGGGCCGCGCGCCTGAGGCGGCGGGCCGACGTTACTTCAGCGCGATCTGGCGCGTCACGCGCACGGCTTCGTCGATAGTCGCCGCATTGAGCGTTGCCTCGCTGTAGCCGGCGGGCGTGAAGGCATAGGTGCCGCGCTTCCAGCACCAGGCACCACGATAATGCGTGCCGCGGCGGACAATGATGCCGACGGGGCTTGCAGCCTCGGCAGCGCACCCGGCCGCGTTGAGATCCGCGTCGGTGCCGAGCGCAACGAGCAGCTGGCTTTCCATGACGGCTGCGGACATGCAGCACCTCCCAAAATAGCGAAGGCGCCGGGCGTCGGCAGAGGCCTCTGCGCCCAGCGTTTTGACTGGCGAGGCGTTTCCCGCTCAGACGCCAGTTGCATCAAATTTGCCGGAATTACGGTTCCAATTCCATTATTTACCGAAGTTAATATGAGGCGCCGATTAATGCAGCGGCTCGCATTTGAGCGATTGGATTAAGGCGCCGCAAACCACGGTCGCAGCTTATCCGACTACGCCGGATACCGCGCAGAAGCGCTAGTCACTGCGAAAAATAAAGACGGGGGCTCTGGGGCGAGCCGTCGTGTCGAAGACACGCGCCTTCGGCACGATGCGGGATGCAAGGGCGGCAGCCCTTGCGCGCGCCGCAAGGCGTCTACGCTCGCCCGGCCTCGTTGGCTTCGACGCGTCGGCCGAGGGCGGCGAGCACGGTCGCGACGATGCCGGCAGCGCCGAGGCCGGCCTGCTCGTACATGCGCTCAGGCTTGTCGTGGTCGATGAAGGTGTCGGGCAGAACCATGGGGCGCACTTTGAGGCCGCTGTCGAGCAGGCCGGTGGTTGCGAGGAACTGCAGGACGTGGCGGGCGAAGCCGCCGACGGAGCCCTCCTCGATGGTGATCAGCACTTCGTGGCTGCGCGCGAGGCGGCGCACGAGATCCTCATCGAGCGGCTTCATGAAGCGCGCATCGGCGACCGTGGTCGAGAGACCGAGGGCGGCGAGCTGATCGGCAGCCTTGAGGCTCTCCGCGAGACGCGTGCCGAGCGAGAGAATGGCGACGGCTGAGCCCTCGCGGACAATGCGGCCTTTGCCGATCTCGAGCGGCACGCCGACCTCGGGCAGCTCCACGCCGACACCCTCGCCGCGCGGATAGCGGAAGGCACTCGGGCGGTCGTCGATGGTGACGGCAGTCGCGACCATATGGCGAAGCTCGGCTTCGTCGGCAGCAGCCATGATCACGAAGTCGGGCAGGCAGCCGAGATAGGCGAGATCGAAGGCACCTGCGTGCGTCGGCCCGTCGGCGCCGCCGAGGCCGGCGCGCTCGAGGGCGAAACGCACTGGCAGGCGCTGGATGGCGACGTCATGCACGACCTGGTCATAGGCGCGCTGGAGGAAAGTCGAATAGATCGCCGCGAAGGGCTTGTAGCCTTCCGTCGCGAGGCCGGCCGCGAACGTCACGCCGTGCTGCTCGGCAATGCCGACGTCGAACGTGCGCTCGGGGAATTCCTGGCCGAAGAGATCGAGGCCTGTCCCCGAAGGCATGGCGGCGGTGACGGCGACGATCTTCGGATCCTTGCGCGCTTCCGCAACGAGGCTGTCGGCGAAGACCTTCGTGTAGCTCGGCGCGTTCGGCTTGACCTTCACCTGTGCGCCGGTGACGACGTTGAACTTGTTCACGCCGTGATATTTGTCGTCGGAAGCCTCGGCAGGCGGATAGCCCTTGCCCTTCTTCGTCACGACGTGGATGAGGATCGGCCCGTGGTCGGCATCGCGCACGTTCTCGAGCACGCGGAGCAGGACGTTGAGGTCGTGCCCGTCGATGGGGCCGACGTAGTAGAAGCCAAGCTCCTCGAAGAGCGTGCCGCCCGTCCAGTACGTGCGCGTGTACTCTTCGGCGCGAGCGGCGCGCAGCTCCCACTGCTTGGGCAGGCGCTTGGCGAGCTGCTTCACGGCCTCGCGCAAATGCAGATAGGTGCCGCTTGACGTGATGCGTGCGAGATAAGTCGAAAGCGCGCCGACGGGCGGTGCGATCGACATATCGTTGTCGTTGAGGATGACGATCAGGCGTTCGTTGCGGGCGCCGGCGTTGTTCATGGCCTCGTAAGCCATGCCGGCGCTCATGGCGCCATCGCCGATCACGCACACGACGTTGTTCTTCTTGCCGTCGAGATCGCGCGCGACCGCCATGCCGAGCCCGGCCGAGATCGAGGTCGAGGAATGCGCGGCGCCGAACGGATCGTACGGGCTCTCGGCGCGCTTCGTGAAACCCGAGAGGCCGCCGCCCTGGCGCAGCGTGCGGATGCGGTCGCGACGGCCGGTGAGGATCTTGTGCGGATAGGCCTGATGGCCGACATCCCAGACGAGGCGGTCGCGCGGCGTGTCGAAGACATAGTGAAGAGCGACCGTCAGCTCGACGACGCCGAGACCGGCTCCGAGATGACCGCCCGTCACCGAGACCGCGTCGATGGTCTCGTAGCGCAGCTCATCGGCGAGCTGGCGCAAATCCTTTTCGGCGAGCCGACGGAGATCGTCGGGCGTCAGGACCTGGTCGAGGAGGGGCGTCTTACTCTCGGGATCGGACATCAAAGTTCCAGCTCAGGATCTCGGGCGCTCGGCGCCTCGTTATCACGCTCCGGAGCGTAGCAGAAGCCACGGGCCATACACGAAGAAAAAGCTATCCTATGCCCTTGGTTACCTTCGGCGATGACGCCAAAGGTCGCAATGGGTAAAGACCCCGGCGCGCCGAGGAAAAAAACGCCGACCAGGACTTCAGGTCTGGGGCGGAAGGAAGACGCAGATAACACGCATTTCGCCATCCCACGTCTTGCGCATGCAGACGTGCATCCGGTGGTCCTTGGATTCACGCCGGGTCATGGCGGCAGGTACGGTGCCGGTGCCATGCTTCGAGGTGACGATCAGCGTGTCGCCCTCACGGCGCTCGGCCAGCTCGACTGGCGCGCAGTCGTAGCCGCTGCAACATTCAATCGGGTACCAATCGTGCGCGCTTGCGGGCGCGGGGATCATCAGAGCCAGGAGACCAACAATTCCAAGTCCGAGTCGCATGGTGACCTCATTGCGTTATCCGCTCACCGTGCTCCCTCCCTCAGAGTCAGCTTTTCTGTGTCTAAGTCCGTTCACTTCCGTTTCTAAACATGGGCCCGGCTGCCTCGGCCGGGGAGAAGTCGATGTGTCCTAACGTGGTGAGGCTCGCTCATTTTCTCGTGATTCAGTCCGTGCAAGTACTGCCCGGCGGACTATCCCCAGGCATTTACCGCGGTATTTCTCGGCAAGCTGCCGGGTGAATACGCGCGAAACGCTCAGGGCGCGGACTGTGTGTCCCGCCTGCACCAAAGGTAGTATGCCGCCGCCCGCACCCGTCAGCCGGATGTTCTGAGCGCGTCAGGTATCCTTGTCGGGATCGAGGGGGGCAGTGCCTTTGGGCGTGCCATCACCACTGAAGGTGAGCTTCTCGACTTTGGCCTCGGCCTGCTTGAGCAAGCGGTCGCAATGTTCCTTCAGCGCCTCGCCGCGCTCGTAGATGCTGATGGATTCCTCAAGCTCGACATCGCCGCGCTCGAGGCGGCCGACGATGGCTTCGAGCTCTTTCAAGGCGCGCTCGAACGTCATTTCGCGGATATCGGCGTGCCGGCCTTCCGGCCGGGTCTGGGGTTTGGTCGTCTGCATGATCAATGGTCTCCCGGGGCGGGACGCTTATGAACCAGCGTCCATCAGGCCCTTGACGTGAACGGCGACCGAGCGGGCGAGGCCGGTCAGGTTGTAGCCCCCCTCGAGCATCGAGACGAGACGCCCCTGAGCCTGACGGCGGGCCACTTCGGCGAGCGCTTCGGTCGCCCAGGCAAAATCGCTCTCGACAAGTTGCAGATTCGCGAGCGGGTCGTCGCGATGAGCATCGAATCCTGCAGAGACCAACACCAGATCCGGGCCGAAGTTCCGCAGGGCCGGCAATATGCGCGATTCCATCGCCTCGCGAAACGGCTCGCCGCCATCGCCGGGGCGCAGTGGCGCATTGAAGATATTGCCGACGCCGGTTTCGCCGAGCGCGCCAGTGCCCGGATAGAGCGGCATCTGGTGCGTCGAGGCGAAGAAAAGATCCTTGTCACTCCAGAAGATGTCCTGCGTGCCATTGCCATGATGAACGTCGAAATCAACGACAGCAATGCGCTCGGCGCCGTGCTTCTTGCGCGCGTACATGGCGGCAATGGCCACGTTGTTGAAGATGCAGAAGCCCATGGCGCGCGCAGTTTCTGCATGATGGCCACAGGGGCGCACCTGGCAGAAGGCATTAGCCATGCCGGAGGACTTGTCGAGCACGGCGTCCACTGCACGCAGGCCGGCGCCGACGGCCCGAAGCGCGGCCTCCCACGAACCCGACGAGAGCAGCGTATCGCCATCGAGATGGACGGGCTGCTCGCCAGGACTCGGGCGAAGCTGCTTGACGGCGTCGATGTAGATCTGGGGATGCGCGAGCGCGATCCGGTCCTCGACATCGTCGCGGAGCGGCGCCTCCTCGCGCGCGAGTATTGGTGTCTGGAAGATCTCGTGCGAGAGCACCTTGTCGATGGCGCGCATCCGGTCCGGGCGCTCGGGATGTCCCGGGCCGGTGTCGTGCTCGAGAAAGACAGGGTGCGTCAGGAGCAGCGTGGTCATGCGAGGTGCTGGCTCATGTCGGAGGACAGTACGTCGAGCGCTCAGGCGTTCAGGCTCGGGCGCTCAGGCCGTCGTCGGTTTGAAGAAGGGCGCGGGCAGCAGGATCTTGTTCTCCTGCTTCAGGAGCGCGCCGAGCTCACTCGAACGCTTAATGTAGTCGAGCCACTCGGGATCCGACCAGAGCGCCGCGCGGCGGGTCGTGCGGTCGGAGAGATCCTTGTAAGCCCAGACGTGCACATAGGAGTTCACGTCGCCGACCTCGGTGGTCGCGTAGAGAAAGGGCTGGCCGAGATGGCGGGTCTGGGGCTTCAAGCCGTACTGCTCGTATTGCGCGAGGTGAGCGCGCACCATGCCAGCCTTGAGGTAGTACGTGCGGTGGTCGAAGATCATGGGCGGCTCCCCGGGGTTTAGTTGCTCTACCCGGGTAGCCTAGAGGGAAGACGGCGGCGATGGAAGGCACGCCGGCCATGCGTAGTCCGGACATCGTGCCTGCCGACGCCCCTTGATCTCAGGCCGCTCTCAGCGCGGTCGAGCGCAGCCGCTTCTCCATTTTCATGGCGACGAAGCTCATGCCTTTGCGCAGCTCTATGGCAACGGCATCGCCACTGCGATAGCCGAGGCGCCGGTACAGAGGGATGCTCGACAGCGTCGCCGTAAGGGAAGCGGTGTCGAAGCCGGCGGACAGGATCTCGTTTTCGATGGCACTCATCAGAGCGGTCGCGATCCCGCGTCTCGCAAAGCCCGGATGGACATAAACACTGCAAACTGTGGCTGTTCTCGCTATTTGCGCAGCGCCTCTGACGAGACGAACCGACCTGCGCGAAGTCCAGCCCCCACACCCGATGATTTCAGCGCCGCTGTAGGCCACCAGGTATGTGCCGTCTGCGAGCAGCGCCTCGTCCATAGTGCCGACGTCGGCGACGAAGGCATCCAGGACCTCGGCCTCGTAGAAGGGTGCGCCCAGGCTCCTCATGGAGAAGGCCTGCATGGCTTTCAATCTAGCTTGCTCGCGTGGCTCCGCGAACCGGACGAATATTTCTTTGCTCATGATCATCTCGGGCGGATGAAGGGTGGTCGGCGCTAACTGCTCCAGACTTGTCGATTAATCAAATTCATTGTCTAAATGGAAATGATGCAAAAAGGTGATCGATGCGGGCGCTCAACCTGGACCAGCTTCGTACGCTCGAAACTGTCGTGAGGCTCGGCAGCTTCACCGGTGCAGCTCGTGAGCTCAATCTCTCGCAGTCGGCGGTCAGCGTTCAGGTCCGCGAGCTCGAGGAGCGCCTGGGCGTCATGCTCGTCGAGCGCCTTGGGAAGAAAGCCTATGCGACGATCGCTGGCCAGGAGGTGATCGAGCGCGCGACCAAGATTGGCGAAGAGGCGGAAGCCATCGTCACCGCTATGCGCCGCTTCAGGGAGGGCTGGATTGGCCGCGTGCAAATTGGAACAGGTCTCTCGGCGCTGATCTATCTGCTGCCACCGGTGCTCAAGTCGCTGCGCGCGGAGCATCCCGGCATCGAGCTGCTGATCACGAATCTCACCACGGCGGGGAGCGTCGAGGCGATCCTGGACAACAAGATCGATCTGGGCGTCGTGACCTTGCCGGTCGATGAGCCGCTCATTCGTGTGGAGCCGTTGGGCGACGAGCGCATGGTGGCGATCCTGCCCGCGGACTTGAAAGGCGTTCCGGATGTCATCACTCCGGCCTATGTCGCAGGCCAGCAGCTCATACTCGAGCCAGGTGCGATCCAGCATCTGGTGCTGCGCTGGCTGTCCCACGCCGTTCCCACGCCCAAAGCAACTATGGTCATCGGCACGGTCGAGGCGTTGAAGGCGGTCGTAGCCGCAGGCCTCGGCATATCGATCGTACCCGAGATGGCAATTTCAGGGATGGAGAAAGGGCTGGTGGTTCGTCCGCTGGATCCACCGCTCAACCGAACGCTTGCCGTGATCCAACATCACAACAAGCCGGAAGAGAAGGCGCTCACGATCGTGCGCGAGGCGATCCTTGGGCTTCGCACGCAACTGGGTGGCCGGAACGCGCGGACCCCATTAAGCTCGCGGAAGAAGCGATAGCTATCGGAGAATGTTCATGACCTCAACCCGCCCCAAGGCCGTCCCGACGGTGCTCATCGACAACGAGCGCGTGATCACGACGCGGTGGGATTTTGCGCCTGGTGCCGAGACGGGCTGGCACCGGCATGGTCACGACTATGTCGTGCTGCCCGTGACCGATGGGGCGCTCAAGCTCGAGGAGCCGGGCGGCACCGAGCGCGTCGTCCCGCTGACGAAAGGCGTGCCGTACTATCGGGGCGAGGGCGTCGAGCACAATGTGATCAACGCGGCATCGCACGATGTCGCGTTCATCGAGGTCGAGATAAGGAAGGGCTAAGCAACACGGAGAGGGCGGGAGGCGCTGCCTCCCATGCCCGTGCAGGTTCCGTTAGTTGCTGCCGCCGGGACCGCCGTTGCCGTCCGCGGCCTTGTCGGAGAACTGCGTCTTGCCTTCGAAGCCGCTCTTGACCTCGCCGAAGTACTTGGCGTCGTCGCCGGCCATGAGGCTCGGATTGCAGGCCGGTGCGCAGTTGTACGTCTCGCGCTTCGCGCCCCGATAGAGGCTCACCTGGCTCGTGCCGTCGCGGACCACCACGACCCGCTGGTCCTGGATGACATTGCGGTCGGAATCGAGGGCGATCACGTTGGTGATGCCGAACGTACGGCCGGTGATGACCAGCAGATTCGGCGACTGGACCGTCACGTCAGCAATGCTCGGGTTGCCGATGATGATGGAGGTCACCGCGCGCGGTACGCGCAGCAGCTGGGACTGATCGTACTTGACGACGAGATCGTCGGCGGCAGCGGCAGTGGTCAGGGCGACCAGCGCGATTGCGGCTTGAGCAAAGCGGCAGACGGCTTTGGCAGTCATGAGCGACCATCCTCGGCAAGGCGGGCGGAACAATTCTTGCCGAGTTAGCCACCAATTGGTGAAGGAAAGGAAAACGGCAGGTTCGGATTAGTGCTTGCGAGCCCGCCGCGAAGACTTCAGCGCCTCAGCGGGCCGTCATCTCGCTCCCTCCGACGCGATGGTCCTTCAGGAGTTCCGGCTTGAAGGCGACCCCGTGGCCCGGTGCCTCACCCGGCTTGAGCTGGCCATCGACGGGAATGGCTGGATTGACCCAGAGATCGTCGTTCCAGGTCATGTACTCGAGATAGTTAGCATTGGGGATCGAGGCCATCACGTGCACGGTCAACTCGTGGAAGAGATGCGGCGCGATCTGAATGCCCCACGTATCTGCAACTGCCGCGATCTTGCGAAGCTCGGTCAGGCCGCCGCGCATGGGATCCGGCTGGAGAATGGGCGAGGAGGGCGTGCGGAAGAAGGGCCGCAGGTCAAAGCGCGTGAAGTGGCTCTCGCCGCCGACAATGCGAGTCTTCAGCGCGGCAGCCACACGCTGATAGCCGTCGAAGTCCTCGCACACGACGGGTTCTTCGAGCCAATAGGGATCAGCTTCGTCGATGTGATGGCCGGCCTGGATCGCCGTGTCAGCCGTCCAGCCCATGTTCACGTCGATCATGATCTCGATGTCGGGGCCGAGCGCGTCGCGCATGGCGTGGACATTGCGGACATCCTCACGCCAGGGGCGAATGTGCGCGACCTGCATCTTGATGGCCTTGAGGCCCATGCCGGTGAAGACCTTCGCGCGCTCGATCATCCCGTCGCGGCCGAGCCCGCGCCAGCAACCGGAGCCGTAGGCGGGAACCGAGGCACGCGCATTGCCCCAGAGGCGATGCAGCGGCAGGCCGGCGCGTTTGCCGACGATGTCCCAGAGCGCGATGTCGACGGCGGACATGGCGAAGATCGCGACGCCCGAGCGCCCAAGCCGATATGTGCTTTTCCAGAGCGTCTGCCAGATGCCTTCGACCTCGGTGGCATCACGGCCGAGGAGTTTTGGCGCGATCATTTCCTTGAGGCAGGCATCGACGGTGATGGCGCCGTCGCCGAGGATGTGGAGATAGCCAAGGCCCGTGAGGCCACCCTTCGTCCTGATCTCGACGACTACGTACTCGCGCGGGCCTGGCGGCACGATGCCGGCGGCTGGCGGATCGCCGTTCCACGGCACGCGAAGCAGCGTCGTCTTCAGGCTTACGATGGTCGTATCGGACATAGCGGCCTCACATCTTGAGGAGGATTTTAGCGGACGCGACCTTGCCCGCCGCAAGCTCGGCGAATGCGGTGCCGCCTTCCGAAAGCGGACGCGCCTCCGTCCAGTCGATCGGGCCGAAGATGCCGGCAGCGAGCCCGGCGAGCGTCTCGCGGAATTCGACGGGCGTGTAGCAGTATGAGCCGATGAACTTCACTTCCTGCAGCGTCAGCTTGCGCACATCGATGCCGCCTTCTGACGAGCCGAGCCCGATGTGGACGATCACGCCACCCGGCGCGACGAGCCGACAGGCTTCGCTGCGCGAGACTGAGCCGCCATAGGCATCGAGCACGAGGTCGATCGAAGCGGCGGCAGGCGCACCCGCCCCAGTGGGATCGTACGCGCCGAAGCGTCCCTTGGCATCGAGACGCGCGCGTCGGATAGCGCTCGTCTCGGCGATGAGAATGTTGCGTGCGCCGCGGGATTCGAGCACCTGCGCCACGCAGAGGCCGATGGCGCCGCCGCCGATGATGGCGATGCGCGCTGCGGCGAGCGGCATGGCGAGCGCCCGTTCGCCGAGGTTGACGGCGTGATAGCCGACCGCGAGCGGCTCCGTCAGCGCGGCGACATCGGTCGCGAGACCATCGGGGATGGCATACAGGTTCTGCTCAGGCGCCCGGACCAGCTCCGCGAATGCGCCAGCGCGCGGCATCATGGACATGATCTGGCGCGTGCGGCACACGTGCGGACGGCCGCTCCGACAGGCGTCGCACGTCCCGCAGGTCACGAGCGGATTGAGCGCGACGCGCTTGCCTTTGTAGAGGCCGGACGTCGCGATGCCGGCGGCCTCATGACCGAGGATCTGCGGCGGCGGACGGCGTTCGTCGTGACCGAGATAGGCGTGCATGTCCGAGCCGCAGATGCCGCAGACGTCGATCTTCACGACGACGTCCTCGTTGGCCTGCGGATCGGGCTCGTCCCGGAAGACCATGGTCTTCGGGCCGGTGTAGACCAGCGCTTTCATGGGCGTGCCTCCCGGGCAAGCCGACGCGCCTCTTGTTCTGTTTGCGGGCGCGCCGGCGCAGTTTTCAGAGCTTGAAGGGGACGACCTTCTGCTGCTGCGTGCCGAGGCCCTCGATGGTGAGCTTCATGACGTCGCCGGCCTTGAGGAAGACGGGCGGCTTGAAGCCGAGGCCGACGCCCGGAGGTGTGCCGGTGGTCACGACGTCACCCGGCTCGAGCACCATGAACTGCGAGACGTAGTGCAGGATGAAGTCGCACTTGAAGATCATCGTGCTCGTCGAGCCCGACTGCGTGCGCTTGCCGTTGAGGTCGAGCGACATCGTGAGGTTGTCGACGTCCTTGATCTCGTCCGAGGTGACGAGCCACGGGCCGAGCGGGCCGAAGGTTTCGGCGCACTTACCTTTCATCCACTGGCCGCCGCGTTCCATCTGGAAGGCGCGCTCGGAGACGTCGTTGCAGATTGTGTAGCCGGCGATGTGGCTCTTGGCGTCCTTGAGATCGACGTAGCGCGCGCGCTTGCCGACGACGAAGGCGATCTCGAGCTCCCAGTCGAGCTTCGTCGAGTCGCGGGGGATCATCACGTCGTCGTTCGGACCGACAATGCAGTTCGTGAGCTTGTAGAAGACGATCGGCTCGGCCGGGATCGGCTGGCCGGCTTCCTTGGCGTGGTCGGCGTAGTTGAGGCCGATGGCGACGAAATTCCGCACATTGCCGACCGGTGCGCCGAGGCGAGCCCCAGCGGGCGCTGCGGGGAGCGATGCCGGATTGAGCGCGCGCAGCTTGGCGAGGCTCGCTTCGCCGAGCGTGCTGCCGTCGATGTCCTTCACGTGGGCCGAGAGGTCCCGGATCGTGCTGTCGGGGCCGACGAGACCAGGCTTCTCGGCGCCGGGCGCACCGAAGCGAACGAGCTTCATGGGCTTTCACTCCTCTGAGGGATTTTTGATTGGGTTCCGCATGCGTAGGGCGCAGCCGAGGTCCTGTCCAGAGCCATTGCCACCGGATGGCAAGCCTGCTCAGATGCGGCCAACCCCGAAAGCGAGCGAGGAGACGCCATCATGAAGAATCCCTTCGACCTCAAGGGCCAGGTTGCGCTGATCACGGGCTCGAGCCGCGGCATCGGCCGTTCGATCGCGGAGATCATGGCGGCCATGGGGGCCAAGGTGGTTGTCTCGAGCCGCAAGGCTCCGGCCTGCGAAGAGGTGGCGGGGGCGATCCGCAAAGAGGGCGGCGAGGCGCACGTCATTCCCTGCAACATCGGGCGGCGGGAGGAGGTCGAGGCGCTCGTCAAAGATACGCTCGACAAGTACGGCAAGATCGATGCGCTCGTGTGCAACGCAGCAGTCAATCCCTATTACGGGCCGCTTGCGGGCATTTCCGATGATCAGTTCGACAAGATCATGGCGACGAACATCAAGTCGAACCTGTGGCTCGCCAATCTCGCCATTCCCGGTATGGCCGCGCGCGGCGGCGGCACGGTGACCATCATCTCCTCGATCGGCGGCATCCGCGGATCGAACATCCTCGGCGCCTATGGGATATCGAAGGCCGCGGACTTCGCACTTGCACGCGCGCTCGCCGTCGAGTGGGGACCGAAGAACATCCGCGTCAACTGCATCGCGCCGGGCCTCGTCAAAACCGACTTCGCAAAAGCGCTCTGGGAAGACCAGGCGAACCTCGAACGCCGCCTCGTAACGACGCCGCTGCGGCGCATCGGCGAGCCCGAGGATATCGGGGGCATCGCAGCATTCCTCGCCGCGCCAGCCGGCGCCTTCATCACCGGTCAGGTGATCGTCGCCGATGGTGGCGTGACCATCGGCTCCTAGGTCGGTTCGCGACGATCCGGGCGCGCTGGACAAGCGCGTCCTGACAGGCCACTGTCAGTGCCAAGAACAAAGATCTGGCTCAGCTGAGTAGGGCCGGTTGAACAAATAATTCCGGCTGCGGCTTCCGTCCCCGCTGCCGGCGCTTCGTTCCACCAATTGAATAACAACCCGCACAAAGCGGGAAGCATCAAAGGGAGGAATGTTATGCCCCTTCACCGGGTGATGATTGCTATTGCCACAGCCGCACTGCTGCCCGCCGCCCTCGCGTTTCATACGCCCGCACACGCCCAGGCCTTCCCGTCCAAGCCGATCACGCTGATCGTGCCGTGGCCTGCCGGTGGCTCGACCGACATTTCGATGCGCGCCATTGCCAAAGGTGCTGAAAAGCATCTCGGTCAGTCGATCCTCGTCGACAACAAGGGCGGCGCTTCGGGCACGCTCGGCCCCGCGACCATGGCGGCGACGGCCAAGCCCGACGGCTATACCATCTCGCAGATCCCGATCACGGTCTTCCGCCTGCCGCTCATGAAGAACCAGAAGGTCTCGTGGAATCCCGACACGGACTTCACCTACATCGTCCATCTGACCGGTTATGCCTTCGCAGTGGGCGTCAGAGGCGAGAGCCCGTTCAAGAAGTGGCAGGACGTCATCGACTTCGCGAAAGCCAATCCGGGCAAGGTGACCTACGGCTCGCCGGGCGCCGGCACCTCGCTCCACATCGGCATGGAGCTCATCGCTGGACAGGCCGGCATCCAACTCACGCACGTGCCCTTCAAGGGGGATGGCGAGCAGCGTGCGGCCGTGCTCGGCGGTCACATCGACATGGCGGTCGGCGGCAGCGGGCTCGTGCCCTTCGTGGGCGACGGCACCATGCGCGCGCTCATGATCTGGACCAAGGAGCGCGCCAAGGCCTGGCCGGACGTCCCGACGCTGAAGGATCTCGGCTATCCGTGGGTGTTCGACAGCCCCTTCGGCATTGCCGGCCCCAAGGGCATGGACCCGAAGCACGTGCAGATCATTCACGACGCCTTCAAGAAGGGCCTCGAGGATCCCGAGACGATCGCCGTGCTCGACAAGTTCTTCATGACGCCGAATTACGCCGATCAGAAAGGTTACCTCGAGATCATCAAGCAAACGACGGCCTATGAGAAACAGGCGCTCGAACGAATTGGGCTTGCCAAATAGTGCCGCGATCAGGCATTGGGCCTGATCACGTTTTCGAGAGCGCGATGAAACGCGCCGGATCAAGCGTGCGGGTTAAGGCGCAGCAGCGCCACGAAAATTCAAAAACCGGAGGAGACGTATGAGGCCCAGGAATTTCTTCACTGCATCGCTGGCTGCGGCGATCGTTGCGGCGACCACGACCATGGCCATGGCGCAGAGCTACCCGACGAAGCCGATCACGATGATCGTGCCCTGGCCGGCGGGCGGCTCCACGGATGTCGCCATGCGCGCCATCGCGGAGGTGGCCTCGAAGCATCTCGGCCAGCCGATCGTGACGGACAACAAGGCGGGCGCCTCCGGCACGCTCGGCCCGGCGACGATGGCCGCGACGGCGAAGCCGGACGGCTATACGATCGCGCAGATGCCGATCACCGTGATGCGTCTTCCGCTCATGCAGAAAGTGAGCTGGGATGCCGAGAAGAGCTTCAGCTACATCGTGCATCTGACCGGCTACACTTTCGGCATCACGACCAAGGCCGACGGCCCATTCAAGAAGTGGCAAGATGTCGTCGACTTCGCCAAGGCGAATCCCGGCAAGGTAACCTATGCGACACCGGGCTCCGGCACGTCGCTGCACATCGGCATGGAGCAGATCGCCGATGCCGCCGGCATCAAGCTCACGCAGGTGCCGTTCAAGGGCGGTGCCGAGACCGGTGCGGCTGTCCTTGGCGGCCACACGATGCTGCAGGCAGACTCGACGGGCTGGAAGCCGTTGGTCGAGGCCGGCCAGCTCCGCCTCCTCGCGATCTGGACCGCCAATCGGAGCAAGGTCTGGCCGGATGTGCCGACGCTGAAGGAGCTTGGCTATCCATTCGTCTTCGATAGTCCGTTCGGCATCGCCGGACCCAAAGGCATGGATCCGAAGATCGTCCAGGTTCTGCACGACGCCTTCAAGAAGGCAGTCGAGGATCCCGCTGTGATTGCGACGCTCGAGAAGTACGACATGGTCCCGCGGTACATGAATACTAAGGACTACGAGCAAGCTGTGCGGGACGTGATCAAGCAAGAGACCGCCGCGCTCACGAAGATCGGTCTGCTCAAGAAGGACTGACATCATCCCCTCTCCCCATTGTCTTCAATGGGGAGAGGGGGAAATACGCCGTGTCCTCTCGACAGGGCCGGCATCAACAAGAAAACATGATGGGAGGAGACGATTTCATTATTGCGCAATGCTCAGATGTGGGGCGGGCTCGTTTGGCTCGTTCTCGGCATCTTCGTCGCCTTCCAGGGCTATGAGCTTGGCCTCGGTCAGACACGCGAGCCGGGTTCGGGCTTTGCGATCTTCTGGCTCGGCTTGCTCACGGCGGCCTTTGCGGCCTCGATCGTCTTCAGCGCTATCAAGAACGGCAGCGAAGACATCGCGAGCCTCTGGCGCGGGACGCGCTGGGGCAAAGTGGCGCTGATCATCGTCCTGCTGCTGGTGTTCGGCTTCCTCTTCGAGAGGATCGGTTTCGTCGTCTGCTCGCTCGCGCTGCTGCTCGTTCTCATGCGCGTCGTCGATCCCGTGCCCTGGCCGACGGCGCTGCTCGTCTCTTTCGGCGCCACGTTCGGCATCTGGTACGTGATGAACAAGCTGCTGCTGATCCAGCTACCCAATGGGTGGCTCAGTCCCTGGCTCGGCTGAGGAGCGCGCGATGGAAATCCTCTCGGCGCTCGGCCACGGTTTTGCGGTGGCATTGCAGCCCGTCAACCTGCTGTCGTGCTTCTTCGGCGTGTTTATCGGTACGCTGGTCGGCGTGCTGCCGGGCATCGGCCCGGTATCGGCCATGGCGCTGCTGCTGCCGGTAACGCTTTCGGGCACGCCCGAGGCCGGCATCATCATGATGGCCGGCATCTACTACGGCTCGATGTACGGCGGCTCCACGACTTCGATCCTGGTGAACATCCCTGGCGAAGCAGCTTCCGTCATCACCTGCCTCGACGGCCACCAGATGGCCAAGAACGGCCGCGCCGGACCCGCACTCGGCATCGCGGCGATCGGCTCGTTCGTTGCCGGCACGTTCGCGATTGTGCTGTTGATGCTGGTGGCGCCATGGCTCGCCAAATTCGCCATTGCCTTCGGTCCGCCCGAGTATTTCAGCCTCATGGTGCTCGGCCTCACGGTTCTCGCCTTCCTGACCCAAGGCTCCATGGCGAAGTCGCTGCTCATGGCGTGCGTCGGCGTCACGCTCGGCCTCATCGGCATTGATGGGATCACGGCCGCGCCGCGCCTTACGTTCGACCGGCTCGAGCTGCTCGACGGCGTCGGCCTCATTCCCGTCGTCATGGGTTTGTTCGGCGTTGCCGAGATCCTCGCCAACATCGAGCGCAGCGTGCAGCGTGAAGTCGTCTCCTCGCGCATCGGCAGCCTATTGCCGACGGTGCAGGACTGGGCCTACTCGAAGTGGGCGATCGTGCGCGGCACCGTATTGGGCTTCTTCCTCGGCGTGCTGCCGGGCGGCGGCGCGGTGATCTCCTCGTTCGCTTCCTATGCGCTGGAGCGCAAGCTCTCACAGCGTCCGGAGATGTTCGGGAAGGGCGCCATCGAGGGAGTCGCGGGACCGGAAGCGGCGAACAACTCGGCGGCTGGCGGCGCCTTCATTCCGCTGCTGACGCTCGGCATCCCGCCGAACGTAGTGATGGCGCTCCTGCTCGGCGCTTTCATCATCCATGGCATCCAGCCGGGTCCGTTGCTCATCACGCAGAACCCCGGGATCTTCTGGGGCATCGTTGCCAGCATGTACATCGGCAACATCATGCTGCTGATACTGAACTTCCCGCTGATCGGCATGTGGGTTCAGGTGCTGAAAGTGCCTTACAAGCTGCTCTTCCCGTTGATCCTGATGTTCTGCATCGTCGGCGTATTCAGCTCGGGCAGCGCCGTCTTCGACGTGTTCGTCATGACGGTGTTCGGCCTGCTGGGCTATCTCATGCGCAAGTTCGGCTACGAGCCGGCGCCTCTCGTGCTAGCCTTCGTGCTCGGACCGATGGTCGAGAACAACCTCAGGAAGTCGCTGATCCTCTCGCAGGGTGATTTCTCGATCTTCGTCGAGCGGCCGATCTCACTGGCCTGCCTGCTGATGGCAGCGGCCATGCTCATCGTGCCGCTGCTGCCGGCGCTCCGCGCGAAACGGGAGGCGGTGGCGCTCGATCAGGAGTAGGAGGCGGGGCGCGGCCCTGATGTCCGCATCGCGGCTCTCGCCATGACGTCGCCTTGGCTGGTAAAAGGTCTTCTCAGCCGGCGAGGGCAAAAACCATGCGCATTACCGTCGTCCAGACCAACTCGATGCACGACAAGGCGCGCAATATCGCCCAGGCGACCGATCTTATGACGCGCGCCGTCGAGACCGACCGGCCCGACGTGCTGGTCCTTCCCGAGGTGTGGAACTGGCGCGGTGGCACCACAGCGGTAAAGCTCGCCAATGCCGATCGTATTCCCGGTGGCGAGGCCTACGAGGCGCTGCAGGTTTTTGCGCGGACGCACAAAGTCTGGGTCCACGGCGGCAGCATGATCGAGCAGATCCCCGGCGGCAGTCAGGTCTACAACACGACCTGCGTGTTCGACCGCACCGGCCGCGAGGTGGCGCGCTACCGCAAGATCCACATGTTCGACATCACCGCGCCCGACGGCACGCCCTACAACGAGAGCGCGACCGTGAAGGCCGGCACGGATGTCGTCCTCTACGACCTCGAAGGTTTCAAGGTCGGTTGCACCATCTGCTACGACATGCGCTTCGCCGAGCTTTATCTCGCGCTCGCCAAGCAAGGCGCCGACATCATCATGGTGCCGTCCTCCTTCACTCTGCAGACGGGCAAAGACCACTGGGAGGTGCTGCTGCGCGCGCGCGCCATCGAGACCCAGACCTACATCGTGGCGCCAGGACAGTACGGTCCGTTCGTCGATGGCGGAGGTGCGACGCGGCTCTCCTACGGCCACAGCCTCATCGCCGATCCCTGGGGGCATGTCATTGCCAAGGTCTCGGACGGTACGGGCTACGCGACGGCCAACATCGAGCGCGAGCAGATCACGCGCGTGCGCGGCCTGATCCCCGTCGCGAGCCATAGGAAGCTTTAGGCAATCGCTGCCGGATTGTTGCTCGACTGCATCGCAGCGCAGCATGGTGCGCTCGTCGGATTCCGCGTTAACCTTTTGTTAACCGCATCAGCTCTCACATCTAAATCGTTAAAGTTGCCGGGTTGTCCGGCCGTGTCGCGTATCTCAACAGAGCGCCCTCGGTTGGAGACGAGCCATGGCGATGATTGTTGCCTTTCCCGAGATGCAGGTGCCCGAACGCCGCCGGCCCACGCGCCGCGACAAGCCCTCGGCGGAGATCATCCTCTTTCCAGGCGTGCGCTACGAGCGTTGGGCCGATGCGCCCGGCGACCACGAGCCATCACGCGCGACGATCAAGCGTGACCGCCTGCAGCTCATCGAGTAGGCCGCGGCGCCGCGATCCCTTGCCTCGCATCCGCCTCCCATGCGAGATGCGAACTATGAAGCCGTCCCGATCGGCGGCTTCGCGCTCCGGGATCTCCGGGGACTGGGCAAGGAGACTGATCGATGTCCGATGAACCCGTCGTCGCGCAGAATGGGCCCTATCAGGTCGAGCTCGAAGAAGGCCGTGCGTACCTGTGGTGCAGGTGCGGGCGCTCGTCCCGGCAGCCCTTCTGCGATACCGCCGGCCACAAGGGCACGTCCCTGTTGCCTGTCCGCTTCGTCGCCGAATCCTCCGGCACTTTCAATCTCTGCGGCTGCAAGAGCACCGACGACCCGCCCTTCTGCGACGGCACGCACAATATGCTCTGAAGGCGCACCCGCGCCTTGGGGGTGAGGCTGTGACGGGGGTGGCACAGAATGCCCGCAGAATGGGCGTTCACCGCCAAGTTGCAGCGCAAGCGTGCTTTACACCGCGCTGCCTTCCCAGCAGACTTCAAATCCAGCCCTGGGGACGACTGCTGTTATCTGGAGAAAAACTGCCCTGCCCGATTCCGCCGGATCGATTCGTTGCCCATGGTCTGACTGCCCGGCAGCCGATGCGCGGCCGTTGGTGAGATGACGACAAGGAGCGATCTAGTGCGATGATCGAGAAGGGACACTAGTGTGATGATCGAGAAATTCGTCCCATCTCGCGGCACGGCATCGAGCGAATTTCTCGATCTGAATCACACTAGCGAGATTTCGATTCTAGTGTCCCTTTTAATTCCGAAGTTCGCTCGGGACGCCAGCATCGAGGTTGGGCGAACTTCGGAATTGGGACACTAGCGTGGAATATTTCCTCCAGCAGATCATCAACGGCATCACGCTCGGCTCGATCTATGGCCTGATCGCCATCGGCTACACGATGGTGTTCGGCATCATCGGCATGGTGAACTTCGCGCACGGCGACCTCTTCATGGTCTCCACGTTCATCGCGCTCATTTTCTTCCTCGTGATGACGATGGTGCTCGGCGTCGGCTCGGTCGCGATGTCGCTGCTGGTCGTGCTTCTCGCGGCGATGTTCCTCACTTCGTTGTGGAGCTGGGCCATCGAGCGGCTCGCTTACCGCCCGCTGCGCGGTTCGTTCCGCCTTGCGCCGCTCATCTCGGCGATCGGCATGTCGATCTTCCTCATGAATCTGGTGCAGCTCGTCCAGGGTCCGCGCAACAAGCCGATCCCCCCGATGCTCAATGACGTCATTACGATCAAAGAAGGCGCGAACTATGCCGTCACGATCTCCTACAAGCAGATGATCATCATGCTGGTGACGGTGGTGCTGCTGTCGATCTTCTGGTGGGTCGTCCAGTACACGCCGCTCGGCCGCGCCCAGCGGGCCTGCGAGCAGGATCGCCGCATGGCGGCGCTGCTCGGCATCAACGTCGACCGCACCATCTCGATCACGTTCGTGATGGGTGGTGCGCTCGCGGCCGTCGCCGGCGTTCTTTATCTCATCTACTACGGCGTCGTGAACTTCGCCGATGGCTTCGTGCCGGGCATCAAGGCATTCACGGCCGCTGTCCTCGGCGGCATCGGATCGCTGCCGGGGGCCGTCCTCGGCGGTCTGCTGATCGGTCTCATCGAGGCACTGTGGTCGGCGTACTTCTCGATCGACTACAAGGATGTCGCGGTGTTCTCGATCCTCGCCATCACGCTCATCTTCATGCCCTCGGGGCTCCTCGGCAAACCCGAAGTCGAGAAGGTGTGATCGTCATGGCAGGGGGCACGCATCAGCCGATCGGAATTCTTGGTGCAGCCCTCGACGCCACGAAGACGGCGCTACTCGCGCTCGGTCTCTGCATTCCGATCGTGCTCCTGCGCGCGGAGCAGGATTTCTCCAACCAGCTCATGCTGGAGCCGCGGGTCGAGCTGACGCTGACACTCGTCGCGATCGCCTTCGCTTCGCGTTTTGTCTGGCTCGTTGTTATGGACTGGTACGCGCGCCGGCCGGCGCCGGTCGCCAAGGTGCCGATCCTCGCCGGCACGTCCGTGAGCCCCGAGGCCGCGCGCCGCTTCGCCGTCGCCGGCCTTATTTTTCTTTTCGCATATCCCGCACTCGCCCTTGCGCTGGTCGGCCCGGCGGGCTCGATAAAGTGGATCGACAACTTCGGTATCCAGATTCTCATCTACGTCATGCTCGGCTGGGGCCTGAACATCGTCGTCGGCCTCGCGGGGTTGCTCGATCTCGGCTATGTCGCGTTCTACGCGGTCGGCGCCTATTCGTACGCACTGCTCGCGTCGAGCGATGTCGTGAAGGACTTCATGGCCGAGCTGATCGGCCCCACATTCTGGGCCGCATGGGCGTTCTGGATCTGCCTGCCGGTCGCCGGAATCCTCGCTGCCTTCTGGGGCATCATCCTCGGCTTTCCGGTGCTGCGGCTGCGCGGCGATTATCTCGCCATCGTCACGCTCGCCTTCGGCGAGATCATCCGCCTCGTTCTCATCAACTGGGTGGACGTGACGGGCGGCTATGCCGGCATCTCCGGAATTCCGCGACCGAGTTTCTTTGGATTGCCGTTCAATGCGACGGACACCGGCTTTGCGGCGACCTTCGGCCTGGAGTTCACGCCGCTCCATCGCACGATCTTCCTGTTCTATCTCATCCTCATGCTGGCGCTTCTCACGAACATCGTGACGATCCGGCTGCGCCGTCTGCCTGTCGGGCGCGCCTGGGAGGCACTGCGCGAGGACGAGATCGCGTGCCGCTCCCTCGGCATCAACACGACGAACACCAAGCTCACCGCCTTCGCCATCGGTGCCGGGTTCGGCGGCTTCGCAGGCGCCTTCTTCGCGGCGCGGCAGAACTTCATCAGTCCTGAATCCTTCAGCTTCCTCGAGAGCGCCGTCATCCTCGCGATCGTCGTGCTCGGTGGCATGGGCAGCCAGATCGGCGTCGCGATCGCCGCGATCGCCATGATCGGCGGCACTGAGATCCTGCGCGAGCTCGACTGGCTGAAGCACATCTTCGGCGCGGGCTTCGATCCGACGCAGTACCGGATGCTGCTGTTCGGTCTTGCCATGGTGATCATCATGATCTGGCGACCGCGCGGGCTCATTGCCAACCGCCAGCCGACTTTGTTCCTCACCTCGCGTCGCGCGATCTCCGCCGATCTCGTCAAGGAGGGTCACGGCTGATGCGCTGGGAGACGGCGCCCCTTCTGGAAGTCGAGCATCTGACCATGCGGTTCGGCGGGCTCGTTGCCGTCAACGACGTCACGTTCGGTGCCGGCCGCGGCGATATCACTGCGATCATCGGCCCGAACGGCGCCGGCAAGACGACCGTCTTCAACTGCATCACCGGCTTCTACAAGCCGACCGAGGGGCGGATCGCGCTGCAGCCGGACCCGGGTGCGCCGGCCGGGGCGATCGACGAGCTGACCGATTCGCAGCAGCGCTTCTGGCCGGAGGGACCCTACCTTCTCGAGCGGATGGTCGATCACGAGATCTCGCGCGAGGCGCGGGTCGCCCGCACCTTCCAGAACATCCGCCTGTTCGGCGGCATGACCGTGCTCGAGAACCTGCTCGTCGCCCAGCACAATCCGCTGATGCTCGCCTCGGGCTTCACCTTCGCCGGCCTGTTCGGCCTGCCGAGCTACCGCACCGCCGAGCACGAGGCGATCGAGCTCGCCCGCGACTGGCTGGAGCGCGTCCGCCTCATCGACCGTGCGGACGATCCGGCGGCGAGCCTGCCCTATGGCGCACAGCGGCGGCTCGAGATCGTCCGCGCCATGTGCACCAAGCCGCGGCTGCTCTGCCTCGACGAGCCGGCGGCGGGCCTCAACGCGCGCGAGTCCGGCGAGCTGAACGAGCTCCTGCTCTACATCCGCGCCGAGCGCGGAACCTCGATCCTGCTCATCGAGCACGACATGAGCGTCGTCATGGAGATCTCCGACCACGTCGTCGTGCTCGACTACGGGGTGAAGATCTCCGACGGCGCGCCGGCCTTCGTGCGCAACGATCCGCGCGTCATCGCCGCCTATCTCGGCGTCGAGGACGAGGAGGTGGCGGCGGTGGAGAAGGAGATCGCGACGTGACCGCGCCGCTGCTCGCCATCCGCGGCGTGAAGACCTTCTACGGCAACATCATGGCCCTGAAGGGCGTCGACCTCGAGGTGGCGCAGGGCGAGATCGTCACGCTGATCGGCGCCAACGGCGCCGGCAAGTCGACGCTGATGATGACCATCTTCGGCAATCCGCGCTCGCGCGAGGGCCAGATCGTCTTCGACGGCCGCGACATTACCCGCATGTCGACGCACGAGATCGCCCGCCTGAGGATCGCCCAGTCGCCCGAGGGGCGGCGGATCTTCCCGCGCATGACCGTGCTCGAGAACCTGCAGATGGGCGCCACGGTGGCGCCGCCGGAGAGTTTCGAGGCCTCGCTCGATCACGTCTGCAAGCTGTTCCCGCGGCTGAAGGAGCGCCTGTCGCAGCGCGGCGGCACGCTGTCGGGGGGCGAGCAGCAGATGCTGGCGATCGGCCGCGCGCTGATGAGCCGGCCGCGCATGCTGCTGCTCGACGAGCCCTCGCTCGGCCTCGCGCCGCTGATCGTCAAGCAGATCTTCGACGTCATCGGCGAGCTCAACCGGTCCGAGGGCCTCACCGTCTTCCTCGTCGAGCAGAACGCCTATCACGCGCTGAAGCTCGCGCATCGCGGCTACGTGATGGTCAACGGCCTCATCACCATGCAGGGAAGCGGCACCGAACTGCTGGAGCGTCCCGACATCCGCGCGGCCTACCTCGAAGGCGGGCGACACTAGGTCCTTGGAGAGTGACGATGCCGGAATGGCTCTACGATGCAGGCCCGAACGGCGACTGGGTCTTCCTCCTCGTGACCGTCATCATGGGCGGGATGGCCGCGTACGCGACGGGCGGCGCCATCGCCACGACGTGGCGGCCGCGCTGGCAGCTCGTCGCCTATGGCCTTCTCATTGCCGCCGCCGTCCGCTTCATCCACTATGCGCTCTTCCACGAGCCCTTCATCGCGCCGCGCAGCTATGTGGTTGATCTCGTTGTGCTGATCGCCGCGGCGGTGTTCGGCTTCCGCGTCACGCGCTCGCGCCAGATGCGCGAGCAGTACGACTGGCTGGCGCCCGGCACGGCCGAGCCTACATTGCGCCGCGGTGATCGTTGAGCGTCTTCCGGGCCGCCCAAACCTTGGTCTTGGGACCTGTGGATTGGGCGTGACTTTGCCCAACTTTCGGGGAATGCTCGATCCACGGGTGTGGGCTTCCGCGCCGGTGCGGCCAGGTGCCGTCAGATCCGCAGGTTTTCAGCAGCCAGTAGGCTAAAAGGGAGAGCGTTGATGAAAAAGCTCATGTGGTCGGGGGTGGCCGTTGCGGCGCTGCTCGCGATGACGGGTGTTGCGAGTGCGCAGGTGAAGATCGGGCTTGGGGGCCCGCTGACGGGTGCCAACGCCACTTTCGGCGCCCAGCTCAAGCGCGGCGCCGAGCAGGCCGTTGCCGACATCAATGCCAAGGGTGGCATGAATGGCCAGAAGATCGAGCTGGTCTTCGGCGATGATCGCGCCGATCCGAAGGAAGGTGTGTCGGTCGCCAACAAGTTCATCGGCGATGGCGTGCGGCTGATCGCCGGCCATTTCAACTCGGGCGTCTCGATCCCTGCGTCGGAGGTCTACGCCGAGAACGGCGCGCTCATGTTCTCCCCGGGCTCGACCAACCCGCGCCTGACCGAGCGTAAGCTCTGGAACACGTTCCGCATGTGCGGTCGCGACGACCAGCAGGGTGCAGTCGCCGGTGCCTATCTGCTCAAGAACTACAAGGGCAAGAAGATCGCGATCGTTCACGACAAAACTACGTACGGCAAAGGCCTCGCCGATGAGACCAAGAAGGCCATGAACGCAGGTGGCCTCAAAGAGGTTCTCTACGAGGGCGTGAACATCGGCGAGAAGGATTTCTCGGCGCTGGCGTCCAAGATCAAGGTGTCGGGTGCCGATCTCGTGTACTGGGGCGGGCTGCACACCGAAGGCGGCCTCATCGTGCGCCAGATGCGCGACCAGGGTGTGAAGGCGCCGCTGATGTCCGGTGACGGCATCGCGACCGACGAGTTCGCAGCGATCGGTGGTCCCGGCGTCGAAGGAACGCTCATGACCTTCGCGCCCGATCCGCAGCGTCGCAAGGAAGCAGCCGACGTCGTGAAGAAGTTCCTCGCGGCGAACTTCAAGCCCGAGGCCTATACGCTCTATGCGTACGCGGTGGTGCAGGTGATCGCTTCGGCCGCCAATCAGGCCAAGTCGAACGATCCCAAGAAAATCGCCGAGACCATTCGCGCCGGCAAACCCTTCGCGACCGTCCTCGGCTCGCGCGCCTTCGACAAGAAGGGCGACGTCACGGTGCCCGACTACACGATGTACACGTGGAAGAAGGTCGAGGGCGACAAGATCACCTACGTGCAGAACTGAGTAGGTGCGTGTGACGCCACACGTCGAGAGGACGACCGAAAGGCAGCCCGGGCGGCTGCCTTTCGGCTTTTTGGCCCTTCGATGCCTCGCAGGCGCGCTGACGGCACTCGCCGTACTGTCCGGTTCGCCAAGGCACGCGCGAGCCGGCGAAGGCGAACTCGTCGTCATGGCGGTCGACTCGAGCCGCGACCCCGCGCCCGATGACCGGGGCCAGAAAGCGCCGGCACGCCCCGTGAGTGAAGGCGTCGAGGAGGCGGCGCGCGCGCTCAATGTGCGGGGCGGTATTCTCGGCCGGCACGTGCGCGTCGTCGATGCAAACGACCAGTGTGAAGGCAATGAAGCGGCGGCCGTCGCCGCCCGCGCCGTCGCTCAGGGTGTCGACGTGGTGATCGGGCACGTCTGTCCAAGCGGTGCCATCCGCGCAGCCGAGATCTATGCCGCGGCCGGCATCATCATGATCGCGACCGGACCGCGCCATCCGCGCCTTACGGGGCCCGCTGGCCGTCGCGGCATCCATCGCCTCGCCGGTCGCGATGACCGGCAGGCTGACAGCATCGCGGCGCTGATTGCATTGTCGTTCCCGTCCGCACGCGTGGCCATCGTCCATGACCGCAGTCTCCAGGGGCGCGGCATGGCGGAGGAAATTCGCCGCAGCGCGGCGGACGCAAACGTGACGCTGGTTCTGTTTGCGACGTACGTGTCCGGCACGAAGGATCACGCTAAGCTCGTCGCCGAGCTGGCCGCGGCAAAAGCCGATCTCGTGGTTTTTCCTGGCCAGCCCTTCGAGGCCTCGATGATCCTCGATCAGGCCAAGCGCGCCGGCACTCGGATCACGACGGCCATCGGCACGGACATTCTCGCGGCCGATGTGCCACCGAGGCGACTGCTGGCCGCCGTCGACACGTTCCTCGTCATGCTGCCATGGCCGGGCAGCGGCGTGGACGGGCACAAGAGCGCGAATGAAAACGGCACGCGTGATCTTGCGGGCGCGGCGGTCGAAGCGTGGGCCATCGCGCTCGCCGAAGCCGGCGGTGCGATGCCCGAGCGCGTTGCGGAAGCTCTCAGGGAGCGGCCGCACGCGACCCGGCTCGGTGCCATACGCTTCGATGCGAAGGGTGACGCCGTCGTGCCGTCGTACGTGCCGCACGTATGGCGTGACAACGGATGGCGGGCGTGGCGCTGACCGCACCACGCCGACTGCCGATCAATCGTCCTGCTCTTTCTTGATCAGCTGGAAATTGCGGTCGAACTCGAAGTCCCAGTCGTGCCCGTCGGCGCAGCGCGCATCGTCGATCTCGAACTTGTCGTCGTCGAATTCCATCTCGCCGCCGGAGCATCCTTCGGCTTTGAGAAGATCGGTGAGCTTGGCGCGCTCCTCGTCGGTGACGGGGCGATCGGCCCATGCGGGGCCAGTCATGAGCGAGGTCACAGCAAATGCAAACAGAAGTCGGCGCATTCTGGTCTCCGAAAAGAGGGGCCACGAGGCGCACCAAAGGTGCACTTCGTGAACAACGCGCGGGCGCGCTCTCTATTCCCCTGGAGGGATCAAAATTCCGTGCTTGCGCTCAGTGCAGCAAGCCGGCGACGGTCTCGGCGACAGTGGCGCTGCCCGCCGGTTTGGCCACGATCGGCGCATTGGGCCAAGTGGCCGCAAACTCCGTCGGATCGAACTTCGTGTAGAACATGAAGGGAATGCAGAGGTGCTCG
>JAEZAW010000244.1 GCA_023430315.1 Pseudomonadota bacterium | reverse complement strand
CCGCTGGATACGCCCGCAAGCGCATCATCTGGGTCTACGTGCTGCGCAACTCGGTCGTCGCTGCAACAACGCAGATCGGCCTCCTCTTCGGCACGCTCATCTCCAGTGCGGTCGCGGTCGAAGCCATCTTCGACTGGCCCGGCGTCGGCTCCTATGCCGTCAGTGCCATCCTGACCTCGGATTACAAGGCCGTTCTGGCCGTGACGCTGGTGGTCGGCGTCATCTATGCGATCGTGAACATCGTCGTGGATGTCGTGCACGCGATGCTCGATCCGCGCGTCGCCGAGACGCTGTGAGGGCGCGGGCGAATGCTGATCCTCAAGAAATTCCTGCGCGATATCCCGGCGGTGCTGGGGCTCCTCATCATCAGCGCGGTCTGCTTCATCGCCGTGTTCGCGCCGCTCATCGTGCCCGATGCCGACGCGGTCTACTTCGGCAACATCATCGACCGTCTGAAGCCACCCTCTGCGGAATACTGGTTCGGCACGGACAACCTCGGCCGTGACGTCTATGCGCGCGTCATCATGGGCACGCGTGGCGCGCTCCTCGTCGCGCTGACCGTGGTGGGACTTTCCATCGCCATCGGTGTGCCCGCGGGCCTCTATGCCGGCTATTCGAATGGCTGGGGCAGCGAGGCGATCATGCGCGTCACGGATGTCTTTCTCGCCGTGCCGCAGCTCATTCTGGCGCTCGCCATTGCCCAGCTCATGGGGCGCGGAATCGAAAGCGCCATGGCGGCGCTGGCGCTCACGTACTGGCCGTTCTTCTGCCGTACGGTCTACGGCGAGGTGCGCCGCGTGCGCAACGCGCTCTTCGTCGAGGCTCTGCAGGGCCTCGGCGCCTCGACCTCGCGCATTCTCTTCGTTCACGTGCTGCCCAACGTCGCCTCGCCGATCATCGTGCGCGCGACCATCGGCATGGGCTTTACGATCCTGACGACCGCCGTGCTCGGCTTCCTCGGTATTGGTGCCGCGCCGCCGAGTCCGGACTGGGGCCTCGCCATTGCCGAGAGCCGCGAGTATCTGCCGGAGTCCTGGTGGGCGGTGACCTTCCCCGGCCTCGCCATTCTGATCACCGTGCTCGGCTTCAATCTCTTCGGCGATGGTCTGCGCGATCTCGTCGATCCCCGGCTGAGGCGCTCGCGATGATGTTGGAGAAATCAGCTCCGGTTCTGGAGATCCGCGATCTCTCCGTCTCGGTCGGCACCGACGAGGGCGAAGCACGCATTCTCGACAACGTCGGCCTCTCGCTGATGCCGGGTTCGATCCATGGCATCGTCGGCGAGTCCGGTTGCGGCAAGTCCACGCTGATCCGTTCGATCCTCGGCATTCTGCCGAAGCGTGGGCGCGCGACGCACGGTTCGATCATGCTTGGCGAGCGCAACCTGCTCAATCTGCCCGCCGACACGCTTCAGAAGGACGTGCGGGGGCGCGCCATCGGCTTCATCCCGCAGGATCCTTTCCAGGCACTCAATCCCGTCTTCCGGGTCGGCACGCAGCTTCTCGAATCCGTCCGGACGCCGGGCGATAGCAAAGCAACGCGCGAGGCTCAACGAGCGCACGTCATTTCGCTCCTCAAGGCCGTGCAGCTTCCTGACGCCGAGCACGCCCTCGACCGCTACCCGCATCAGTTCTCAGGCGGCCAGCGCCAGCGCCTCCTGATCGCGGCTGCCCTCGCCGCCGCGCCCGGCATCATTCTCGCCGACGAGCCGACCACGGCCCTCGACGTGACGACGCAGCTTCAGATCTTGAAGCTGCTGCGCGGCCTCGCCATCGAGCGCGACCTCTCCATGCTCTTCGTGACGCACGACTTCGGTGTTGTCGCGCAGCTCTGCGATACGGTGACGGTCATGTATGCGGGCCAGACCGTCGAGAGCGGGCCTGTTGCGCAGGTGCTGAAGGCACCTTTCCATCCCTACACCCAGATGCTGCTCGCCTGTCATCCCGAGCGTGCCGAAGAGCTTGCGGGCATTCCGGGTGCCGTGCCGTCGCCGCTTCGCCCACCGACCGGCTGCCGTTTCAGTCCACGCTGCCCTCATGCGCGTGCCGAATGCACTGCCGGCCAACCTCCGCGCGTCGCGCCTCAGCCAGGCCATGCCGTGCGTTGTGTGCTCCATCTCGATGAGGCTGCGGCATGAGCACGAGCGGAGCCGCGCTATTGGAGATCGAGGACCTCGTCACGGAGTTCGGTGGCGGCAAAGCCTTCCTCGGCAAGCCGCAGCGGATCGTGCGCGCCGTCGATGGCGTGAGCCTGCAACTCAAGCCCGGTCAGGCGCTGGGTCTCGTCGGCGAGTCGGGCTGCGGTAAGACGACGATCGCCAAGACGGCGCTGGGTCTCGTGCGCGAGAAGTCCGGCACCATGCGTCTCGATGGCCGCGTGGTCTCGGGACTGTCCCCGAAGGAAGCGCGCCGTGCGCGCGCGACCGTCCAGTACGTGCATCAGGATCCCGGTGCGGCGCTCGACCCATGGTGGAGCATCGGTCACGCCCTCGACGAGGCGCTGCGCATTCATGGTGTGAGTGACAAGGCCGAGCGCACCACACGCATCGATGAGATGCTGCACGCCGTCGGTCTCGATCCGAGCTTCCGCACGCGCTATCCGCACGAGCTTTCGGGAGGTCAGCAGCGCCGCGTCGGCCTCGCACGCATTCTCGTCCTGCGCCCGCGCATTGTCATTCTCGACGAGCCGACGTCCGGCCTCGATCTCTCGGTGCAGGCTACCGTTCTCGGCGTCATCGACGAGCTGCGCCGCCGCTTGGGCCTGACGTACCTCTTCGTCAGCCACGATCTCTCGGTCGTCGAGCGCATGTGCGAGGAGGTCGCGATCATGTATCTCGGCCGTATCGTCGAAACCGGCCCGACGAAGCAGATCTTCGCAAAGCCGCGGCATCCCTACACGCGCGCGCTGCTGGCTGCGGCACCGCGGCTCGAGCCCGGCTCGCTGAACGACACGCCGGCACTGCCCGGTGATCCGCCCTCGCCGACCAATCTGGTCTCGGGCTGCACGTTCCGGCCGCGCTGCGCCTTTGCCGCGCCGAAGTGCGCCGAGGCGCGTCCACCGCTGAAATCAGTTGGTGAGAAGCATTTGGCCGCTTGTGTGCGGCTCGACGAGATCGGGGCGCCTACCCCGGCATAAGAACAGCACGAGGAAACGGCCATGGCACGGATCGCAGTCGGCGGCTTTCACCACGAAACGAACACGTTCGTCACGCCGCCGACGGACTACGCCTATTTCTGCAGCCATCGCGACCGCCCACCGCTCGTCCGCCGCGGCGACGTTCTGAAATGGTTGAGCGGCATTTCCTTCGCGCTCTCGGGTTTCCTCGAAGTCATGGACAAGGAGCACGAGATCGTGCCGCTGCTATGGACCAGCGGTGGCGCCGGCGGCATGGTCACGCGCGATGCCTACGAGCGCATCGCCGCCGAGCTCGTGGCCGAGCTCTCTCAGCAGATGCCGGTCGATGCGATCTACCTCGATCTGCACGGCGCCATGGTCAGCGAGGACTTCGAGGATGGCGAGGGCGAGCTGCTTCGCCGCATTCGCGCGTGCGTCGGCCCGGATATGCCGATCGTCATCAGCCTCGACTATCACGCCAATGTCACGCACGAGATCACCGCGTACACCGATGCCGTCTCGGCCTATCTGACCTATCCGCACGTCGACCGGCCTGAGACGGGCGTGCGCGCGGCCCGCACGATGAAGCATGTTCTCGAGCACGGTCGCACGCCCGGCCGCGCACTGCGCAAGATGCCGTTCCTCATTCCGCTGCACAGCCAGTGCACTATGGTCGAGCCCTCGAACGGCATCATCGCGCTGACGCAGCAGCTCGAAAAGCAGGACGGTGTCATCAGCGTATCCTATCTCGCGGGCTTCCCGCCGTCCGACCTTTTCCAGTGCGGCCCGTGTGTCATCGTCCACGCAACATCGCAGGAGATCGCTGACCGTGTCGCCGACGAGGCCGCCCGCTACATCACGCTGAAGGAACCGGAGTTCGCGGTGCCCGTGCTGTCTCCTGCGGAGGCGGTGGCGCGGGCGAAGCAGATTGCCGCCAAAGCGAGCCGTCCCGTCCTCATTGCCGACACGCAGGACAATCCCGGTGCGGGCGGCAGCGCCGACACCACGGGTCTGCTCTTCGCGCTGGTCGAAGGCAGGTCAGAGGGCGCGGTGCTCGGCTATCTTTGTGATGCCGAAGCGGCCAAGGCCGCGCATGCCGCCGGCAAGGGCGCGGAAATCAAGCTCAAGCTCGGTGGGCGCAATGGGCCGGAGGGCGTTGTGCCCTTCGAAGGCACGTTCCGCGTCGAGGCGCTCGGCAATGGCAAGTTCCGCACGTCAGGACCGGTCTCGGGCAATCGGGACATCGATCTCGGCCCCATGGCGCTGCTTTCGATCGGCGGTGTGAAAGTGGCGGTGACGACGAAGCGCATGCAGGCCCTCGATCAGGCGCCGTTCCGTCATCTTGGCATCGAGCCGAAGGATCAGAAGATCCTGGGCCTCAAGAGCACGGTGCATTTCCGCGGCGACTTCCAGCCCATCGCCGAGGAGATCCTGGTCTGCATAGCTCCCGGCGGCCATCTGGCGGACTCGGCCAAGTACCCCTACCGACGTCTGCGCCCCGGAGTGCGGCTCATGCCGCTGGGCCCGGACTCGCGCGGCCCCGAACGATGATGGGCCGAGGCCCTTTAGGTTATTAATATTATTGGCTATTCTAGGGGGCGAGATGCTCGGGCCGCGAGCGGTCCTATGCAACCGTCGGTTGGCCGAGCGGGTTGCCCTGTTATGATGCCGTGACGTTACCGGGCCCGAGAGCCCAACGATTGACTAACGCATTCCCGGTAGTTACCTGCATAGTAAGGTTTCGGCGCAACCCAATGTTCGGGATGCGTCCGGGATGTCGGCCCCAGGTTCTTGACCCTGCAGGCCCAAGGAGAACTGCGATCATGGCCATCACATCGCACGCCGCATCGAGCGGCAGGATCGAGGCTTACGATCCCATCTGGCAGTCCATCCGCACGGAGGCGGAGGCCGTCATGACTGCCGAGCGCGCGCTCGGCGGCTTCATCTATGCCACCATTCTGAGCCACGAGCGCCTCGAGGACGCCGTCTGCCATCGCCTCGCGCAGCGCCTCAATCACGCCGACGTCGACGCAGGCCTCATTCGCCATACGTTCGAGGACGTCCTGCGCGCGCGTCCCGAGATCGGACACTGCTTCCGCGCGGACCTCGCGGCCGTCTACGATCGCGACCCGGCATGCCACCGCTATATAGAGCCGCTGCTCTACATCAAGGGCTTCCACGCGCTCGTCACGCACCGCTTTGCCCATGCGCTGTGGGTGGAAGGGCGGCAGGATTTCGCCCTCTATCTGCAGAGCCAGAGCTCGCGCATCTTTGCGGTGGACATCCATCCGGCCGCGCGGATCGGCAAAGGCCTGATGTTCGATCACGCGACGGCTATCGTCGTCGGCGAGACGGCTGTCATCGGCGATCACTGCTCGCTCCTGCATGGCGTAACGCTTGGTGGCAGCGGCAAGGAGACTGGCGACCGGCATCCGAAGATCGGCGACAACGTCATGATCGGCGCCGGCGCCAAGGTGCTCGGCAATATCTCGGTCGGCAACTGCTGCCGCGTGGCAGCCGGAAGCGTGGTGCTGCAGGACGTGCCGCCGCAGTCGACGGTTGCCGGCGTGCCGGCAAAGATCGTCGGGCCGGCAGGATGCCCGGAGCCGGCGCGCAATATGGACCAGCGCCTCCAGCCCGGCGACTGCGGTTGCGGCTGCTGAAGGCGGAATTTGGCGAGCGGCGCGGGCCAAGAGTGCTCGCCGGCGAAGGAGCAATTTATGGCGGCGGGACCAAAGGGCGGCGCATCCAAGTCGAATGCGCTGACGAAGCCTGAACTCGACAAGCTGCAGGTCTACCTGCGCAAGATGCTTGCGAACAAGACCGTCGAGGTGCGCGCCCGCCAGCGCGCCGTCGATGCGGCCGAGCTTTACGTCGGCGGCGAGTTCGTTGGCGTGGTCTCGAAGGATCTCGAGGATGGCGAGACCTCGTATCAAGTCAGCATGACGATCCTCGACTACGATCTCGAAGAAGACGCCTGATCCCGCAGGCTGGCCGGAGCCCTCGATGCCCCTCTACAAGCTCGGCGATCACGCCGTCTCGCTTCCCGCGGCCGGCCGCTACTGGATTGCGCCGACTGCCGTCGTGATCGGACAGGTGACGATCGAGGAGGAGGTCGGCATCTGGTTCGGTGCCGTCATCCGTGGCGACAACGAGCCGATCCGCATCGGGGCTCGCTCGAACATCCAGGAGAACTGTGTCCTTCACGTCGACCCGGGTTTTCCGATGGTCATCGAGGAGGAGTGCACGATCGGCCATACTGCCATGCTCCATGGCTGTCACATCGGCCGTGGGGCGCTGATCGGTATCGGTGCCATCGTCCTCAACGGCGCCCGCATCGGTGAAGGCGCCATGATCGGCGCCGGCGCACTCATTCCGGAAGGCAAAGTCATTCCGCCGAACAGCGTCGTCTTCGGCACGCCCGGCAAGGTCGCGCGCGAAGTCACGCCTGAGGATCGCCAGCGGGTCGATGGCGGCGTTGCCGACTACATGGCGCGCTGGAAGCGCTACGCCGCGACCTTCAAGCCGCAGGACTGAGCGCGCGCATCGAGACGCTTAGCGCCGCGTCCCGTCTTTGCGTACGCCGGCTATGTGGTCCGGCGTGCGGCTGTCGCGGCTGTCGAGCGACACCCAGACCTTCGGATTGATGTACGACTGGCGCATGATGAAAGTGTACGCGACGGCGTGCCAGGGGCGCACATCATCGAACTTGTTGTCGAGGATGAAGTCCCCCTTGGACGTGCGCGCCGTCAGGATGGCGTGTCCGTCATTCTTCTCATCGCGCACGACCGTGATCAGCAGAGCGCTCGCGGGCCAGCCGCGCTGCATGAGCACCTGCCGCTTCAGAAGTGCGTAATCTTCGCAATCGCCGCGCTTCATCGGGAGCGTCCAGTACTCCGCGATGCCGAAGATTTCCTGGTCCGTTGCCGGCTCGATAAGCCGGTTGATCGCCCGATTCACGTGATCGAGCTCCTCTCGCCGCTCGTCGGTCAGCTCGATGCGTGTCTCTTCGAACGCGCCCTGGCGGCATTCGTCCGGATGGCGGTCGCAGAAGCTGACGAAGCCGAAGGGCGGGAGTGTCGGCCCGTAGACGCGCATGAAGGCCGACGGCCGAGGTTCTGGCGTCTGACGGTGCGCGTGGCCGTCACCGCTGCCGATCGCAGTCAGCAGCACGTAGAATGCAGCACTCGACAACCACTTTGACGCCGGCAACATGACTTCGACACTCCCCTTCGATCGAAGTGAGCTTAACAGGCAGTCGTTAGGCGACCCCCAAGTCGACGCGAGGCATTTGAGGCAACTACTGCCCAAAATTTCCTCGAAGTTACGCACCCCCGTTAACGTCTTGCATACCGTCGCCGTTGCACTGGCAATCGGTTCTTTCCCCCGCGCCCTTAGTCGAAATGATTGCGCAGCGCTGCGGGGTTCTGGATGTCCCTGAACCGGACGCCGATGCCTTTGGAGTGGTGACGTACAACCACAGCGCGCAGCTTGCCGAGCAGGATGTCCTGGCCGATCGGGGGGCGCGCCTCGGTGCCGATCGATGCGCCCGAGATGGATACGTCGAGCACACGGACGGGAATGACGATCCCCTCGTCGAGCTTCATCATGGATTCAGTGTTCTTCGGAGCGATGCGCTCGTGCTTGCGCTCGTCTTCACCTGTGAGCTCGTTGCGATTAATGAGCCAGGTGAGCTGCGCGACCAGCTTTTCGCGCTTGTGCTGGGTGGCAATGAGCTGGATCGCGAACCCGCCGTCGAACAGGCGCGTCACCGTGCCTTCAAGGCCGCCGAGTTGGTCGAAATAGGCGACGATGCGCTCGCCTTCTTCAACTTCCACAGGCGCCATGATGGCCGCCCCGCCCGCCGACACGTCGTGCAGCTTGCAGGGAAATTCCTGCTTGTTTGCGCGCATGAACCGGCCGAGCAGCGTCAGAGCAACGCGCTTGTGCCGGCGGCGATCCGCCGGCGTGCGGACAAGAATGCTGCCGCTCTGGACTGGGGCTGACGCGGGTTGAAGCGACATGGAAATCCTTTTGCCTTGATGACAAGGGTGAGTTCAGCAGGTGGCAGGCCGCTTCGAAACTGGCGGAAGCGCCAATCCCGCAACTCCAAGCCGATTATCGGGGCGGTAATTTAATGATGTGCTAATCGCACGCCATTTTGGCACGAAGCCCTGTTAACCCATTTGTGATCGAGTGGGCGGGCGTGGCCTTTTTGACGCCCCGTTCTGTTGGCCGTATCCTGAATCAATGAACGATGATCCGAGGAGCAACCGAAGCATGATGCGCACCGCCGCAGCGCTCGGGGTGGCCTTTGCGTTTGGATTGGGCGTTTTCGCGCACGTCGCGCACGCTCAGCAGCAGCCCATCTTACCGCCGCCGCAGGACGTGCCGGAAGCCGCGCCGCAGCCCGCTCCCGACGGGCCAACGGCTGGCGGTCGTCTGACAGATCGCGTTCCGACATCCGCGGACGACAAGGCGAAGATCCTGTCCGATCTCTACGCCCACCTGGCGACGGCCGACACGCCAGACGCCGCGAAAACTATCCAGGCGACCATCGAGCGCCTGTGGGGCTACTCGGGGAGCGACACCGTCAATCTGCTCATGCAGCGTGCGTCGAAGGCCCTCGGTGCCAAGGACAATGACCAGGCGCTGAAGTTCATGGACTACGTCGTCCAGCTCGCTCCGGACTATGCCGAGGGCTTCAACCGGCGCGCCTACATCCATTTCTCCCGCAACGATATGGCGTCGGCGGTCGGCGATCTGAGGCGGGCCATCGCGCTGGAGCCGAACCATTTCCGGGCGCTCGACGGTCTTGCTCAGATCTGGCGCCAGACGGGCAACGCCAAAGGGGCGCTGAGCGTCGTCAAGCAGCTCCTCGAGGTGCACCCGCACTGGGAGGGCGGGGCGCGCATGGCTGAGGAACTCGCTCGCGAGGTCGAAGGGCAGGGTATCTAACGCCGTGTCGCCCTTGAGCGGGCGCGTGCCTCAGAAGATCCGGTTCGGGAAATAGCGCAGCATCAGCTCCTCGTAGCGCCCGGTGCGCCGCAGGCGTTCCAGCGTGCGGTTGATCATGCGCTTGAGCTCGACATCCTGCCGCGGCACCGTAATGGCGAGCCCGTCGCCGAAGAACCTCGGCTCGAAGAACGGCCCTCCCTTGAGCTCGCAGCAATCCTGTGACAGCGAGCCATTGACCCAGAACACGAGCCCGATCCCATCGCCGAAGACGAGATCGGCGCGTCCCTGGCGGACGGCCTCGCGGGCCTGCTCTATGTTCTCCGTCGTTTCGATGGCGCTCTCGCGGAAGAAGGTGCGGAGGTAGGCCTCGTGCGGGCTGCCACGGGCAACGGCAATGCGCCGGCGCTCGAGCTGCTCGGGCGTGATTGTCAGACGCGGGCCGCCGCGCAGGCCGGCAAACCAGGCCGTCGTGTAGAAATAGCGATCCGAGACGTCGAATTCCTTGAGCAGAGAGGGCGTGATGCGCTGAGCGGCGATCACGGCATCGGCCTCGCCTCGCCGCAGTGCCGGGAGCAGCTCGTTCCACGGAACCGCGCGGATATCGCACTGCGTGCCAAGCTCGAGGCAGATGGCGCGGGCGAGATCGACATCGAAGCCGGTCAGTACGCCATCCTCGTCATAGTAGTGAAACGGGGGGAATTCACTGTCCGTCAGGAATCGGATGGCGAAGCGGCGCGTGCCGGCGCCGGGCGGCGCAGGAGGTGGCGCGATGCTCGGCGTTTCGGTCTGCGCGCCGCCTGATGCCTGGGCCAATGCTGGTGGCGCGGGCATAAATTGATCAAGAATCAGTATTGCACCCGCCAGCGCGGCACTTATGATCGCAATGCGCACAATGCGTCCTCATCCTGTGGCGTCGGCAGAGTAGGCGTTAGCCCATCTTCCAAGGCGCCGCGCAAATTGTATTCGCAGGTGCGCACCGTCTTCGGCGGCACCGCCAGCTCGGCTCGATTGCTGCCATGGACCAGATTTCTGGGCAATCCGTGCTTCGTCCTCGCCGCCGCGCCGTACGGCGAGAATCGCCACGCCAGCGCAGCATTCTAGCGCGGCTCCGGAGCGTGCGACAGCGTATCGGCCGGCTCCGGGCGGCCCCCGTAGACGCTCCCGAAAGCGAGTACGCCTTTCTGGTCGGCCGCGTCATTGATGCGGCGACGCTCGGACGGGCCGAACGCATGGCTCAGGCATGGGCCGTCCTGCCGCACGAGGTGATGATCGCGCTCGGTTGGGTGGACGAGCGCGAGTACGTCGCCGCGCTGGGTGCGACCCTCGGCATCGATTGGCTCGGGCGGACACCTGGGCGCCAGCGGCCGGCGGGCGAGGTCGTGATCGGCGCTTATGCCATGCGTCCGCAGGTCATTCGCGAGGCCGTCTCGCTCATCCCGACAGGCAAGCACGCAATTCTCGCCACCCGCCGCGAGGTCGATGCCATCCATATGGCAGGGGCCGAGGCGGCGCTTATCGATCATGCCGTCGAGGGGCTTTGGCGTACCGATCCCGCGGCTTCGGCGCGGTACGGCGCGGAGACATGGCAGGCGCTCGTCGCGGCCACGCTCGTCGGGCTCTTTGTCGGTGGCACCGCGGTCGCGCCCGATGTCATCGTGCCATTCGTCATGGCCATCCTGACCCTGCCTTTCCTCTGCGTGGTGCTGCTGCGCTCGGCGGCGGTCCTGGAGATGATCCGCTCTCCGCGCTCCCGGAGCGCGAGGGCCGTTCCGACAGTCCCCGACGCCGACCTGCCGCGCTACAGCGCCCTCGTCCCGCTCTATCGCGAGGCCGCGATCCTGCCCGACCTCGTCGAGGCCATGGCGGCCCTCGACTATCCGGCCGCCAAACTCGAGGTGCTGCTCGTCCTCGAGGCCAGCGATACCGAGACACTTGCTGTGCTCGCCGACCTGGATCTGCCCGGCAACATCCGCCCTGTCATCGTGCCGGACAAGGGTCCGCGCACCAAGCCCAAGGCGCTGAACTACGCGTTGGAGCTCGTGCGCAGTCCCTATGCCGTCGTCTACGACGCCGAAGACATCCCGGAGCCTGATCAGCTTCGCCGGGCACTGGCTGCGTTTGAACAAGGCGGGCCGGAGGTCGCCTGCGTTCAGGCCCGTCTCGGCATTCACAACACACGTCAGGGCTGGCTGCCGCGCCAGTTTGCGCTCGAGTATGCCTCGCTCTTCGACGCGCAGCTGCCCTCCCTGCAACGGCTCGGCCTGCCGATCCCGCTCGGTGGCACCTCGAACCACTTCCGCGTCGACCGACTCAAGGAAGTCGGCTGCTGGGACCCCTACAACGTGACGGAGGATGCCGATCTCGGCTTTCGCCTGGCACGCGGCGGCTATCGCACGCTCACGATCGCCTCGACGACCTGGGAGGAAGCGCCGATCGCGCTCAGGAGCTGGGTCCGCCAGCGCACGCGCTGGCTCAAGGGGTGGATGCAGACGTATCTCGTGCACACGCGGGGTGGCGCCCGCAGTCGCAAAGCCGCCGGTCGATGGTCGTGGTTCGGCCTGCACGTTCTGATCGGCGGGATGCTGCTATCCGCTCTGGTTCATCCCGCGGTGCTCGCCATCATCGGCTGGCAGGCGCTCAATGGAAATCTCCTCGCGCCCAACGCCGGCACGGTGGAGCGCACGCTCATCTGGATCGGTCTCACCAACTTCGCGCTGGGCTATGCGAGCGCCATTCTGGCCGCGGCGGTCGCGTCATGGCGACGGGGCTGGCGGTGGTTGGCCTTCGAGTCGCTGATGATGCCGCTCTATTGGCTGCTCATATCGTTTGCGAGCTATCGCGCGCTGCTGCAGCTCATCACGGCGCCGCACCTCTGGGAGAAGACCTCGCACGGTCATTCGCGACCGGGGAAGCGTTCTAGTTAGGGCACCACAGCGCAAGTGCGCGTCCCATGTCCCTTCTCCCCGTCCTTACGGGGAGAAGGTTAGGATGAGGGGCGGCGGCAAATGCAAACGTTGGCGCATGCGGCCGCCCCTCACCCCGACCCTCTCCCCATTGAAGGCAATGGGGAGAGGGGGAAGTGAAGCTCTCGCGAACGTTTAACCCACCGTGATCTTGTCGACTTCGGCCATGTCCTCGGCCGTGAGCTGCCAGTCGGCAGCCTTCACGTTGGCCTCGACCTGGGCTGGCGTCGTCGCGCCCGCGATGACGCTCGTCACGGGCGCTTTGCACGAGAGCCAGCTGAAAGCCAGCTCCAGCAGCGTATGCCCGCGCGCCTTCGCGAACGCTTCGAGCTTCTCGACCTTCGTCCAGTTACCTTCGTTGAGATACTTGTCGGCCCAACGCTGGGCCTGCGAGAGGCGCCCATCCTTCGGCATGTTGTTGCGCGCGTACTTGCCGCTCAGCAGTCCACTCGCGAGCGGGAAAAACGGCAACAGGCCGAGCCCGTAGTGCTCCATGGCCGCTGCGAGCTGCGGTTCGACCACATTGCGCACGACGAGGCTGTACTCGTCCTGGCACGAGATGAAGGTCGTGCTATTGCGCGCTTTTGCGATCTCCTGCGATTTCGCGACCTGCCATGCCGGCATGTTCGAGCAGCCGACGTAGCGCACCTTGCCCTGACGCACGAGGTCGTCGAGCGTCGCCAGCGTCTCTTCGAGCGGGGTGAGCGGATCGGGTTTGTGGTACTGGTAAAGGTCGATCCAGTCGGTCTTCAGCCGCTTCAGGCTGTCCTCTACAGCGCTCATAATGTAGCGCCGCGAAGCCCCGCGCTTGCGGCCCTCGTCGTCCATTTCCCAACCGAACTTGGTGGCGAGCACGATGTCCTTGCGCCGCACACCCAGCACCTCGCCGATGATCGTCTCGGAGCCGCCGCGGTTGCCGTACATGTCGGCCGTGTCGAACAGTGTGATGCCGGCATCGAGCGCTTTGTGGATGACCTTGCGCGAGCCTTCGAGGTCGAGCTTGGCGCCGAAGTTGTTGCAGCCGAGGCCGACGACGGACACACGCAGGCCCGAGGGCCCGAGATTACGTTCCTTCATTCATCTTCTCCTTGGTGGATCAGGTATCGATCATGCCGGCGATGGTGAAGCCACCGTCGGCTGCATAGACGTGTCCCGTGACGAAGCTCGCATCGTCCGAAGCCAGAAAAGCCGCAACCGCTGCGATCTCGCTCGGCTCGCCGAGGCGCGCGAGAGGCATGCGCGTGCTGATGTAATCGGAAGGCCGGCCGCTCGGATTGGCGCCGGTTCGCGTCGGTCCCGGCGCCACCGCATTGACGTTGATACCGTGCTGAGCAAGCTCCATGGCCATGCACTGCGTCAGGTTCATGATGCCGGCTTTGCTGGCGCCATAGGCTGCTCGCCCTTTGCCGCCGAAGATACCCGAGTTCGACGCGACAGTGACAATGCGGCCGCCTCCCCCTTGGGCAACCATCTGCCGCGCGGCGGCCTGCGCGCAGATAAACGTGCCGTAGAGATTGGTGTCGATCACGCGCCGCCACAGATCGTCGGTCATTTCCAGGAATGGCTCGCGGTCCATGAGCCCTGCATTGCAAACGAGAATGTCGAGCCGGCCGAAGTGCGACACCGCTTGCTGAACAGCACCCGCGGCATCCTCGCGTTTGCGCACGTCCATGGCGTGGGGCTCGGCGCGGCCACCGGCGTCTCGAATGGCTTTGACAGTGTTCTCGGCACGCTCGGCTCTGAGATCCGCTACCAGTACGCTCACGCCTTCGGCAGCCAGTCGCTCCGCGATCGCTGCGCCGATGCCGCTGCCGGCGCCTGTCACGATGGCTGCTTTGCCAGTCAAACCTCGCATGGCCGTCTCCTCCCGACTTTTCTTCCAGGTTGCGACGGGCGGCCTGCTCTGCCAAGAGCTATTCGCACCTCAGGACCGCAGAGGACCTCCGCATGAGCCGCACACGCCCCCCGCTCGACTATTTGCCCGCCGACGAGAGCTTTCATGATCCCTTGCGGGGCGATGCCCATCACCCGGACAAGGCGCGATGTGTCGTCATCCCCTTCGGGCTCGAAGCCTCAGTGAGCTACGGCAGCGGCACGGCGTCCGGGCCCTCCGCGATCCTGGCGGCAAGCCACCAGCTCGAACTCTATGACGAGGAGCTCAGGCGCGAGGCCTATCTCGACTATGGCATTGCCGCGATCCGCGAGCCGGAAATCGCGAAGCCGATCGAGCCGGCGCTGGCGCAGCTCTCTAGCCTCGTCGAGCAGGTTCTCGATGTTGGCCGCTTCCCGCTCGTGCTCGGTGGCGAACATTCGCTCACAGCCGGCGCTATCCGACCGTTTGCGGCGAGCTACAACGATCTCGTCGTTCTGCAGTTCGATGCGCACGCGGATCTGCGCGACGGCTATCTCGGCGAGAAGTATTCCCACGCTGCCGCCATGCGCCGCGTCCTCGATCATGCGCACGTAGAGCTCGTCTCGGTCGGGATCCGCGCGATCTCGAAGGAGGAGGCGGAATTCGCCGATGCCCATCCGAACCGCGTGCATATCTACTGGGGCAAGGATCAGGCGCGCTGGGATATCGAAACCATCGCTGCTCACATGCGCGGCCGCCCGATCTATGTCTCGTTCGACATCGATGGTCTCGACGGCGCAGTGATGCCGGCGACCGGCACACCGACGCCGGGTGGGCTCTCCTATCTCCACGCGCTCGCGATCCTGAAGCGCGCGGCGGAGGTCGGCACGATCGTCGGCGCGGATCTGGTCGAGCTGGCGCCTATTCCGGGCTTCCACATCTATGACTACACGGCGGCCGCGCTCGCCTACAAAATCATGAACTACGCGCTCTCCGGCACGGAACCGCGCTGAGAGATCAGCTCCCCATGGCCTCCTTGAGGCGCTCCATGGCCGTCGGATCGCTGGCGAAGCGAAACTGTGTGAAGCCGACGATCAGTATGATCATAAGGCCGTTGAACGCGAGAGTAGGCCCGAGGCCGACGTGCTCGGCGATGGCGCCCGTCATGAGATTGCCCAGCGGCGCCATCCCGATGAAGCACATGATGTAGACGCCGATCACCCTGCCACGCCAGGCGTCCTCGACGGACTGCTGCATGATCGTGTTGGTGGACGCGGACGTCATCAGAATGGATCCGCCGAGGATCGCGAGCAGGAACATCGATAGCGGCAGGAAGCGTGACTGACTGAACGCAATCAGCGTCACCGCGACGACGAAGGGTGCGATCCGCACCAGCAGGAGTTGAACGCGGGTGCTCGACTGCATGGCGAGGATGACAGCAGTCACAAGCGCACCGGCACCGACCGAGCTCATGAGCAGGCCCAGTGTCGATGTATTGCCGCCGAAGAAGTTGACGGCGATGGACGGCATGATGTGCTGATAGGGCAGCGCGAAGATGGCGATCGCCGACACGGTGGGCAGCAGATAGCGGGCAGCGGGATGGGTCTTGAGATACGCGATGGTCTCCCGGAACGCGATGCCCTTATCGCCCTCCTTCCGCTGCGGCATGGGATCGGGAAGTCGCATGAGGATCAGAGCCGTGATGACGGCGCTGAAACTCAAGGCGTTGAGCGCGAAGCACCATGCCTCCGGAAGGCGTAGGAGCAGGATGCCTGCAATTGTCGGTCCGATGATGCGGCCTACGTTGAACATCATGGAGTTCACGCCGATGGCGCTCGGCAGCAGCTTGCGATCCTCGACAATGATGGAGAGCAATGCCTGGCGGGCGGGCGTTTCGAATGCCGTCGCAATGCCTGAGCAGAGCGCCAGACCCAGATAAAAGCGCACGTCACTAACGCCAAGCGCAGCCATCGTTGCGAGAATGGTCGCCAGCGTCGCGAGTACCAAGTTCACCGTGATCAGCATGCGCACGCGGCGCACGCGATCCGTGAGCGCACCCGCAAAGGGGGAGATGATGAGGAAGGGGATCTGCGTCAGGAAGCCCGAGACACCGAGCAGTAAGACGGAGCCCGAAAGCCGATAGATGAGCCAGGAGAGAGCGATCTGCTGGATCCAGCCGCCGATGATCGAAACGGCCTGACCGGTTGCGAAGAGCCGGAAGCGTGGCTTCGAGAGCGCAGGCGGCAGGAATGCGGCCATTGCCACCATCAGTTCAATCGTCCTGGCTTGCGATCTGAGGTCGGGATCGAATGGCTCGGAGCGGGGTCAACTCGATACGCGGTAATCCAGGCGCGCACGCGTGTCGAGGGTCAGGTGATCTCTTTTCTGTTACGCCATCCGCCCGCGCGAACATTGGCGGCCGGGAGCCGCACTCTGAAGCAGGCGCCGAGAACCTTGCCACCCTCGACGCGGTTCTCGGCCCAGATCCGCCCGCCATGGACACTGACGATCTCGCGCGAGATCGAGAGGCCGAGGCCGGAGTTCTTGCCGCGCGTGCGGTCGCTCTGCGGGCGGTCCGAATAGAAGCGCTCGAAAATCTTGTCGATGCTTTCCGGCGGAATGCCAGGCCCTTCGTCGCTCACGGATATCTCGACGCCGTCACTCAGCGCGGCGGCGCGTACGGTCACGGTGCCGCCCGGCGGGGAGAACGACAGGGCATTGTCGAGAAGGTTCGTGACGACGCGGCCGAGATTGATTTCCTGGCCATTCACGATGAAGGCATCGGAGCGCGCCGGCACGTCCTGAATCTCGAGTGCGACGTGGTGCTGGCCATCCTCGATCGTCGCACGGATGGACGCGACGACTGTGCGAAGGATGCCCCGGACATCGACAGGCGCCGTCGTCTGCAGGGCGAGCTCGGCATCGAGGCGCGAGGTACTGGCGACATCCGTGATGAGGCGATTGAGACGTTTCAATTCGCCGAGAACCTGCGCGACGACCTGCTCGCGCTGCTCGGGCGTACGCGCATAGTGCAGCGACTGCGCCATGACCTGGGCGGCCGTCAGCGGGTTCTTGAGCTCATGCGCGACGTCGGCCGCGAACTTTTCGCTCGACTCGATACGGCGGTAGAGCGAGCGCGTCATGCTGTGCACGGCTGTGGAGAGCTGGCCCACCTCATCCTGGCGGTTGCCGAAATTGGGGAGCTCGGTGTGCGCGTGAATGCTGCGGCTCACGCGCTCGGCACCCTCGGAGAGCCGGCGCATGGGGCCTGCGATCGTGCGCGCCAGGAGTAGCGAGGCGAGAATGGATGCCGCCAGCGCCAGTAGCACGAGCATCGCCATGGCGGAACGCTCGTTGGCGATGATCTCGTCGATCTCGCCGGGCCGCGTGGAGAGCAGCAGCGCGCCGAGGATGGCATTGCGCCGCTGGATCGGCACGGCCAGCGACACGATCTTCTCCTGGTCGTCGGTCAGAAGCAGCATCGGCGGCAGTGCCGCGCCCCTGAGCGCCTGGCGCACTTCCGGATAGCTCGTGCCACTCGCATTGCGGCCGATCTCCCGGTAGATCGGCAGATCGGAGCGATCGAAGAAGCCGGAGAGGCGCGTCCAGAAATTCTTGATCCTGACGCGCTCGGCGGGCTGGGCCTCTTGGGTCTCACCCGGACGGGGATCGCCATCGAGCTGCAGCGGGAACTGGAGGTCTTGCAGCTCGCTTGAGTCGACGATCAGCTTGCCGTTTCGGTCGTAGATGCGCGCGCGCGTGTTGTGCGTCGGGTGGATGAGGCGCCGCAGGACGGGGATGACGCGCTCGTGGCGCAGCGACAGCTCCATCGCAGCGAAGCCGTCATCGCGAAAGGGCACGCGCATTCCTTCGAGTTCCGGCAGACGCTCGGGGTCGAAGGAGAGTCGCCCCTCACGCTCGACGAGCGCGCTCGATGCGATCGCCGAGGCAATGATCTCACCTTGGATCTTGAGGCTTTCGTACTTCGCCGTGATCAGCCAGGCGTGCTGCTGGCTGAGCCAGATCATGCCGCTGACGAGCACGACGAGGCCGAGCAGGTTGGCGAGAACGATGCGGCGCGCGAGCGTCGAGAAAAGTTTGCGCAGCGGTCCGTGAGCGTCGAGGAACCGCCAAACGTCGACCGTCCGCTGCCAGGCGATGGCGAGCCATGGCGCACGAATGCTCCGCTTGGCGGTGCTGCCAGCGTCGTCTTCCGACGCCGGGACCTGCCACATGCGGTCGCCATCGAGTGCCATTCTGATTTCCCTCGCTCTCGCCAGTCAGCTCAGATCGGCGCCAACTGTCGGAGGCGTTCTACAGCGCGCCATATTACAGCATCTGCCCCAGATGCCAGTAACATCGCGTTACCCACTGTAGACAGCAAACCTGTCAGGTCTCCTTGAAGCGATAACCCACCCCGTAAAGCGTTTCAATCACATCGAAATCGTCGTCGACCTGCTTGAATTTCTTACGCAAGCGCTTGATGTGGCTGTCGATCGTGCGATCGTCCACATACACCTGATCGTCGTAGGCGGCGTCCATCAGCGCGTCGCGGGTCTTTACGACACCTGGGCGAGTCGCCAGCGCCTGGAGGATGAGGAACTCGGTCACGGTCAATGTGACCGGGCGATTGTCCCAGTGGCAGGTATGGCGCTCGGGATCGAGGCGGAGATTGCCTCGCTCGAGAATGCGCGCGGCTTCAGTCGGCGGCGCCGTGCCGTCCTTGGCCTGGGCACGCCGCAGCACGGCCTTTACCCGTTCGACCACGAGACGCTGCGAGAAGGGCTTGGCGATGTAATCGTCGGCGCCCATCTTGAGGCCGAACAGCTCGTCGATCTCCTCGTCCTTGGACGTGAGGAAGATCACCGGCATATCCGACTGCTGGCGGATTCGGCGCAGGAGCTCCATGCCATCCATGCGCGGCATCTTGATATCGAACACACCGAGGTCGGCGGGCTCCTCGGTCAGGGCCTCGAGGGCGGCTGCACCGTCGGGATAGGTCCGAACCTTGTAGCCCTCGGCCTCGAGCGCCATGCGGAGCGCCGTCAAAATATTGCGCTCGTCATCGACGAGGGCGATCGTGCTCTTCTCTTTCATGGCCTCGACATCCTGGCTGTGGACGCACGCTTTTGAGCCTCTATGGCTTCAGCATGGGCGAATTGTGACGGCGCGGGCGGTCGCGCCGGACTTTTGAACGTTGCATGACTATGCCCCCTCGTGGGGCGCTCGCCAAGGCTAGCATGCGCCCGCGTTGCACGCGGCGGACTTTTGCACAAGCGCGCTGCGGCAGATGGCCGTCGCGGTTAGAGATGATGGGCGTTATATCCCAATGGTCTCAAACATCAAATTGGTCACGGCCCGGTATTAGCCGCAGTATCCGCACGTCTGCAGACCCTTCGTGCGGCCCTCTGCCACGCCCACTCGGAACGCGCATTTCCCGAGCGCAATTGAGGGCTTGGCGCCGGGCTTGCCATCCGGTTCAATGCGGATCAATTCTCTCCCGGCCAACGCCCTCCAACATACCCTGAATGCTCTAGGAAACGCTTCGCATGACCGCCACCAGCTTCGACATCATCATCATCGGCGCCGGCCCCGGCGGCTATGTGGCGGCCATTCGCGCCGCCCAGCTCGGCTTCAAGGTGGCCATCGTCGAGCGCGAGCACATGGGCGGCATCTGCCTCAACTGGGGCTGCATCCCGGCCAAGGCCCTGCTGCGCTCGGCCGAGATCTATCACTACGGCACCCACGCCAAGGACTATGGCCTCAAGCTCGAAGGGAAGCTCACGGTCGATACGGCCGGTGTCGTGCAGCGCTCGCGGGATGTGTCGAAGCGCCTGAACAACGGCATCGGCTTCCTCATGAAGAAGAACAAGGTCTCGGTCATCTGGGGCGAGGCCGTGATCGAGCGGGCGGGGCGCGTTCAGGTCAGCGCGACGAAGAAGCCGCCCATGCAGCCGCAGATCCCGCCGCCGGCAGGCACGCTCGGCGCGGGCACCTATGAAGCCAAGCACATCATCATCGCAACCGGCGCGCGGCCGCGCGCACTCCCGGGACTGGAGCCGGACGGCAAGCAGGTATGGACCTATTTCGAGGCTATGCTTCCGCAGGCCATGCCGAAGTCGCTGCTCGTCGTTGGGTCCGGAGCCATCGGCATCGAGTTCGCCTCCTTCTACCGGACCATGGGTAGCGAGGTGACGGTGGTCGAGCTGCTGCCGCAGATCCTGCCCGTGGAGGATGCCGAGATCGCGGCTCATGCGCGCAAACGCTTCGAGCGCCAGGGCATGAAGATCATGACCGGCGCCAAAGTCGTCGCCCTCGACAAGAAGAGCGACAAGGTCATTGCCACCATCGAGGACTCCAAGGGAGCGCGTACGACGGGCGAGTTCGAGAAGGTGATCTCAGCTGTGGGCGTCGTCGGCAATGTTGAAGGGCTCGGGCTCGAGAAGCTCGGCGTGAGGATGGATCGCGGCACGATCGTCACCGACGGCCTCGGCCGAACGAATGTCGCCGGCATCTATGCGATCGGCGATGTCGCGGGGCCGCCGATGCTCGCGCACAAGGCCGAGCATGAGGGTGTTATCTGCGTCGAGACCATAAAAGGTCTTCATACGCACGCCATGGACAAGATGCAGATTCCGGGCTGCACGTACTGCCATCCGCAGGTTGCGAGCGTTGGCCTCACCGAGGCCAAAGCAAAGGAGCAGGGGCGCGAGATCAAGGTCGGTCGCTTTCCGTTCGCCGGCAACGGCAAAGCCATCGCCCTCGGTGAGCCCGAGGGCCTCGTAAAGACAATTTTCGATGCCAAGACTGGCCAGCTCGTCGGTGCGCACATGGTCGGCGCCGAGGTGACCGAGCTGATCCAGGGATTTGTCATCGCCATGGGACTCGAGACGACGGAAGAAGAGCTGATCCACGCCATCTTCCCGCATCCGACGCTCTCCGAAATGATGCATGAGAGCGTGATGGATGCCTTCGGCCGTGTCGTCCATACCTGAGGAGCGAGAGCCATGATGAAGTTCTACTATGGCGTCGCCTCGTGCTCGCTCGCTTCCCACATCGCGCTCGAGGAGGCAGGCGCCGAGTATGAGGCCATCCGCGTCGACTTCCGCACCAATCAGCAGCAGTCGGCCGAGTATCTTGCGCTCAATCCCAAGGGGCGTGTGCCGACGCTTGTTACTGAGCGCGGCATTTTGAGCGAGACACCCGCCATCCTCGCTTACATTGCGCAGACGCACCGCGCAGCCGAGCTCGCGCCCATCGATGATCCGTTCGCCTTCGGGGAAGTCCAGGCCTTCAACAGCTATCTTTGCTCGACAGTGCACGTTGGCCACGCCCATAGAATGCGCGGTGCGCGTTGGTCGGATGACCCTGCTGCGCACAAGTCGATGACCGCCAAGGTCAAGCAGAACATGACGGACTATTTCAGCATCATCGAAAGCAGAATGTTCCGCGGCCCCTGGGTCATGGGCGAGCGCTACTCGATCGGCGATCCCTATCTCTTCACAGTGGCGAACTGGCTCGAAGGCGATGGCGTCGATATCAAGATTTTCCCGCGCGTCGCCGATCACTTCGCGCGCATGAAGGCGCGCCCGGCCGTGGCGAAGGTGCTCGAAGTGGTGAATGCCAAGGTCTGAGGGCGACCTCGGGGGTGAATAGCAATCACGGAGGATGAATGACCTGGTCGATTATTGCGCGAGACGCTGCGAGCGGCCGGATCGGCATCGCGGTGGCGACGTGCAACTTCGCTGTGGGCGCGCGTGTGCCGCATATCCGGACGGGCATCGGTGCCGTTTGCACGCAGGCATTGACCAATCCCTTCTTCGGTCCGCGCGGCCTCGCACTCTTGACGGCCGGCGGCAGCGCCGAGGACGTGGTGCGCATGCTCACCATGGCGGATGAGGGCCGCGACCACCGTCAGGTGCACGTCATGGATCGCGAGGGCCGCTTCGCTGCCGCGACCGGCTCGGCTTGCGTCGGCTGGTGCGGTCATCTCATTCGAGAGACGCACTCGGTTGCCGGCAACATGCTGGCTGGGCCGCAGGTGATCGAGGCAACGGCCAATGCCTATGAGGCAGGCTCCGAATTCCCGCTGCCCGAGCGGCTCGTCCGTGCCATGCAGGCCGGTGAAGAGGCGGGTGGCGATAAGCGCGGGCGCCAGTCGGCAGCGCTCGTCGTGCATGACAGCGAGGACTCCGCCATGGTCGACATTCGCGTCGACGATCACACGGATCCACTCAGTGAGCTTGCACGCCTTGAGCGGGTTTCGCGCGAGCGCGCCATCCATGCGCGCCGTTTCGCCCCGACGCGGGACAATCCCGCGGGCCTGCTCGATCGCCCGGCTCTCGAGGTCGCGATCCAGCGCTCGGTGGAAGAAGGCTATCGCTAGTGTCCCGATTCCGAAGTTCGCCTAACCTCTATGCTGGCGTCCCGAGCGAACTTCGGAATCAAAAGAGACACTAGCATCGCACTAGAAGCTACCCGCCGCGCATCTTCCCGCGCCAGCCGTACGCCAGCACGGCGCCGCCAATGGTGACGCAGATGGCGGCCATGACGAAGGCCGCGCGATAGCCGAACAGCGTGATGACGACACCGGCAATCGGCGGGATGACGACATAGGTCGCAAAGACGAAGAACGTCGAGCCTGCGCTGGCTTCGCTGGCGCGCTCCGGCGCGAGTCCCGCGACTTCGGCCATGAAGAGACCGTTCCAGGTCGCGACCGAGATGCCGGAGAAACACGCAACCGCCATCAGCGCCACGAGCGACCAATCACTTCCCATCGATGCGATAGCTAGCGCAGACGCCGCGGAGAGAATCGATATCACGCACAGCATCGGTCGTGGTGAACCGACCGCATCGGCAACGAAGCCGTAGACCACGCGCCCCGCGACGCTCAGCGCCTGGTTCAGCGCAAAAAGCAGTCCTGCAAGCTTGAGATCATAGCCGAGGCCATTAGCGAGGAAGGTGACGTAGAAGGCATTGAGCACGCCTTGCACGCTCGCAAAGCCGATGCTCGCGAGCGCGATGAGCCGCAGTCCAGGAATTTCGGCGAGCGTCAGGAAGGGCTGGCGCAGGTTCGAGAGCGCGAACAGGCGTCCGAAGCGAAAATCCGTGCGTGGACGGCTCTCGTTGAAGTGACGCGGTGCCATCAGCAGGATGCAGCTGGCAACCAGCAAGAAGGCAACGAAGATCGCGAGCGCCGTGCGCCAGCCGTACCACTCCGCGAGTGCCGCCCCTGCGACGCCTGCAATGGCGCCGCCGAGCGGAACGCCCGTCTGGCGCAGTGAGAATATGCGGTTGCGCTTCGAGGGCGGCGTGTTGTCGGCGAGGATCTGGCTGCCGGCCGGCGTGGTCGTCGCATAGGCGAAGCCGATCAGGATGGCGCCGACGATCATCAGCGAATACCAGCCAGACATGATCAGCGCTGCGCCGGCCGCCGCGATGAGCGCCGCTACCATGAGCGCCTTGACTGGCCCAAGCGGCACCGTGAAGGCCGAATTGGCCATATAGAGCCAGACCGAGCCGAGGCCTGACGCGCCGCTGATCCAACCGAACGCCGCCGGCGGCATTTGCGCCGTTGCCATCATCATCGGCGCCAGCACGGCAAGCGACAGCGCCAGCGTGGACGAGCCGACAAGCGTGATCAACGCGACGTTGAATGCCTTCAACGTGTCGTACTGACGCGCTGCGGGGGGATCGGGAGGGCCGTCGTTCACGTCGCGGCCACGGCTATCATTGCGGCTTATCCTCCACGCTCGCGAGAATGCTGCGCACGCCCGCTTCGAGCAGCGTATGGTCGGGGCCGGCGGCCAGCATGTTGAAGCCGAATTTCTTGTACTGCCGCCCCCACTCGGGGCTCGCGGCCAGGAAGCCCAAGCCCTTCTTGTTCTTGCGCCCCGCGGCGACGATACGCTCGACGGCCTTCACGTATGTTGGATTGTCGAACTGGCCGGGAATGCCGAGGAAGTTGGTGAGATCGAAGTGACCCACCCAGAGAACGTCGATGCCGTCGACGGCGGCGATGGCCTCCACCTGCTCGAGCCCGCGCTCGGTTTCAATTTGCGCAATCACAAGCGTGCGCGCGTCGGCCGTCTTCATCTTCGCCTTGGGATCGCCGGCCGCGTAGTCGTCATGGGCAAAGCCAAAGGCCGCGCCGCGCCTGCCGCGTGGCGGGTAATGCGTCGCCTCGACGATGGCGCGCGCCTGTGCCTCGTTCTCGACCATCGGGATCATCACGCCGTGGCAGCCAATGTCGAGTGCGCGGGCGAGGAAGTGGTAGTCGCCGCGCGGCACCCGCGCCATGGGCGCGATCGGCAATCCGCGGCAGTAGGCGATCTGTGCCTTGATGGTCTCGAACGACGTCCCCGTGTGCTCCATGTCGTAGATGACGTATTCGGCGCCCGCGTGCACGAGGATCTGCGGGACGCCCGGGCCGTACAACTCGAACATCATGCTGCCCAGCACGGTCTCGCCGGCGAGCACCCGCTGACGCAGAGGTTTGCGAGCCATGTGTTGGATCCCTCCCAGGATGGCGCGTTGGCCAGTCTTCTTCTTGTTCTTTGGCAGGCTTGTCTGTCAGTGGTGCTCAGCCGGCCGCGCGCATGGCTTGCACGAAGCGCACGCGGTTGGCGGCGCCGTCGAGCGAGAGCTTGTCCTTCGGCGGATCGGCCGTCGAGACCTTCACCAGCACGAAGGACGTGCCATTGCTCTCGCGCAGCATCCGCGCGCCCGCCGCGAGCTGATCATCGCGCTCCACGGTCATGGTCGCGGCGATCCCGGCGCCGATCGCCATGCGCTCGAGATCGACACCGAGGCTCGTATGGCTCTTCTGGAAGCCGGTTTCGCCGTAATGGCCGTTGTCGACACACAGAATTGAGAGATTAGCAGGCTGCATGACGCCGATGGTGGCGAGCGCACCGACATTCATCAGCAATTCGCCGTCGCCGGTCGCAACGAGCACGCGCCGTTTGGGCTGGGACAGCGCAAGACCGAGCCCCATGGAAAGAGCCGCGCCCATTGCGCCGCCAAGGCCGAACAGATTATCGCCGTTGTTCGTGATCGACGCGAGCTCGTAGGCCGTGCCAGCTAGGCCGGCAATCATGAGAAAATCCGCGGGGTTGCCGACGAGGGCTGGAACGGCGTGATTGCGGTCGAGGGGCATGGGGTGAACGCTCTCCCAGAAGAAATAACCAGCCTTTGTCGGCGATAGGTGATTTTTGTCCTAGGATTGCGCGATCGGATGCCGGGGGCAAGCCGCACCCGCGCGCACGCCCATGCGGCAGTGGCGCGGCTCAATGGAGTGGGGCCTGCACGAGCCTTATTGATCTTCATCAAGCAGCAGCTGCCAGCGCCGGGGCATAGGATAGAAAGTGGGAGGCCGTGTCCAACGGGAGGGAGCTGTCTCGGATGAGCGAAAACGCACTACTGCAGCGCCCAGTCGGGCCACCCGCGATTTCTCGGTCGGGGCTCGCGATCCGAAGCGTGCCGTTCGATGCGCCCTGGGCCTGGCTCGCCGCAGGCTGGAACGACATGTGGCGTGTTCCGCATATCTCGCTCGCCTATGGTGCCTTCTTCGCGATCGTGGCCGGCGGCCTGTTGCTCGGGCTTACGCTCGCGCGTTGGCAGTCGCTGGTGCCGGCGCTGGCAGGCGGCTTTCTGATCGTCGGCCCATTGCTGGCAGTCGGCCTCTATGAGACGAGCCGGCGGCTCGAAACCGGCGAACCCATCGAGCTTGGCGACGTCATCGGCGCCGGGCTCCGTGCGAAGGGTCAGCTCGGCTTCTTCGGCGTTGGGCTCATGATCATCTTTCTTGTCTGGCTCGAGCTGGCTTTCATCCTGCTCGTGCTGTTTCTCGGCGGTGCCGGCCTGCCGCCGCCTTCCGAATTCCTCCCGCGCCTGCTTTTCACGCAGTCCGGTCTCGGACTTCTCATCGTCGGTTCGATGGTTGGTGGGATTCTCGCTGCCACAGTCTACGCAGTCTCGGTCGTTGCCGTGCCGCTTCTGCTCGTCCATCGCATTGATGCGATCTCGGCGGCGGCGACAAGCCTCGCGGTCGTGCGCCGAAATCCGAAGCCTATGCTGCTCTGGGCGGGCCTGATCGGCGGCTTCATGGCCGTCGGCTGCGCCACGCTCTTCGTCGGGCTCGTGCTGCTCTTCCCACTGATCGGGCACGCGACGTGGCACGCATTCCGGGCTGTCGTTGCCGTCGGGGAGGACCGGATTGGCGGCCCACTGCCGGAGGGCGGTCCCGCGCCTTGACCTCGCGCGATGAAACGCGCAAGTGTGGCGCGCCGCTGGCCGCCCATATGCTGGCACGGTATGCGGTCCCGTAGCTCAGCCGGATAGAGCACCAGATTCCTAATCTGGGGGTCGCAGGTTCGAATCCTGCCGGGATCGCCATGGAAATCAGCGTGTTAAATTCGACCATGGAGCGCTGGGTATCGGCTTCTGCAAAGAGAGGCGCGCAGAGACCAGCGGCGTCAGTAGAAAGGCGGCGTCACGACCCAGAGGACGACAGTGCGGCCCGGCGCCGCGTTCTCAAACCTGTGCGGGAGAGTGCTCGCAAATCTGAAAGCATCGCCGACGCCGAGCGTGGCCTGCTCCTTGTCTACTTCCAGCAACAACTTGCCTTCGAGCACAAGGCCGGCGTCCTCTCCGACATGCGTGTAGGCTGCTGGGCCCGACGATCCACCGGGCTCGATCGTTACCAGCAGCAGTTCGATTTGGCCGTCGCCCGGCGGCACCAGCAGCTCCTTCACCACTGTCTTATCGCCGAGAGAAATCGACCGGCGCTCATGTCGTAGCAAGACCCAGCTCGGATGGTCATTCGAGGGCTGGCTGGTGGAGAAGAACCAGTTGAGCGGTACGCGCAGCGCCTCCGAGACGCGTTGCAGCGTGCGTATGGAGGGCGAAGAGACGCCGCGCTCCATTTGACTAAGCATCCCTACGGAGACACCGGAGGTCTCGGAAAGCTGCTGGAGCGTCAGCTGACGACGCTGCCGCAAAGAGCGGATTCGTGCACCCATTTCCGCAAGTTGCTGGTCATTCACGGTCTCGAGCTGCGGCACAGTCAGGCATCCTCGGATGAAAATTCGTCCATCGTTCTTTCAACGTATTTACAATTTGTGGCGTGATGATAGCATTTAACTGAAATAAGCTCCAGCGAAGGTTCAGCGATGCGAATTGGTATCGAGGTCGGCGGGACGTTTACGGATTTGGTTGCACTCGATGGCGCTCGTGGCGTCGTCGCCAAGGTGCCATCGACGCCGAAAAGCCCCGACATTGGTGCTTTCAATGCGCTCGAAGCCGGCGCGATCCCGCCAAACAAGATCGCCGACCTCGTCCACGGCTCGACCATCGCCACGAACGCCATCCTCGAACGGCGCGGCGCTAAGATCGCATTCGTCACCACGCGGGGTTTTCGCGACATCCTTTTTCTGCAGCGCCACGACCGGCGCAGCATCTATGACCTCCGCTACGCAAAGCCTGCTCCCCCTGTCAGGCGTAAGGATTGCTTCGAGGTCACCGAGCGCGTCGACGCGCGCGGCGATGTGATCATCCCGCTTGATACTGCGGAAATTAAGCGGCATCTGCTCCCAGCGCTCGCGGCCGGCCAATACGAAGCTGTAGCCGTGTGTCTGCTCTCGGCCTATGCGTCGCCCCTGCACGAAGCTGAGCTGGCCGCACTGATCACGGCCGCGCTTCCGAACCTGCGCATCGCTTGCAGCCATCAGATCGCACCCGAGTTCCGTGAATTCGAGCGCGCCTCGACGACAGTTCTTTCAGCGTATGTTCAGCCTGTGATCGACGGCTATCTCGACCGCTTCGAGAGCAGACTAAAAGCCAGCGCATTCACAGGCCGCTTCAGCGTTATGCAGTCGAACGGCGGTCGCCTACCCGCAACGGCCATGCGCAGCAACGCCATCACTGCGCTCTTCAGCGGCCCGGCTGCCGGACTCGTCGGTGCTATCCGTCAGGCCGGACGATCCGGCCGCGGTGATCTCATCACCTTCGACATGGGCGGAACGTCGACGGACGTCTCGCTCGTGCGCGGCGGCGAGCCGGCACTTGCGCCCGAGACCGAAGTCGACGGCCTGCCGATCCGGACGCCGGTGCTCGACATCGTATCGGTTGGCGCCGGTGGCGGCAGCCTGATCTGGATCGACGACGGCGGCATGTTGCGCGTCGGCCCGCGCAGCGCCGGTGCCGATCCCGGACCTGCTTGCTACGGCCGCGGCGGTACGCTGCCGACGATCACCGACGCCCATGTCGTGCGCGGCACCATCCGTCCGGAAAGCTTTCTCGGCGGTTCGATGAAGCTCGATGCGGATGCTGCGCGGCGCTCATTCGAGGAGGTCGCGGCACGTCTCGGTACCGACATCAATGGCGCCGCAGTTGCCGCCATCCGCCTTGGCGTCGCCAATATCGTACGGGCCATTCAGATTGTCTCGACGGAGCGCGGCCGCGATCCGCGCGATTATGCGCTGCTCCCGTTCGGCGGCGCCGGCCCGCTGCTCGCCGCCGAGATCGCGGACGAGCTCGGCATCAAGGAGATACTCGTCCCACCTAATCCCGGCGTGATCTCGGCCCAAGGCCTGCTCGCTGCTGACTACGTCAAGGTCTACAGCGCGACGCGGCGGCTGCGTCTCGATGCTGCGGCGCCGAACGCGCTTCGCGAGTCGCATGCACAGTCGCGGGCGCGCGCAGAAGCCGAGTTCCGCGAGCTCGGCCTCAACGGTCCGCTCGAGTTCGAGCTCGAGGCGGACATGCGCTTCGTTGGCCAGGCGTTCGAAATTCCCGTCGCGATCGCCGATGCCGCGTTGCCGACGCTCACAACCGCGGCATTGCACGACGCCTTCGTCGATGCCCATCGACGCCTCTATCTCCACGGCGGTGAGCCAGGACGCGAGGCTGAAATCGTGTCGCTGCGTCTTCTTGTGCGCAGCCGGCTCGACAACTTACCCGAGATCAACGAGCGCGTCGTCGATATGGACCGTCCGCGACAGACGCCGATCCGGCTCGGCTCCGGCAAGTCGGAGATGGCCGCGATCGTCGATGCTGCCCGGATTATCGAAGGCCAGACTGTGTCGGGTCCGGCAATGATCGAGGGCTATTCATCGACCATTTGGCTCCCGGAGAACTGGGTCGCCTCGCGCGACCGGGCGGGCAATCTCTTGATGCGGAAGGATGCGTGATGACAGCGCTTGATCCCGTCGAATACGCGATCATCAGTCAGTCGCTGATCGCGGCGGCGCGAGAGATGGGCGTCAAGCTCATCCGCTCCGCCTATTCCAACATCCTGCGCGAGGCGCGCGACGGCTCCGCGGCGCTGCTCGACGCGAAAGGCAACACCGTTGCTCAAGCCGAACTCATTCCCATGCAGCTCGGCAGCATCGGGCGGATCTTTGCCGCCTGCACGGCACTCTACCCGCCTGAAACGCTTGAGCCGGACGACGTTCTCTTCATTAATGACCCCTATTCGGGCGGCCAGCATCTCCAGGACGTCTTCATTTTCCATCCGATTCATGTCGGCAACCGTGTGATCGGCTTCGCCGCGTCGGTGGCGCATCATCTTGATGTCGGCGGCGGCAATCCCGGTCTCAATCCGCTGGCGAGCGACGTCTACTCGGAGGGCCTCATCATCCCGCCGATGAAGATCAATGCCAAGCGCGATTGGCATGGCGGCGGCTTCCAGCGGCTGCTGAAGGCGAACGTGCGCGTTCCCGCACAGACGATGGGTGACTTCGACGCGCAGATGGCGGCCAACGCCGTTGGCGTCATGCGCGTGAACGAGCTGGCGGTGCGCTATGGCATCGACAAGGTGGCGGCGACCATGGGCGCTCTCCAGGACTACTCGGAGACGCGAATGCGCGCGGCCATTCGCGAGGTCCCGGATGGCGTCTACACGGGCGAGGACGCGGTCGATGACGACGGTATTACCGATGATCCGCTGCCTGTGCGCGTGACGGTCACGGTGAGCGGCGACTCGATGGCCGTCGACTTCACCGGCACCGCTGGACAGGTGATGCGCAATCTCAACGCGCCTTTCGCCTCGACTATTTCCGCGAGTGTGTCGGCGATCAAGGCGGCACTGACGAGCCCCGACATTCCATTTAACGACGGCGCGATGCGTCCTATCTTGGTAACGGCTCCCAAGGGCACGCTCGTCAATCCCAATCATCCCGCGCCGGTGCGCGCGCGCATGGAGGCCTGCTCGCGCGCGTGGAACGCGATCATGAAGGCGCTCTCGAAGGCCGTGCCGACAAGCGTCATCGCTTGCGGGTTCGATACGACCTCTGTGTGCTGCCTCTCCAAGCTGCGCGATAACGGCTGGTCGGTCTATCTCGAGGTATTCGGCGGCGGATGGGGCGCGAGCAGCACCAAGGACGGTTGCGACGCGGTCGACAGCCCGCTCTCCAACTGCTCGAACACGCCGGCGGAGGCGCTCGATCAGGATTTCTCGTTCTTCCGGCTGACCGAGTACGCACTGGTGCCGGACTCGTGCGGGCGCGGCGAGTTCCGCGGCGGCGTAGGATTCATCCGCCGCTACGAGATCCTCGAGGATGGCGTCAAGCTCGCCATCTACGCCGATCGCTTCGTGAGGGCGCCGGAAGGCTTGTTCGATGGCACCGAGGGCAGCGTCGGCTCCTGCGTGATCCAGCGAAATGGCCAGGACATCGCCATGAAGTCGAAGCAGCAGGTCGACCTCCAGAAGGGTGATGTTGTCAGCTATACGCTCGGCGGCGGTGGAGGCTATGGCGTCCCGGCAAGGCGTGCGCCCGTTGCCATCGAGCGCGACCTTGAGGACGGCATCATTTCGCCTTCTCTCGCCTCGGGTTGGGGGCGGACCTGATCCATGGGCAGTTCTGCCGCGAGTTTCGATGCTTCGCTCTGGTCGGCAACTGCCTCAGAGCCGCCGGTTGAAGCGCCCGACCTCGTCGGCAACGAGAGCGTCGACGTTGCTATCGTCGGCGGCGGCTATACCGGCCTCTCCTCGGCGCTGGCGCTCGCAGAAACAGGAGCGCGCGTCGTCGTGCTCGAGGCGAGTAGGTTCGGATACGGCGCATCGGGGCGCAACGGCGGTCAGGTCATCCCTGGATTGAAGCTCGATCCTTCCGAAATGATCGCGAAGTGGGGCGAGGTGCGTGGGCGCGCGCTCGCCGAAGCGGTGGGTAGCGCGGCCGATGGCGTCTTCTCACGCATTGATCGGCACGCCATCCAATGTTCGCCGGTGCGTGCCGGCTGGATCCAGGCGGCGCACGCCACACCGGCACTTACACGCGTTATGCAGCGCTGCGATGACTGGCGCGCGTTCGGCGCCCCGGTCGAGCCGCTGTCGCGCGAGGAGATCACCGCGCGCATCGGATCGCGCGAGTATCTCGGCGGCTGGATCGACAAGCGCGCTGGGACTATCCAACCGCTCGCTTATGTCCGCGGCCTCGCGCGCGCTGCCAGAGGCGCCGGTGCGCAGCTCTTTGCCAACAGTCGCGCGACCAAGCTTGCGCCGGCTGGCAAGCGCTGGCGTATCGAGACGGCGCGCGGCACGGTCGATGCCGGCGCCGTCGTCCTGGCGACCGACGCCTACACCGACGAGCTGATGCCAGAGATCTCGCGCAGCATGGTGCTCGTGCAAAGCATCCTGATCGCGACCGCACCCCTGCCGCCGCATCTTGCCGCCGAAATCCTTCCCAACGGCGAGTGCGCCTCAGAGACCCGCAAGCTCGCTTTCTATTTCCGCCGCTCGCCGGATGGACGGCTGGTGTTCGGCGGGCGTGGCGCGATAGGCGAGCAGGAGCGCGCGTCGCTGTACAAGACGCTCCACCGCGCCATGGTCCGCTTCTTTCCCGCGACCCGTGATCTGGCGATCGACTATCGCTGGTCGGGTCAGGTCGGCCTGACTCTCGACGGACTACCGCGCATCCACGAGCCGGCGCCCGGGTTGTTCCTCGGCTTTGGTTACAACGGTCGTGGTGTCGCGCTTGCGACGCTCATGGGCGAATGGCTCGCGGCGCGCGTGCATCGCGACGTCGCGGCCCCGCTGCCCCGCACTGATCTCGCGCCGATCGCGTGGCATCGACTGCGCGCGCCCGCGACCGCGCTCGGCATCGCGTGGGCGTGGACGACCGACAGTCTGGGATTTGCAGGATGACGATGCCTCACCTTTTCTCGCCACTCACAGTGCGCGGCGTCACGCTGCCGAACCGCATCATGGTCTCGCCGATGCAGCAGTACATGGCGGGACACGACGCACTGCCGAGCGATTTCCATATCCAGCACTACGGCCGGCAAGCGATCAGCGGCGCGGGCACAGTGATGACCGAGGCGTTGATCGTGTCGCCGGAAGGGCGCGTCACGTGGCACGATCTCGGCATCTGGACGGATGAGCAGGCAGACGCACTCGCGCGCATTGCGGGGCTGATCGATGATGCGGGTGCAGTGCCGGCGACGCAGCTCCTGCACGCCGGCCGCAAGGGCAGCGTTGGCCGGCCGTGGGAAGGTTACAATCCCCTCGGCGAGGCGGACGCGGCGCGCGGCGATCCCCCCTACGAGACTGTCGCGGCGAGCGCGGTGCCGGCTAATCCCGGATGGCATACACCGCGGGCTCTGGATGAAGATGGAATCGCCCGCATTATCGAGGCCTATGCAGCGGGTGCGCGGCGGGCAGCGCAAGCCGGCTTCCGCTTCCTCGAGATCCACGCCGCGCACGGCTATCTCATTCACAGTTTTCTCTCTCCGCTCGCCAACCGGCGCGAGGACCGCTGGGGCGGCGACCTCGCCGGCCGGATGCGCTTTCTGCTCGCCGTGACCGAGGCTGTGCGTGCGAACTGGCCGTCGGACTTTCCACTCTCGGTACGCATTTCGAGCGTTGATGATCAGCCGGGCGGCTGGACAATCGAGGACAGCGTCGCTCTCGCGCGCGAGCTCAAGAAGCTTGGCGTCGATTTCGTCGACTGCTCGTCGGGCGGCCTCGGCGAGCGCACGACGACGAAGATGATCCGCCGCGCGGAAGGCTATCAGGTGCCCTACGCCGAGCGCGTGCGCGCCGGCGCCGACATTTCGACCATCGCCGTCGGGCTGCTCACGACGCCGGCCTACGCCGATGGTGTCATCCGTGAAGGTCGAGCGGATCTCGTCGCGATCGGCCGCGAAGCGCTTTTCAATCCGCATTGGCCGCTTCACGCCGCGCAGGCGCTCGGGGTGGATCGCGAGTTTTCGAAGTGGCCGCCGGCCTGGGGCTGGTGGCTTGAAAAGCGGTCTCGCGCCGCGCGTGCCACGCTCTCATCGACCTGAAGGAGTACTGATATGCATATGACGAGACGAACGACGCTTCTCGGCGCAGCAAGCCTCGTGGCTGCTCCGCTGCTGCCGGCACGCGCGCAGGCCGGTCGCCTGGAAGTGGTCGGGCTATATTCCCTGTCGGGCACCTTCGCCAACGTCGGCGACCTGCTCAACAAGGGCACGACCATGGCCTTCGAGCACTACAAGACCGGGGCGGGCAAGCAGATCAATTACACGCTGCTCGATGACCAGGGCGATCCCGGGCGCGCCGTGCGGCATGTGCAGGAGGCGATGGGTAAGGGCGTCAAGCACATCGTCGGCTGTACGACCTCTGCGATCGCGCTCGCCGTCGCCAAGGAAGTTCATGCGAAGGGCGGCATCTACATTCACATGGCCGGCGCCGACGAGGCGACTGGGAGCCAGTGCAATCGCGCGTCGTTCCGCTGGCCCGGCGCCTGCTACACGGCCATTCGCGCGACCGGCGAGCCCTTCATCAAGGCCAATCCCAACGCCAAGCGCTGGTACACCATCACCGGCCAGTACGTATTCGGCGAAAGCCTGCTCCAAAACACCAAGTCGCTGCTGGCGGATCGTGGTCTCACGCACCTCGGCAATTCGTACCATGCGCTGAGCGAGCGCGAGTACTCCGGCTACATCACCGCCGCCATGGCCGCCAATCCCGACGTGCTGGCAATCCTCAACTTCGGCAACCAGACCGTCGACGTGCTCCGCCAGGCCGTTTCCTTCGGCCTCAAGCGCAACATGAAGATCGTCGTTCCCTGGTGCACCGGTCTCGACCAGTACCAGGCATGGGGCTCCGATATCATCGAGGACGTCCACTTCGGCGTGAACTACTGGCACGGCGTCGACAGTCCGGGCAATCAGGTGGTCTCGAAGGTCGTGCGCGAGAAGACCAAGGGCGCCACAAACTACCTCCAGGCGTGCGGCTGGGCCGTCGGGCAGATGCTGGTCGAAGGCCTCAACAAGGCCGGCACCGACGACATTCCCGCGCTCATCAAGGCGATGGAAGACCTCAGCTACGAAGGCCCGACCGGCACCGAGACGATCCGTGCCGGAGATCATCAGGTGATCAAGAGCTACTATCTGATGCGTGGAAAGGCGAAGTCCGCCATGCGTGATGGTGACGATTTCGCCGAGGTTGTCGCCGCGACGAAGCCCTTCCTTTCGCCTGTGGATGCAGGCTGTAAGATGGCCTGATCGCGAACCGGGGGGCACGAGGCGTGCAAGGCCAGATCATACTCTTTCAGCTTCTGAACGGCATCGGCATCGGGATGATCTACTTCCTGCTGTCGGTTGGCCTGACGATGATCTTCGGCCTCATGCGCTTCGTGAACTTCGCGCACGGCGCCTTCTATCTGGTGGCGGCGTATGTGGCGTACTCGATCAGCCTTCTCACCGGATCGATGCTGTGGGCGCTGGTGGTCGGGCCACTGGCGTCCGTAGTGGTTGCGCTGGTCTCCGAGCGCCTGATCCTGCGCCACACCTACCAGATGCCGCATGAAGCCCAGATCCTGGTGACGTTTGCACTCGCACTCATCATCCAGGAGACGGTCATCCTGATCTTCGATCCGCTCGCGAAGAACGTGCCGGTGCCGAGCATGTTGTCCGGCATCGTGTTCATCGGGCCGTTTGTCTATCCCGCCTACCGGCTCGTGGTGGTCATCGCGGCGGCCGTCATCGCGCTGGCGCTGTGGCTCGCGCTTGAGCGGACGCGGTTCGGCGCCATCCTGCGCGCCGGGTCTGAGAACACGGAGATGGTGAGTTTGCTTGGCATCAACGTACACAGGGTCTTCATGATCGCATTCGCCCTCGGCGGCGCGCTTGCGGGCCTCGCCGGAACGTTGGCGGCGCCGCTGAGGGGCGTCGAGCCGTTCATGGGGCTCGAGGCGCTAGGCATCGCCTTCGTGGTCGTTGTGGTCGGCGGCATCGGCTCGTTCACCGGGGCGCTCCTCGGCGGCCTGTTGATCGGGATCGTGCAAAGCGTGATGAGCAGCCTCTGGCCTGAAGGAGCACGCCTGATGATTTACGGTGCTATGGCGCTCGTGCTGCTGGCGCGCCCAGCTGGTCTGATGGGGCGCGCGTGAGCGGATTTTCCTCGGAAGGTTCCTTCCCCGATGCGACGACGGTCGGCCTCGCCGTCACGCTCGTCGCGCTGCCGTTCGTGCTGCCGTCGGTTACGCTCGCTTCGGAGCTCGCGGTTTTCGCTGTCGCTGCACTGTCGTGCACCTTCCTGCTTGGCCTCGTCGGGCTCCTGTCGTTCGGGCAGGGGTTGTTCTTTGGCGTCGGCGCCTATGGCTCGGCACTTCTCTTGCTGAACACCGGCGTCGGCAGTCTTGGCGCGCTGCTGGCTGCGGCGGTCATCGCGAGTTTTGTTGCATCTGTGGTCGGCTTTCTCAGCGTTCGGCGACGCGGCGTCTACTTCGTCATGCTGACGATGGCATTCGCGCAGATGGGCTATTTCGCGATGCTGGCGCTCAGCAAGATCACAGGTGGCGAGAATGGACTGACGGGTGTGCCGCGACCGCCGATCCTCGCCGGTCTCGGCTCGCTGGCGTCTCCTCTTGCCACCTACGCCTTTCTCGCCGCCGCCTGCTTCTTTGCTTTTGTCCTGACACAGCGGATCGCCTCGTCGCCGCTCGGCTCGGTGCTACGCGCTATCCGCGAGAATGATCTCAGGGCCGACGCGCTAGGCTACAACGTCCGCCTGTTTAAGATCGTGGCTTTCGCGCTGGGCGGGCTGCTTGCCGGGCTTGCCGGCGCGATGCACACCATCTTCCTCGGGCTGGCGCCACCCAACTCCATCGAGCTCGAGATGAGCGAGCGGCTGATCGTGATGGCGATCATCGGCGGCACTGGATCGCCGATCGGCGCGCTGGTCGGCGCCGGATTCTATGTTCTGCTGGCGGACACGCTGTCGACGCTATGGCCGCGGTGGCTCATGCTTATCGCCTTCCTGATGATCGCCGTAGTGCTCTATCTGCCGAACGGCTTGTGGGGCAGCACAGAAGCCCTGATCCAGCGCTGGCGTCTTCGCGGAATGGACGCGGCGGCGGAGGCGAAGGATGGCTGAGCCCAGCATGACGGTGAAAGATATCGGCGTGCGCTTCGGCGCCTTCCAGGCGCTCGGCGGCGTCAACATCGCCATCATGCCGGGCAAGCTCCATTCGATCATCGGACCGAACGGTGCCGGCAAGACGACGCTCTTCAATGTGCTGACCGGTCAGCTTCGCGCGAGCGAGGGCCGCGTCCTTCTCGGTACGCGCGACATCACCGGCGTCTCAGCCTATCGGCGCGTCCATCTCGGCATCGCGCGCTCGTTCCAGGTCACCAACATCTTCCAGAACCTGACCGTGGCCGAGAACATACGTCTCGCCGTGCAGGCCGTACACGCCGGTGAGCCGTGGATGTTCTGGCGCAGCGCCCGCGCGCGGCCGGAGGTCGACGAAATTCTTGAGACAACGGGCCTCACACGACGCGCCGGTGATCGTGCTGGCGTGCTGTCTCACGGCGCCCAGCGTGCACTGGAGATCGCCATGGCGCTCGGCTCCAACCCGAGCCTCATCTTCCTCGATGAGCCGCTTGCCGGCATGGGTATCGACGACATCCACCGCACGCGGGAGCTGATCCGCAATCTCACACAGCAGCGGACCGTCGTCCTCATCGAGCACAACATGCGCGTCGTGCTCGACATCTCCGATCGCATCACCGTGCTGTCGCAGGGCGCAACGATAGCTGAGGGAACGCCGGCCGAGATCCGTGCCAGCCCCGCCGTTCGCACGGCCTATCTGGGGTCCGGCGCATGACACCTCTCCTGAATATTGCGAATCTCAATGCGTGGTACGGCAAGAGCCACATCCTGCACGGCGTCAACCTGACGGTCATGCCGGGCGAAGCCGTCGCGTTGCTCGGCCGAAACGGTGTCGGCAAGACGACCACGTTGCGCGCCGTCATGGGACTCCTGTCGAACATCAAGGGGACGGTCCAGTTCGACGGCACCGACCTCGGCGGCATGGCGACGCACGACATCGCCTCGCTCGGACTGTCGCTCGTGCCGGAGAACCGCGGCATCTTTGCCGGCCTCACTGTCGAGGAGAACCTCAAGCTCGGCCATCGCTCGTCGTCGCCATGGAATTTGGCGTCGGCCTGGGAGATGTTTCCGGCGCTCGAGCAGCGACGCCGCGTCGCTGCCGGCAAGCTTTCCGGCGGCGAGCAGCAGATGCTTGCCATTGCACGCGCGCTGATGCCAGGACCGCGCCTGCTGCTGCTCGACGAGCCGACCGAGGGCCTCGCACCTGTCATCGTCGAGCGCCTCGTCGGAATCATGCGGGAACTGAAGTCCAAAGGGCTGCCAATGCTTCTGGTGGAGCAGAGCCTGGATGTCTGCCGCGCCGTTGCCGAACGCCACGCCATCATCGACGAAGGGCACGTGGTCTGGACCGGCGATACGGTGGCCCTGTCGCGTGCCGATGACGTCGTCCGACGTCATCTCACGCTCGAGAATGCTTGATCCGGGCCTGGTTCGGGCTGTTGCTCTAGCGGCTACCGATATTTCCGATCCAGGAAGTCGCGGATCAGCGGGGCTATTACATCCAGCTTGTCCTCAAGCGCGAAGTGGCCAGTATCCAGTATTTCGCCTCGGGAAGATCGCGAAGATAGGGATGCGCGCCGGCTTCCGGGAATATCGTATCGTTCTTTCCCCACACGATCAGTGTCGGCGGTTTGTGGGTACGAAAGTACGCCTGAAACTGCGGATAGAGCGGGACGTTGGTCCCGTAATCCCGGAACAAATCGAGCTGAATGTCCTTATTGCCGGGGCGATCGAGTAGAGCTTGATCGTGGACCCAGTTATCGGGAGCGATGCGCGTAACGTCGGCGACGCCATCGGTGTACTGGAATTTTGTCGTCTCGGGCCTGAGCAGAAAGGCTAGCGCCTCGTCCTCGACGAACGCCTCGCCTCGATGGCTAACGGCTGCTCAATTCGTGGAGATTGAAGGGCTTGGCCACGGCTCCTCGTTTTTTGCACAGCCACTCCCACAAAGTGCGGGATGGTTGAGCACGCCCAAGAGATCTACAACAACTGCAAAAGGTTCGGACAACCTCGACGTTCTTGCGTTTCCAAGTGTGCGGTGCGTTCGCTGCGCTGCAGCACTTCCGGAACGCAGGAGGCAAAGGTCTCGAACGGGCGACAAAAAGGCGCAAAAAGACGAAGCGCATACCGGGAAGCGAACGTGAGAGAGAAGACTTTCAAACCAGTCCTCCGAACGCCGCTTGTGCATCCAGGGCAGTTTGTGCTCCGTCGCTGTGCCAGTCGGGGTCGGTCGCCAGCAACCACCATGTCGAGGTTGATGTGAATCTCTCTCAAACCGTGCGCCGCGTCGCTCGGCGCTTGCCGCACCATCCCGCAGTTACGTCGGACAGCGGCGTAATTACGTACGGACAACTCGAGGACCACATCGGCCGCATTGCCGGCGGCCTGCTCGGGCGCCTTGCACTGCCGCGCGGATCGCGGGTCGGGATCGCCATGGAGAATTGTGGCGAGTACTTCGAGGTTCTCTATGGCATCTGGCGCGCTGGTCTCGTTGCCGTCCCGATGAACGCCAAGCTGCACGAGAAGGAGATCGCCTTCATTCTCGTCAATGCGGGCTGCAAGGCGTGCTTCTGCACACCCGACGTGGCTGATCGGCTCGGCGCCCTGGAGATCTTCGCGCCGGGGATGCCGGGAATACTGCCGATCGGCAGCAAGGACTATGCGGCGCTGCTGAAATCCGACTCCGCCGGCGAGGTCGAAAGCGCGCCGGCGGACGAGGCCTGGCTGTTCTACACCAGCGGGACGACTGGCCGACCGAAGGGCGCGGTTCTCTCCTTCCGCAATCTACTCTTCATGTCCCACTGCTACTACGCCGACATCGACAATCTCGACGAACGCGACGTCAAGCTTCATGCGGCGCCGCTCTCGCACGCGTCTGGCCTCTATGCCATCCCGCACATCGCCAAGGGCGCGCACAACATCGTGCTGTCTGGATCATTCGAGCCGGAACGCATCTTTGATGTGCTGACGAAGCATCAGAGCGTCACGATGTTCGCGGCGCCGACCATGCTCTCGCGGCTGATCAATCACCGGCGCGCTGGTTCGGCCGATACGCGCGGGCTCCGAACGCTCTATTTCGGCGGCGCGCCGATGTATGTGAGCGACCTCAAGAAGGCGCTCGATATCTTCGGGCCGAAGCTCGTGCAGATCTACGGTCAGGGCGAGTCGCCCATGACCATCAGCTTCGTCGCCAAGCATGTGCTCGGACAAACAAGCCATCCACTTCGGGAAGAAATCCTCGCGTCCTGCGGCGTGCCGCGCACCGGCGTCGACGTAAAAGTGGTCGACGACGCCGGACGCGAGTTGCCCCCGGGCGAGATCGGCGAGGTCATCACGCGGTCGGACTGCGTCATGGGCGGCTATTGGAATAACCTCGAAGCGAACGCCAAGTCCCTGCGCGATGGCTGGCTTTGGACGGGTGATCTGGGATTTACCGACGCGGAAGGCTTCCTCACGCTCAAGGATCGCTCGAAGGACATGATCATCTCGGGTGGCTCAAACATCTATCCGCGTGAGATCGAGGAAGTTCTGCTGACGCACCCGAAGGTGCTCGAATGCGCCGTCATTGGCCGCGAGCATCCCGATTGGGGCGAGGAAGTGGTCGCGTTCGTCGTGCCTCGCGCGGATGCGGATGTCAGTGCGCAGGACCTCGACGCGCTCTGCCTCGAGAATATCGCGCGCTACAAGCGGCCGCGCGACTACCGTATCGTCGATAACCTGCCGAAGAACAGTTACGGCAAGATCCTCAAGACGGATCTGCGGCAGCTTCTGAAGGAGAGCGACAATGCGTGACGTTGCGATTACCGGCATCGGCTCGACTCTGTTCGGCAAGCATGAAGGCCGGGGTCTCGAAAGCCTCGCTGTCGAGGCCGCTAATGCGGCGCTCAGGAATGCCGGCGTGGCGCGCAACGAGATCGGGGCGCTCTATCTCGGCAACTTCATAGCCGGACCGCTCGTTGGGCAGGAGGTGCTCGCGGGCATCGTCGCCGACGAACTCGGTCTCGAAAACATTCCTTGCACCAAGGTCGAAGGCGCGTGCGCGTCCGGCGGCATCGCCTTTCGCCATGCCGTGCTTGCGGTCAGCTCCGGCCAGTGCGACGCGGCCCTTGTCGTCGGCGTCGAGAAGATGACGCACGCCTCGGGCGGGCAGGTCACGCAGGCTCTCAACTGCGCCATGGACAACCGCTCGGATGGACCTTCGGGGCTGACATTCCCCGGCCTCTTCGGCCTCGCCTGGCGGATCCACGCGGAGAAGTACGGGACCACGCGCGACGAGGTGTCGTCCGTCGTCATCAAGAACAAGGCGAACGGCCTCAAAAACCCGCTGGCGCAGCTCGGCGCGGAGCTGAGTTTCGACACCATTCGTCAGTCGCAGCCGATCGCCGATCCGATCCAGCTTTATGACTGCTGCCCGGTAAGCGATGGTGCCGCCGCGATCGTCGTTGTCGCGAAGGATCGCGCGAAAGGTGCGCCCGATCTGCCGATCGACGTACTGGCAAGCGTGCAGACGCGCGGTTCGCCGAGGATCGCCGGACATCGCGACATCGTCTCGTTCGATGCCACCGTCAAGGCAGCTGAGTTCGCCTATCGCGCGGCTGGCCTCGCCCCCAAGGATATCGATCTCGTCGAGCTGCACGACTGCTTCTCGATGGCCGAGATCATCGACAGCGAGGACTTAGGATTCGTGCCGCGCGGCATGGGCGCGAAGTGGGCTGCCGAAGGCCGCACACGCGTCGGCGGCGACATCCCGATCAATCCGTCCGGCGGCTTGCTGGCGAAGGGCCATCCCGTCGGCGCGACCGGCGTCGGACAGCTATACGAGGCGGTGCTGCAACTCCGCGGTACTCACGCCAATCAGGTCAAGGACGCTGGCATTGCCATGACGCACAATCTTGGCGGCTCCGGCATTGCCTGCACCGTCAGCATTCTGAAGCGTCCCGACGCCTGAGGATTGGAGTTTCCAAATGCCAGCGAGTGCAGGCTTCGTCGATGTCTTGAAATGCAGTGCGTGCGGCGCGCTCGACGCGGGGCCGCGTGAGATCTGTCCCGCTTGCCACGCGGCCGCACTGTCGCCCGAGCGGGTATCGGGTGCGGGCGCTTTGCTCTCATGGACCATCATTCGCCGACCGCCAGCGGCATTCCGTGCGGAGGGTGCTTATGCGGTTGCCGTGGTCGAGCTCGACGCCGGCATCAAGGTGACGGGTCGCCTCGATGCAATAGATGCAGGCGGCCGACTAGGTGCGCGTGTGGTGCTGGCAGAGAATAGAAACGGCGTGCCTATATTCCGCTTGGCCTAGTGACTGAACGATTGAGCACGTTTCTGGGAGTGAGTGAAGCAAGCTGACGACGAACCTACTTCAGCGCCGGCCTATAACGGCGCGAAGCAAAAAAAGACACGACCAAACCAGGAGGAAACAATATGGCTATCAAGCACAGCGGCGCACTCGCGCTGCTCGCGACGCTTGCGCTTTCGATCGGGAGCGCATCGGCGGAGAACGTCAAGATCGGCGTCGTCCAGGGCCTCAGCGGTCCTCCGGCAATCACGGACTTCGGCGAGTCGTACCTGCAGGGCATAAAGCTCGCAGTGAAGGACTACGAGGCCAAAGGCGGCAAGCACAAGATCGAGCTCGTCGTCTATGACGACGAAGCCAATCCGCAGAAAGCCGTGTCGCTGGTCCAGCGCCTGATGCAGAACGACAAGGTGCCGGTGATCATTGGCACGGTCTCGAGCGGCAACGTGCTCGCGTTTGCACCGATCATGCAGAAGGCCGGCGTGCCGCTGGTGGCGGGTCCGTCGATCGCCACGAACATCACCGCACAATTCATCGATCAGAACCCGAGCTACATCTTCCGCTGCTCGATGGTGGAAAAATTCCAGATCGAGAGCATGCTCGACTGGGGCACCAAGACCTTCAAGAAGATCGGCCTGGTGCATTCGACGACGGGCTATGCCGTCTTCGCCGCCAAGGAGATCCAGGAAGGCCTCAAGGCGCGCAACGTCCAGCTCGTCGCGGTCGAGTCGGCGGCGCCCAATGTCAGCGACCTCACGCCTCAACTGTTGAAGATGAAGGAGGCCGGCGCCGAGCTGGTGCTGAACTTCCACGAATCCTTCGAGCTGATCTACCGTCCCATGTCGAAGCTCGACTATCGCCCGACCATTGCCGGAAACTGGGGGCTTTCATCGATGAAGGTTCTCCAGATCGTCGGTCAGAAGGAGATCGAGGGAACCGTGATGGGCCAGGCACTCGACATGGCGCTGGACAGTTCCAAGGCGTTCGTCGCGCGCATGGAGACGGAGTACGGCAAGGCCTTCCGCTGGCCGGTCATTGCCGCGCTCGGATATGACGCGGGACAGGTGGTGCTGAGAGCGCTCGATACGGCAAAGACCATCGATACCAAGGGCGTGCGTGACGCGCTCGAAAACGTCGACGGTATCAAGGCGATCTCGGCGACGCCCGAAAAGCCGTTCGGACCGAAGGATCATGAGTGCCTCGATAAGGAGCACGTGTTCCTCGGTGTCTGGAAGGATGGGCAGGTCGTCCGGCTGAAGTACTGATCCGCCTCAGCCGGCGTCGCCATCGCGTCTGAATCCGAACGGAGCATTGCCGCCCATGTCGGCTGCGAATTTCATTCAGCTCTTGTTGAGCGGACTGGCGATGGGGGCAATCTATGCCCTCACTGCTACCGGGCTCTTCATCGCGCACCTCGCCACGACCCGGCTGAATTTCGGCCAGGGTGACTTCCTGATGTTCGCCGCCTATCTGAGCATGGCCCTGCTGCTGGCAGGCGTTCCGGTGCTGCTGGTCATGGTGGCTGTCCTCGTCGTCCTGGCGTTGATGGGTTGGGGCCTCGAGCGGTTTGCAATCCGGCCGCTCGATCGGATGCGGGCGCTGGTCGGCGGTCAATATTCCTGGGTACTGACCACGATGGGCGTCGCGCTCATCATTCAGAACGTCGTTACGCTACTGTGGGGAAAATCATCGCAGTACTCTCCACCGCTCTTCTCAGCCAATCGCCAAAACGTCGTGCAGATCTTTGGTGCGGGGGTCTTCGTCGAGGAGCTGCTGGTGATCATAGCAGCGCTGGCTGTGATCCTGCTCTTCTACGCGCTGCTCTATCGCACGAGGCAGGGTCGGGCGATCTATGCCGTCGCGTTCAACCCCGATACCGCGGCGCTGCTCGGTATCGACGTACGCCGCACGGTCGTGCTGGTGTTCGTTCTGGCGTCCGTTCTCGCTGCGATCTCCGGCGTGCTCGTTGGTCCCATCGTGACCGTTCATCCGCACATGGGCCTCGTGTTCACGGTCAAAGCCTTCGCGGTGGCCTCGCTCGGCGGCTTCGCCAACCCGCTCGGCGTGCTGGTCGGCGCGATCATGTTCGGCGTGGCAGAGAGCTTCTCCAACTACGTCAACTCGGCATTCGGCGATCTCTATCCGCTGCTCCTTGTCATGGCACTTCTCGTGATCAAGCCGAGCGGGCTCTTCGGGGAGGCCAAGGCCGATGTCCGCTGAAGTGCGCAACAGTCCCTGGCTTCGCAACGGCGCCTATGCGGCCATGGCCGTGGCGATCGTTGTCTTTCCCCTGCTCACCAGCAACACCTTCCACATCCACCTCGCGCAGACGCTGCTGTACACGACAATCGCCGTGATCGGCCTCAACCTGCTGCTGGGCCTTTCCGGCCAGATGTCGATGGGACAGGCCGGATTCTACGCGATCGGCGCTTATGGATCGGCCTTGCTGACGGCGAAGCTCGATTGGCCTATCGCAGCGGCGATGCTCGCCGGTATCGCGCTGGCCGGCGTCGCGGGCTGCCTCGTCGGGCTCGTCGCATTGCGCACGCGCGGCCTCTACCTCGCGATGGCGACGCTCGCATTTGGCTTCATGGTCGAGATCGCGACGCAGAGGTGGGTCGACCTGACCGGCGGCACGATGGGCGTCTACGGCATTCCGGGGCTCGACTTCGGCTCGTCGACCATGGGCAAGGCCTATTACCTATGGGTGGTCGGCGCCGTCTATCTCGCCGTGCAGATCGCGAGCGACTACGTGATGAACTCGCGCATTCGCCGCAATCTGCTTGCGCTGAAGGAAAACGAGAGCGCTGCGCGCACTGCGGGCATCAACGTGCCCGTCTGGCGCACGGTCGTGTTCGCGGTGAGCTCGCTGGCTGCAGGCACCGCTGGCGCCTTCTTCACGCACCAGAACGCCTACATCAACAGCGACGCGTTTACGCTGAGTCTGACGCTGACCATGCTGATCGCGACCGTCATCGGCGGTCTCGGCACATCCTATGGCCCGCTGATCGGCACGTTGATCACGCTCATGATCGCGGAGCTGATCGCCTCGCTCTACGACGTGTCGTTCATGATCAACGGGCTCATTCTCCTGACGGTTCTGCTGCTCTTCCCGCAGGGTGCGATCGGACTGGTGCAGCAGGCCGGAAAATTCCTGTTCGGGCGCACCGGTGCAGGCCCCGAGACGCCGGCGGCCATGCCAGATCAACCCGTCGCGCTGCCGGCGGCGCCACCCTCCAACGGCCCGACGCTCGTCGTCGAGAACCTGACCAAGCGTTATGGCGGCGTCGTCGCCGTGAGGGACGTTTCACTGTCGATCGAGCGCGGCACCGTACACGCGCTCATCGGCCCCAACGGCGCGGGCAAGTCGACACTGATCAACTGCGTCAGCGGCCTTTATCGAGCGGACTCCGGCCGCATTCTTCTCAATGGCCGCGACGTGTCGGGATTGCCGGCGCATGCTCGCGCGCACATGGGATTGGCCCGCACGTTTCAGAACCTCCAGCTCGTGAGCAGCCTGACGGTCATGGAGAACGTCCAGCTCGGCATTCGCTCGAACCGATCGATCGTGGGGGATTTCTCCTCGTGGCTGCTGTCGTCGTCGTTCGAGGCAGAAGAACGCGCGCGCGCCCTCGCTCTCCTGCAGCAATTCGGCATGGCCCACTTGGCGACGGCCCGCCCCGAGGACTTGCCCTATGGCCATCGCAAGCTCGCGGAGCTGGCCCGCGCCATCGCGGAGGAGCCGGCGGTGATGCTGCTCGACGAGCCAGTTGCCGGCCTCAATGACCGCGAAGCGCAGGAGATTGCCGACGTCATTCGCCGCATCCGCGACAGCGGTACGTCGATCCTGCTGGTCGAGCACAACATGGAGTTCGTCATGAAGCTCGCCGACCGTGTGACGGTGCTCGACTATGGCGAGAGAATTGCGCAGGGCGCGCCCGAGCAAGTCCAGAAGGATCCTCGCGTCATTGAGGCCTATCTTGGCGGCTCGCTCGAACAGCCGGCGGGTAAGCTGGAGGCGGCGTCGTGATCGCGCTCGAAAAAGTGTGCGCCGGCATCGATCGCGTCCAGATCCTGCGCGATGTGGATATCAGCATCGAGCCGGGCAAGCTGGTTCTCGTTCTGGGCGCTAACGGCGCTGGCAAGACAACGCTGCTGCGGGTGATCTCCGGATTGGTGCCGCTTTGGAGCGGAAATCTGCTGTTCGATGAGCAGTCGATTGCAGGTCAGCCAGCGCATGAGCTTGCCCGCTCGGGTCTCGTGCACGTGCCGCAAGGCCGGCAGATCATTCCGACGCTGACGGTCGAGGAAAATCTCGTCATTGGCGCTTCGCACCTGCCCGGCATCACGCAAGAGACGATCGCGCGTCGCCTCGAAGCCGAATACGAGCGGTTTCCTGTCCTCAAGACGCGCCGCAGCCTCGCCGGTGGCTCGCTGTCGGGCGGCGAGCAGCAGATGCTCGCCGTGTCGCGCGGATTGATGATGGCGCCCAAGTTGCTCATGCTCGACGAGCCGTCGTTGGGACTGGCGCCGCAGATGGTTCAGCGGATACTCGGTGCACTCGCGGGCCTTGCTCGTAGCGGC
>JAEZAW010000150.1 GCA_023430315.1 Pseudomonadota bacterium | reverse complement strand
GGCGCATGTGCGTGTCGGGCTGCCCGTACAAGAAGATCTACTTCAACTGGTCGAGCGGGAAGAGCGAGAAGTGCATCTTCTGCTATCCGCGCATCGAGGCCGGCCAGCCGACCGTCTGCTCGGAGACCTGCGTCGGCCGCATCCGCTATCTGGGCGTAGTGCTCTATGACGCCGACCGCATTGAGGAAGCCGCAAGCGCACCCGACGGGAAGGATCTCTACGAGGCACAGCTCAAGCTGTTCCTCGATCCGAGCGACCCGGCTGTAATCGCGCAGGCGCGCGTCGACGGCGTGCCCGATGCTTGGCTCGACGCTGCGCGCAAGTCGCCGATCTGGAAGATGGCGATGGAATGGAAGGGCGCCTTCCCGCTCCATCCCGAGTACCGCACGCTGCCCATGGTCTGGTACGTGCCGCCACTGTCGCCGATCACGGCTGCGGCCGAGGCCGGCAAGATGGGTACGGATGGCGCCATGCCCGACGTGAAGTCGCTCCGCATTCCGCTCAAGTATCTCGCCAACCTGCTGACGGCCGGCGACGAGAAGCCCGTTGCGACGGGCCTCGAACGAATGCTCGCGATGCGCGCCTACATGCGCGCAAAGACCATCGATGGTGTGATCGACGAGGCGATCGCGCGCAAGGTCGGCCTCACCGGCCTGCAGATCGAGGAAATGTACCACGTCATGGCAATCGCCAACTATGAGGACCGCTTCGTCATTCCGACGACGCACCGCGAAGTGACGGAGGATGCCTACGAGCTGCGCGGCCAGTGTGGCTTCACGTTCGGCGACGGCTGCATGCCGAGCGACAACAAGGTCAACCTGTTCGGTGGCGTCAAGCTCAAGAACGATCGCCCGAAAGTGGAGGCCTGATCCATGAAGACGCTCAAGGTTCTCTCTGCTTTGCTGACCTATCCGACCGAGGATCTTCTGGCTGCCGCCAGCGAGCTCAAGGCAGTTCTCGCCAAGGAGACTGTCCTACCCATCGCCCATCGTGTGGCCATCGATCTGCTGATCGACGATATCGCCAGTCGCGACCTGTTCGATGCCCAGGAGCGCTACATTCTCCTGTTCGATCGCACGCGCTCGCTCTCGCTGCATCTCTTCGAGCACGTGCACGGCGAGAGCCGCGACCGCGGGCAAGCGATGGTCGATCTGATCAAGCTCTACGAGGACGGCGGCTATACGCCGACGGCGACTGAGCTGCCGGACTTTCTGCCACTCTTCCTGGAGTACGCGGCAACGCGTGCGCCGACCGAGGCGATAGAGTTGATTGGTCAGCCCGGCCACGTCCTGGCGGCGCTTCGTGAGCGTCTGGCAAAGCGCAAATCGCCATACGAAGCGATTTTCGCAGCGCTCGTGGCTCTGTCGAAGGCCAAGCTCGACAAGGCCGCCTTGGCGGCACTCCGCGCCGAACCCGATCCCGAGCCCGATGATCTCGAAGCACTCGATGCAGCCTGGGAGGAGGAGGAAGTCACCTTCGGTCCGGGCGCCGCCAAGAGTGCTTGCGGCGTCGACAGCCTCGCTTCGAAACTGCGCCAGGCTCGCCGCCCGGCGCCAGGAATGGAGCCGGCACCCTCTGCCGGCCCCCGCACGATCGTCACCACCTCGCCAGCTCACCGCGCGTAAGGAGCCACGCCATGCGCGACGCAATCTTCCGCATTCTCTTCGTCTGGTATCCCTACTTCTGTCTGACGACGTTCTTCGTCGGCAGCCTGATCCGCTTCGACCGCGATCAGTACAGCTGGAAGGCAAGCTCGAGCCAGATGCTGCGCAAGCGGCAGCTCTACTGGGGATCAAACCTCTTCCATTTCGGCATCCTGTTCCTGTTCTTCGGTCACACGGTCGGCCTGCTGACACCGACGTCGGTCTACACGCTCGTGATGACCGTCCCGCAAAAGCAGCTCGTTGCCGTGATCGCCGGCGGCATCGCGGGCGCGGCGTGTTTCGTCGGGCTGACACTCCTGCTGCATCGTCGGCTGTTCGACGCGCGCATCCGGCAGACGTCGACGGTGATGGACCTCGCCGTTCTGATCATCCTGTGGGTTCAGCTCACGCTCGGCCTGGTGACGCTGCCGTTCTCGCTCGGCCATCGCGATGGCTCGGCGATGCTGACGCTCTCGCACTGGGCGCAGGGGATCGTCACTCTGCAGCCCGTCGATCCGGCAACGCTGCAGGGACTCGAGTGGCCATTTCTCACGCATCTCGTGCTGGGCATGACGATCTTCCTCGTCTTTCCGTTCTCGCGCCTCGTGCACATCTGGTCGGCGCCAGTCTGGTATCTCGGACGACGCGGCTATCAGGTCGTACGTACGCGCCGGCCGCTGCCCTCAGGCAACGCGCGCCGATCCATTGAGCCTGCGGAGTGATCGTCATGGGCACGCAAGCGGCATCCCCCGGCTGCACGATCAAGCCGGTCATCACCACCAAACAGAAAACCATCAGCGTCAACGGCGTCGCTATTTCGCGGGCGGCGATCGCGCGGGAGACTCAAAACCACCCTGCACCGAAGCCGATAGAGGCATGGCTGGCGGCAGCGCGCGCGCTGGTCGTACGGGAGCTGTTGCTGCAGGAGGCGCGGCGCCTCGGGATCGCGCCGTCGCCGATCGCGGATGCCGATGGCCGTCGCGAAACGGACGAGGAAGCGCTGGTCCGGGCAGTCGTCGAACGCGAGGTGGTGACACCGTGCGCGGATGAGGCCGCCTGCCAGCGCTACTACGACATGAACCGCCAACGCTTCCGTACGCCGGACCTTTGTGAGGTGCGGCACATTCTGTTGGCAGCAGCTCCAGGCGATCGAGCTGCACGAGAGACAACACGCAAACGCGCCGAACTGATCATCGCCGCATTGCGTCAGGAGCCTTCTGCATTCGGCGACATGGCGAAGGTGGAGTCCGCGTGCCCGTCAGGCAAGACCGGCGGCAATCTCGGTCAGATCGGCCCCGGCCAGACCGTTCCGGAGTTCGAGCGTGCGCTGGCCTCGATGCCGGTCGGCGAGATCGCGCCAGCACCGATCGAGAGCCGCTATGGCTTTCATATCGTCGTCCTCGATCGTCGAATCGAGGGGCGCGCGCTGCCGTTCGAGATGATGCACCCCCACATAGCGGCGTGGCTGGACGAGAAGGTGCGCCGCGTAGCCATCCGCCAGTACCTAACCATCCTCGCCGGGCGGGCCGAAATCACCGGCATCAGCTTCGACGGCAACGCCTCACCGCTCGTACAATAGGAGGCACATCGTGCAGCTCGGCACACTCATGGATCACCTGGAATTCGAGGACGATGCCGCCGCCGCGCTCGAAGCACTCGGCGACATCGTGCTCTTCGCCGAGGTTCAGGCGATGGGAGAACGCTACGACGAATGTCCAGGCGAATACGTCGCCAATGCCGCCCGCCGCTTTGCCGCGCAAGGAAGCGATGAGGACTGGCTCAACCTGATGACAGTGATGGAGCGCAGCCAAGACCCGGCGCACGCGGCGCTCGAGAAAATATTGCGATGGTCCCTGAAGCACGACGCTGCAGAAGGCTCGCATCAGCACACAGGCCAATGCTCGTGCGGCGGTGGCAGCGGCGAATGCCGCGAAACCAGGAACTGATCCACGGCGACATGCCGCGAGGTGTCATCGGATGTCCCGCACGCTCGACTATCTCTTCGATCAGAACGTCGAATGGGCCCATCGCAAGACGCGGCTCGATCCCGGCTTCTTTCGTCGCATGGCGGAACAGCAGGCCCCGCGTTTCCTATGGCTCGGCTGCTCGGACAGTCGTGTCCCGGCCAACGATATTCTCGGAATGGATCCCGGCGAGATCTTCGTCCACCGCAATATCGCCAACATGGTCCATACCAGCGACATGAACATCCTGTCGGTGCTGGAGTTTGCCGTCGATCATCTCAAGGTCGAGCATGTGGTCGTCTGCGGTCACTATGGTTGCGGCGGCGTGCAGCAGGCCCTGGCAAGCGCGCGCGGCTCGATGCTCGATCATTGGCTCCAGCCGCTCACGATGATGTACCACAAGCACCGCTCTCGCATCGACGCGATCCCGAGCGAGGCGGCCCGCCTCGATCGGCTGTGCGAGATCAACATCGAGATGCAGGTTCGGCGCATTGCCGCGACACCGATCGTCGAGAACGCGTGGGCACGCGGACAGGCGCTGCACGTGCACGGGTGGATCTACGCCATTCACGACGGCCTTCTGCGCGATCTTGGCCCGCATCTGTCGTCCATCGCCGAGCGGGATGCCCTGCCGTCCATCGATCACCGGGTCGTCGATCCAGTCGAGCCGGTCAGCGCCATGCGCCGCCAAGCCATGGATGTCTTCGCCAGCCCCGACGTTTCCGAGCCGTTGCAGCATTCGAGCTGCATGCCGGCCGGGGAAATACCGTGCCCGCATTCGGGGGCGGTGTCTTGACAGAAATTCCGGAGAGCCTCTCATGTCTCGACTGCAAACGACCACACCGATCATCGCAATCGTCTATGGTGACGGCGCGCGCATCGCGCCGACCCTCGAGCGGATCGCGACGCATCTCGCCGGCGAAGGCTGCCGGCTCGCCGGCCTCGTCCAGCGCGATATCGAGCGTGTCGGCCGGTCACGTTGCGACATGATCCTGGAGGATCTGGCGACGGGCGAGACCATGGCGATCTCGCAGGACCGAGGCGAAGGCGCGCGCGGCTGCCGTCTCGATGTGGACGCGCTGCTGAATGCCGTTGTGCGCACACGCAACGCGCTTGAGACGCAACCTGATATCGTAATCGTCAACAAGTTCGGCAAGACCGAATGCGAAGGCGGCGGATGCCGATCATTGATAACGGAGTCCGTCGAGTACAACGTGCCCGTCCTCGTGGCCGTACCGTGGGCCAACCTCGAGAGCTGGCGTCGCTTCGCCGGTGATCTCGCCACCGAATTCAGCCTCGACGATATGCCGATCGAGGGCGCGCACCTTTGTCACCATCTCGGCCTCGTTCAACGTGCGCACCATTCGGCGGCACCCGCACGATCGGATATTTCTGCGCTTCAGTGAGTGCCCTTCACTCCTTCGCCGGCGGCCCATCGGGACGCGTCAGCACAAACGCCGCCACGGCGCACAACACAACCGCCTGCACGAGGAGGAACATGCCGGAAAGGCCCATCGCTGCGCTCAATGACAGCGTTGCCGTCATGACAACGACAGCCGCAATCTTGGCGCGGCGACTGATAGCGCCATGAGCGTGCCAATCTGTGATCGGCGGCCCCAGATGCGGATGCGTGACGAGCCAGCTGTGGAGGCGCGGCGATGATCGCGCGAAGGCGAACGCGGCGAGCAGGAGAAATGGTGTGGCTGGAACGAGCGGCAGCAGCACGCCGGCGATCGCGCAAGCGGTCGAGAGGAAGCCCAGAATGATCCATAGAATTCTCACTGGCATGTCTCTTCGCACTCGCTTGGTCTCGTGCAACAGCAAGATGATATCACCTGAGCGCTTGCGACGTACGACGTTCGCTAGGAGGCTGCCATGAGCACGAGCGCTCAGCAGATTCGCAGCTTCACTGGACCGGCATTACTCAGCTACGGCTTCCGACCGTTCTTTCTGTTTGGGGCGCTATGGGCGGCTCTCGCCGTCGCCCTCTGGTTGCCCATGCTGAGTGGTCATCTGGTTCTGCCAAGCACGCTCGGCCCGCTCGAATGGCATGTTCATGAGCTCATCTATGGCTATGTGCCAGCGATCGTCGCGGGATTTCTGCTGACGGCAGTGCCGAACTGGACAGGCCGTCTGCCGGTCGTCGGTGGACGTCTGGCCGTGCTGTTCCTCGTCTGGATTGCTGGCCGCATCGCTATCTTCTTCTCTCTCTGGATCGGTGCGGGAATTGCGGCAACGGTCGATCTTGCTTTCCTTGCGGTGCTGGGATTGGTCATCGCACGCGAAATCGTTGCCAGTAACAACACGCGCAATCTGAAGGTGCTTGTGGGAGTTGCACTGCTGCTGACGGGCAACGCGCTGTTTCATCTCGAGGCGATCGCCGGGATTGGCGATGGCCACGGAACGCGGCTCGGTATTGCAGCGGCGATCCTGCTGATCATGCTGATCGGCGGTCGCATCATTCCGAGCTTCACCCGCAACTGGCTTGTCCGCCAAAGTGCGGGCCGCCTGCCGACACCGTTCGATCGCTTCGATGTCGTCATCATGCTTGTGAGCGGTATAGCTCTCGCAAGCTGGGTCATCGCGCCACACGCCGCAACCACGGCAATTTTCGCTCTTGCTGCCGCCGTCTTGAATGTCGTGCGGCTCGGACGATGGGCGGGCGAACGCACGGCTGCCGATCCGCTTGTCTTGATCCTTCACCTTGCCTACGCGTTCGTCCCGATCGGATTTTTCCTGCTCGCTCTCGGTATCGCGCGGCCCAATATCGTTGCACAGTCCGGCGCGCTGCACGGCTGGACGGCCGGCGCGATCGGCATCATGACCCTTGCCGTTATGACGCGGGCAAGCCTTGGCCACACGGGCCGACCACTCACCGCGACGCGACCAATTCAGTTCATCTATCTTGCAGCAATAGTGGCTGCATTGGCCCGCATCGCAGCAGCATTCGACCTGCTACGCGAGCCGTTGTTGCATCTCTCGGCAACAGCATGGGTCGCGGCATTCGGCGGCTTCGTCATCGTCTTTGGACCGCTGTTGTTGCGGCGACGGGCATAGCGCGTCTGCCGCCGTCGGCTTCAAAACGAGACGCACGACGTGCTGTCGACGCGCATCACGCTCTCCTGATCGAACCGCTGCTTGTAGGCTGCGCGGATAGCCTCGATCTCAGCATCGGCTTGAGCGGTTGGCGCGTGCCAGATGACCAATATGTTGGACTGCTCCTTGGCGAGGCTGCCGTCATTTCCCCGCCATTGGCCAGGGCCACGGAGAACAGTGAAACCCGCGGGAAAACGCGGCGTCACCTCGGTGTCCAGGAAACTCGTCCACTCTTCGTCGGTGACAGGCGCGCCTTGTGAACGGGACATACCGAATAGCATCTCGAGCCGCGCCATGGGGCGCGCCGAAGCCTGACAAGACCCCGGCCCGGCCGATACCGTTGCCAGCCACGTAGATGCCACGCCAAGGGCGATGCCGAACGAGAGGACCGCGAGAGCAGGTGTATATGTGCCCTTCATGGAACAGGCTCCGTGAAAGCACCGGCTGTTTGGCATGGGATGTGGCCGGTACGGTCATGGCGAGATACCGCAACCTGCCAGCCAGCGAAGTTACCCGCGTAACCTTTCTGGTCATGAGGGGTTTGCTGCTGGCTTGGGAGCGGCCAAATCCAAGTCGGGACACAGACCGAGAGCGCGCAATTCGAGCGGATCGAGCTCTCAAGTCGTTCGACGGGCGCACTTGATCTCGCGGGCCACTGTCCCGTTGTCCGGGACGCCCGCCGGGGCTTCATCGAGGGCACTGATAGAGTTCAGCATCTCACCGATGTCCGGCCTGGATTCCGATGAACCTGCCGCGCGCACCAGCGCGGGTAGAGCGCACCCTTGCGAAGCGACGCGCGAACGGTCACCGCGTCTGCAAATTGGGCAACTTGTTGCCTAAAAGACAATCAAAGTTGCTTCCGGCTCTCCGAGCGCCATTTCGCGATTGCATGAGGTCGCGATTTATAGATTTGTTTTATATACGAATTTTTCGATCCTTCCCTCGCGCCAAGCGTTGGCACGTCGGTTGCTATTGATCCACTGAGTGCCCGTGGGGCATCTTACTGGCCTGCTTGATGTGCTGACGCCACCTCCCATGGGCTTTGCCGTTTCAGTCGCGAAGGGAGACCGAACATGAGTGACATGCATCCCATTGATCGCCGCAAGTTCCTTGGCATTTCCATTGGCGGCGCGTTGACGGCAACGCTATCCCCCTACTGGGTCAGCGGCGCGATGGCGGCCACGAAGCTCGACTACGGCGTCGCCAGCATCGATCCAATCTATTCGGCCGTATATGTTGCCTTGAAGAAGGGGTTCTTTGGACCCGACGCATCGATCAACTACATGAACACCCAGAGCGGGCCGCGCAGTAAGCAGCTGTTGGCCGCCAAGCAGATCAGCGCCGCGACCACGGGCGCGAACGACTCCATCGCCCTCTCCATCGCCGGCAAGCAATCGGTCCTCGTTTACGCCTTCGACGACCGCGTACCCTTCGCCAACATCCTCATCAACAAGGAAGTCTACGAGTCGGGCGTCAAAGCGCTCAAGGACCTGGGCGGGCGCTCGCTTGGCATCACCGCTCCACAAGCCGCGACCTGGCTCATGGCGGTCTACATGACCGAGCATGCGGGGGTGAAGGACAAGGTCGCCATTCGCCCGCTCGGCGATTTCACGACCATGATGGGCGCGGTGAAGAGCAAGAGCGTCGATGCCTGCATGGCGACCTACGCGATGATCGAGAAGGCGAAGAGCGAGGGTTGGGGCGTTCCCTTGTTCGAGATCTATGACAAGTCGGCATGGGACGGCGTGTTCGGCGGCGCCGTGCCGGGTGCTGCGACCTACGTCCTGGAGGAGACGATCAAGGAGCGCCCCGCTGACGTCCAGGCGCTGGTCTCCGGCCTGTGCAAGGGGACCGATTTCATCTTCGCGAACAGCTCCGAAGCCGTGGTCGATTTGATCCTCGCCGATTACCTGCAAGGCTACACCAATACGGATGCCGTCTCCGCCATAGACAAGTTCCGGACAGTCTGGAGCAGGAACAACCTCATCCAGACCGAAACTTACGATCGCCTCGCAAGCATCATGTCCGGTCGCCAGTACAGCGAAGCGGAGATGAAAACCGCCACCTACGCAAAGAACGTCGACATGAGCTTCGTCCGCAAAGCCCGCGGCATCTGACCATGATTGAAGTCGAGAACCTCTCTAAAGCGTACGGCACCGGTACGAACCTCGTACGCGCCATCGGCAGCGTCAGCTTCACTGTCGGCGCGGGCGAGTTCGTATCGATCGTCGGGCCCTCGGGATGCGGGAAATCGACCGTCCTGAACATGATCGCAGGATTCCTCGCACCGACCTCCGGCAGCATCCGCGTGAGGGGGCGGCCGGTGGTTCCAGGAAACGTACCTGAAGGCCTCGGGTACATTTTCCAGAAGGACACGGTTCTACCGTGGCTCTCCGTGGGCCAGAACATCGGTCTTGGGCTGCGCTATCGCGGCAAGCCCAAGGCTTTCATCGACAGCAAAGTGATGGAGCTGCTGTCGATGGCCGGCCTTACGGGCTATGACGATCTCTATCCGCATCAGCTTTCGGGCGGCATGCGCCAGCGTGTCGCCTTGCTGATGACGCTGGCGTGCGATCCGAACGTGCTGCTTCTCGACGAACCGTTCGGCGCGCTCGACACGCATACCAAGATCGTGCTGCACAAGGAGCTGCTCGCGATCTGGCGGCGTCTGAAGCAGACCGTCGTCATGGTCACTCACGATCTCGACGAGGCGATTACCCTATCCGACCGCATCATCGTGCTGTCATCGCCGCCGAGCCGCGTAGCGCTCGATCATCGTGTGACCATACCTCATCCGCGCGATGTCTTCTCCGTAAGACAGGATCCGGAGTTCAGCGACAATGTGCGCGCCGTCTGGCACGTGTTGGGCGAAGAGTTTCGCAGCAATCAAGCGTTTGATCATATCCAGGGGGGCAAAGCAGCATGAGCACGCAATCCGCCCCGATGGAGGCTGCCATTCAATCAGATGAAGCCACGCCGCGGACAAGCCGCCTCGCCGCCATGATCGCAACGCGGCTCAAAATTCTCTGCGCTCAGCTTGCGATCCTAGGGACCATCCTGGGGGCCTGGCAGATCCTTACCGGGATCGAATGGTTCCGCACGAATACGTTCATGGATCCGTTCTTCATCAGCCGGCCGACCCTGATCGCGCAGAAGCTCTACGATTGGACGTTTGGCAGTCAGGCCGGCTTCCTGTGGCCCCACCTAGCATCGACGATCGGCGCCACACTGCTGGGCCTCGTGATCGCCGTGATCACCGGCTTTCTCGCCGGCCTCGCGCTCAGCCAGAACCGCATCCTCGCGTCAGTCTTCAATCCTTTCATCGTCGCGCTCAATTCGCTGCCGCGCATCGCCATGGTGCCGCTAATCACGATGATCTTCGGACTAGGGTTGAGCTCGAAAGTCGTGACAGCATGGTTCATCGTCTTCTTCCTGATCTTCTTCAACGCGTTCAAGGGCGGTAGGAATATCGAGCAGCATTTGATCAACTTCTGCCGCACGCTCGGTGGATCGAGCCGTCAGATCATGTTCACGGTTCGCATTCCGAACTCGCTCGCGTGGACGTTCGCGGCCCTTCCCAACGCCGTGTCGTTCTCGCTCATCGGCGTCGTGATCTCGGAGTTTGTCGGGTCAACAACCGGCATGGGCTACCTGATTGTGACGTCGCTCGCGACCATGAACTCGGCCGACATGTTCGCGACGATCACTGTGCTCGGGGCGGTCGGCCTCGTCCTCGTGAGCGCGATCAGTCTCGTGGAGCAAAGGATACTCCACTGGTCACCCGAGTTTCGCGCGAACTGATCGGTCGCCCTCGCGCCGCCAACGACTAAGGCTGGAGACAAGCATGTCCAAAACCGACGACGTGATCATCTACTACTTCTGGGCCATCTCCGACTGGGCCTACTTTGGTCAGGAGCGTTTGGAAGCTCTTTCCAAGCGGACTGGCGTGCCGATCGATTACCGCCCCGTCGATCTGCCCAATATCTACGCGCGGACGGGCGGCATCCTTCTGAGCCAGCGCTCGAAGCAGCGCCAGGATGAACGCATTGCCGAACTCAAACGCTGGCGCAAGCGCCTCGGTATTCCGCTCAATATCGAGCCCAAATATTTTCCGGTCGACCATACCGCGGCATCGCTGCTGATTGTTGCTGCAAAGCTCAAGGGGCTGCCGCTCGGGCCGCTCACATTCGCGATCTTCAAGGCCATGTGGGCCGATGAGCAGAATATCGCGGACGAGGCGACGCTTCGTGAGATCGGCGCGCCCCTTGTGCCGGATATCGACTCGCTCATGGCGTTCTCGAAGACGCCGGCCGTCAAAGCCGAATATGAAAGCTACACCGAACAGGCGCCGGCAGACGGCGTCTTCGGCTCGCCGTTCTATATCTTCAAAGGCGAAATTTTCTGGGGCCAGGATCGTCTGGATTTCCTGACCGAAGTCGTCGAAGCATCTGTTCAAAAAGCATGAGGACAACATGAGCTGGTCTGGCAAGCTGCTCCACATCCACATCTGTCCGGCCGCATCCATGGAAATGGAAGCGGTATCGGAAGCCAAGCTGATCGCCGGGAAGGGGATCGAAGGAGACCGCTACTTTCTCGGCACGGGAACGTACTCCAGCAAGCCTGACGTTCGCGAGGTCACGCTCATCGAGAGCGAGGCACTGGAGGCGCTCGCGAGAAACGATCCGCCGCTTCAGAAATCGCCGGTCGTGCTCACGCCTGACGAACATCGCCGCAATCTGACGACCAGCGGCGTGTACCTCAACCATCTCGTCGGCAAGCAGTTCCGGGTTGGCGAGGTCGTGCTCAAGGGTGGACGCCTGAACTTTCCCTGCAAGTACCTCGAGGAGCTGCTCGGCAAGGAAGTCTACCTGCCGCTCTACAATCGCTCGGGGCTGAACTGCTCGATCGTTTCCGGCGGCATCATCCGGCCAGGCGACAGCATCACCCCTTACGATCCCTGACATGAGCCCGCGTCTCATCATGAAGATGCGCGTCGCGGACATTCGCGACGTCGCATCCGATGTGCGCGAGTTCACCCTGCGGCATGCGACGCGAACGACATTGCCGCCGCCGGAGCCGGGCGCCCACGTCGATGTGCGCCTTCCCGATGGAAAGGTCCGCCAGTATTCGCTCTGCGGCGATCCTGATGATGCGTCGCAATACGTGATTGCGGTGAAGCGCGAACCGGAGGGCCGTGGCGGCTCCGTATGGATGCACGACACGATCAAGCAGGGCGACACGATTCAAGTATCAGCGCCGCGCAATCACTTTGAGCTCGTCGACGGCGCGGCACGTTACGTTCTCATAGCTGGCGGGATCGGCATCACGCCCATGCTGCCAATGGTCCGGCGGTTGCAGATGCGCGGCGCCGACTACATCCTGCACTACTGCAGCAGCGCGGCGACGCCGCCCTTCAGCGACCTTCTTCGTGAGATTTGCGGACCGCGTGCGCAGATCTACTCGACCGCGCCATCCGCTTCCACGCCGCGACGCCTGGATATCCCGGCCGCGCTGTCGGAAGTGGTGCCGCTCATGCATGTCTATTGCTGCGGTCCCATACGTCTGATGGAGGCGGTGCGCGAAGCAGGTGCGCATTGGCCAGAGGAGCAGCTCCACTTCGAGGCCTTCAAGCCGCTCGTCGACGAGAATTTCGTGCCCCAGACGTTCGACCTGGTGCTGAACTCGAGCGGCCAGCGTCTGCACGTGCCAGCCGAGAAATCTGCGCTGGATGTTTTGCGGGATGCTGGTGTCTCGGCCTCGTCCTCCTGCGAGACGGGCGTCTGCGGGAGCTGCGCGTGCGGCTATATGAGTGGCGATGTCATTCACCGCGATGCCTTTCTGTCACCGTCCGCGCGCAAGTCCCGCTTGACCCTCTGCGTCTCGCGCGGCACGGGAACGATCGTGCTCGATCTATAGGCGACCGGCTCCCGAAAGAGATTTCGTCCGCTCCTGTATCAATTTCCTACCTCATCCAGGATTGAGCAATCGCGGTAGCCACAGGATGAGGCCCGGAAAGATGATGCATATCGCCAGACCGGTGAGCTGCAGCAGCGTGAAGGGGATGATGCCGCGATAGATGTCGGTGAGCGTCAGATGGTCGGAACCAGCTCCGCGCAAATAGAACAGGGCAGGGCCGAACGGTGGCGTCAGATAGGACGTCTGCAGGTTGATAGCGACAAGGACGGCGAACCACAGCAGCATATCCGTCTTCGCAACGTGCGTTCCGAGGTCCATCGCCGCAATGATGGGCGCGAAGATCGGAAGGATGATCAGTGTGATCTCGAGCCAATCGAAGAAGAAGCCGAGAAGAAATATGAGGCCCATCAGCAGGCTCAGCAGCGCCCAATCGTGAAGGTCGAGCTTGTCGATAATGTGCACTATCGCGTCGTCGCCCCCGAGTGCGCGAAACACATAGGAGAACAGCGCCGCGCCACAGAAGATCCCGAAGATCATCGCGTTGGTGAGGGCGCTCTCCTCGGCCACATCACGCAACAGACGCAGCGAGAACGAGCCATTGGCGAATGAGAGGACCACAGCACCAAACGCACCAACGCCTGATGCTTCGGTCGGCGTTGCAATGCCGAAGAAGATCGAGCCGAGCACCAGCATCACCAGGACCGTCGGCGGCACGAACCCCTTGAACAGAAGGATCGCAACATCGCGTCCAGATCCCGAGAAGGGTACGGCGGATGCAGGTGGCAGGAGCGCGGGCCGCGCCAGAGCCAGGAGCATGATGAAGGCGAGATACAGACTCGAAAGAATAAGACCGGGGAACATCGCTCCCGTAAACAGGTCCCCCACCGGGATCGCCAGCAAGTCACCCATGATGACGAGCATGATCGACGGCGGAATAAGAATGCCCAGCGTGCCGGAGGCGGCGATCGTGCCGGCCGCAACTGGCTTCGAATAGCCGCGCTCCGCCAAAGCGGGCAACGCAAGCATCGTGAGCATGACGACCGACGCGCCGACAATGCCCGTCGTCGCCGCCATGATCGTTCCCATCAGTACGACCGCCAAGGCAAGCCCGCCAGGGACGCGTCGCAGCAGGATGGCGAGAATCTCCAGCAAGTGCTTGGCAATGCCGCTGCGCTCGAGCATCACGCCCATGAAGATGAACATCGGGACCGCGACGAGAACCTGGTTCTCGGCGATGCCACCCCAGATACGGCTGACGATGAGGAAGAGCTGGGCCAGGTTGAACATATCGAGCGCGCTGCCGATGCCGGCGAACACGAGGCCGACGCCCGCGAGAACGAAGGCAACCGGATAGCCCGTGAAGAGCAAGGCGACGAGCGCCGCCATCATGATGAGCGGCAGCGCAAACTCGAGTTGGCTCATGGAGCTGAAGTTCCTATGCTTGCCGCTGCCAGCTGTGGCTCGCCGCGAAGGATGGCAATCTGGCGGGCTATGCTTCCGATTGCGGAGACGAGAAGCAGCGCAAAGCCCGCCAGCAGGAACGACTTGATGATCCAGCGATAGGGCAGCCCGGTCTGACTGGCGGAAGCTTCGTTCATCAGGAACGAGCGGACGACGAAATTCCAGCCGTACCAGAGAACAGCAAGGCAGAAGGGAACGAGAAAGACGATAGCCCCGAGTAACTCAACCCACGCGCGCGTGCGCGGCGACCAGCGCGACTGCAGAATGTCGATACGCACATGCGCGTTGCGCACGTAGGCATATCCGAGCGTCATCAGGAACAGCACCGCATGGAGGTGCCATTCGAAGTCCTGAAGCTTGGTCGATGCCAGCACGAAGAAGCGCCGCGTGATGACGTCGAAGACTATGACGAGCATCATCATGACCGCGGCCCAGGCCGCGATACGGCCGGCCGCGACGGCAATGCCATCGAGCCGGTCCGCAATGGCCGTGAAGGACCCACGTCTCACTTGAGGTATCCGATCTCGCGCCAGATCGCGTACTTCTCGCGGAATGCGCTGAAGCTGCCGTACGCCTTCTTGAACTCATCGCTCTTCGCGATCTGCTCGGTGATCACCTCGTCGTAGGCCTTCCTGATGGTGGCGAGGTCAGCATCTGACCACTTGTGAAGCTGCACGCCTTTTGACTTGAGCTCCTCGAGAGCGCCGAACTGGATGGCCTCGCCCTCGGCGATGCCGTTGCGTACGTTGTCGCCGCACACGCTCTCGATCTGCGCCTTCTGCGTCTCCGACAGGGCATCCCACTTCGACTTGCTCATCATGAGGTCGAAGAACGTCGACTGCTGGTGCCAGCCCGGGAAATAGTAGTGCTTGGCGATCTGCCAGAAGCCGACTTTGAGATCGATGGCGGGCTGGACGAACTCGAGGCCGTCGATGGCGCCGCGCTCGAGCGCCGGATAGACATCCGGTGCGGCAAGGAGCTGCGTCGACACGCCGAGCTTCTGCAGTGCCAGGGCACCGAGCCCGAAGAAGCGCAGCTTCAGCCCTTTCAGCTCATCGACGCTCTTCACTTCCTTCTTGAACCAGCCGGAGCCCTCCGGCGCCAACATCCCGCACATCACGGACTTGATGCCGTGCTTGGCGTAGATCTCGTCGAAGATCTCCTTGCCGCCGCCATAGTAGAAGAATGCCATGTACTCGGGCGCGGCGGGGCCGAACGGCAGCGCCGCGAAGACCTGAAGGGCCGGCACCTTCCCGCCCCAGAAGCCGGGCGTCGAGAAGGCTGCGTCCACCGCGCCCGATGAGACCGCGTCGAACACCTCGAGCGGCGGCGCCAGAGCGCCCGGCTCGAAGAAGCGAATCTCGATGTTGCCCCCCGACACCTTGGCGATTTGCGATTCGAGCCGCTTGCCGAGCGTGCCAAGCTGCGGCAGCGTGCTCGCGAACGTGCCGGCCATCTTCCATTTGATCGGCTTATCCGCCGCCAGCGCGGCGAACGATGAAATGGTCAGCGCAGCTGCCGCAGCAGCGATCGTCCGCAACATGATCGGGGTAGACGCCATCAACACCTCCTTCTTCGTCAGCCACATGCAATGGTCGGCAGTCACTTGCCGTCGTTTTAGGCAACTAGTTGCCTGAAAGGCATCCAAGGCTGCAGGTGCCACCAGGAAATTCGCTCCCAGCAACGTTAGCCTTAACGAGAAATTGCATGATTTGTGCCAGTTACGGCGCTGCAGTAAGAAGGCAAGGGAGAGAGGCGCGCGCTCGACAGGGGTTGACACGTTGCATCATAGTTGCCCAAAGGGCATCTTTAGCAACTGTGTTGCGAGGCCACTCGGGTTGCGCAAGGCGGTCCATGCCCCAGCTCGCACATCTATCCAGCGGGCACGTCGAGCTTGCCCTTGACCTGCGACTCGCCACGCGCTTTCAAGGCGATGTCGGAACGAAATGACGAGAGCACGGACATGACGGACACGCTATCGGCCGACATACAGAACGAGCCAGCCGGCGCGCCCGATGCCCAATTGCTCGCGCGCATGATACGCGTCGCCCGCGCGGCGCGCGGAATGACGCTGGCCGAACTCGCTGCGGCGACGGCCCTCGACAAGAGCTATCTGTCGCGCGTCGAGCGCAATCTCAAGGCGCCGTCGATCGCTACCGTGCTCAAGATCGCCAAGGCTCTCGATGTTCCGGTTTCGCAGCTCTTCGGCGAAGCGATCGACGACAGCGCGATACATGTCACGCGTCGCAGCGATCGCGCGGGACGCGCCGTGCGTGGAGAAAACAATTACAGCATCGAGACCTTAACCCAGGGTCGAGGCAGCGACGGGATCGAAGGTTTCTTGCTCTTTCCCACGGACACGTTTGTTGATGATATGCGCGCCGAGCACGACGGAGAGGAGCTTCTCTTTGTCGTCGAAGGCCCGGTCGAGGTCAAATTCTCGGATCGCACGATCCTGCTCGCTGCCGGCGATTCGGTGCAGTTTCCAGGAAGCCTCACGCATCAGGTGCGGCGCGCGGGAGCGAGGGCCTGCGTCCTGGTCGCGGTCTCGCGCCGTTGACGCAGCTGGCGACGCGCTCTAGCTAGCCGAAGCGGCTCCGTGCAAATGCGCGGTGAACACGTCTGCACAATGGATGACCCAAAAGACCTTTGGCTTGACTTGCACAAGAAGCCATTGCGCCCCACGCCTCAGGCGGCCCGAAGTGGGTACCTTCCGTTGGGAATTGTCCTTGATCGAAGTCAACGATCATTGATCTCACATGTGGCTAGGACAAACACCGTGAATGTCCCCGCGGATAAGAGTGCCCCAATCGATCGGAGATCGACCGCCGAGGAAGGACGTGGAAATGAACGTAGAACCCGGCACGGTCTGGAACGCCGCAAAACCCGCATTGCCGCAATTTCCGGAAGCAGACAGCACCAGCGAAGCCTATCGATCCTTCGACAGGATGCGCGAGGTGCTTACCGCGCAAATGACAGGTGGCATCTCGCCGACCGCACTCGCACTTGCTCTGTTCGATTGGTCAACTCACCTCGCATCAGCGCCGGGAAAGCGCCTCGAGCTCGCTGACAAGGCCGCACGCAAGACCGCACGCCTGCTCGCGCACCTCGCATCGGCGTGCACGTGCACCTATACGCCACCCTGCATCGAGCCCCTGCCCGGCGACTATCGGTTCAGCGCCGAAGGATGGAGGAAACCGCCCTTCAGCTTCTGGGCACAGGCCTTCCTGCTCAATCAGCAATGGTGGCACAACGTTACCCATGGTGTTCCTGGCGTCGCGCCGCACCATGAGGACGTCATCTCATTCGGCACCCGACAGCTTCTCGACGTCTTCTCGCCTTCGAACCTGCCATTTGCCAATCCTGAGGTGATCGACAGGACGATCGCGACTGGCGGCGCCAACTTCATCCGAGGCTTCCAGAACTGGACCGAGGACGCCGCGCGCCTCATGACCGGCAGGCCGCCCGTCGGCGCGGAAAATTTCGCCGTTGGAAAGGATGTCGCCGTCACGCCTGGCAAGGTCGTATACCGCAATCATCTCATCGAGCTGATCCAATACGCGCCCGCGACCGAAACGGTCTTTGCCGAGCCGATCCTGATCGTGCCGGCATGGATCATGAAATACTACATTCTCGATCTATCGCCGCAGAATTCCCTCATCCGCTATCTGGTCGCGCAGGGCCATACGGTCTTCTGCATCTCTTGGCGAAACCCTACGGCGGCCGATCGCGACCTTACCATGGACGATTACCGACGCGCCGTTATGGCTGCGCTCTCTGCCGTGAACGCCATCGTTCCGAACCGCAAAGTCCATGCAGCGGGCTATTGTCTCGGCGGCACACTCCTCTCGATCGCCGCAGCCGCCATGGCCCATTCAGGCGACGAGCGGCTTGGCAGCATGACGCTGCTCGCCGCGCAGACCGATTTCAGCGAGCCAGGCGAGCTCGCGCTGTTCATCGATCACAGCCAGATGCATCTGCTCGAGAGCATGATGTGGAACCGCGGCTATCTCTCGGCGGATCAAATGGCCGGCGCGTTCCAGCTTCTGCGCACGAATGACCTGATTTGGTCGCGGCTCGTGCGCGAGTATCTCATGGGCGAGCGGACACCGATGATCGATCTGATGGCTTGGAATGCCGATTCAACGCGCATGCCCTATCGAATGCACGCCGAGTATCTGCAGCGCCTCTATCTCGATAACGAGCTTGCTGCCGGTCGCTTCATGGTCGATGGACGCCCCGCCGCCATCCAGAACATTCGCGTGCCGATGTTCGCCGTTGGCACCGAGCGAGATCACGTCGCTCCCTGGCGGTCCGTCTTCAAGATCCATGCCCTGACGGATACCGACGTGACGTTCATTCTGACGAGCGGCGGCCACAATGCCGGGATCGTCAGCGAGCCCGGCCGCCCCCGTCGCCGCTTCCGCATTCTGTTCAAGCGCTTTGATGATCTTTGCGTGAGCCCCGAGGAGTGGCTGATCAACGCCGAGCTGCGGCAGGGATCTTGGTGGGAAGCATGGGCCGACTGGCTCGCCGCGCATTCCTCGCGCGAACGCGTTCCGCCACCATCGGTGGGCGCGCCCTCGAAAGGCGTCACAGCAGTCGAGGATGCGCCTGGTACGTACGTGTTCCAGCGGTGAGCACTGTGCCGCGAAAATCTCAGAGCGCGGGGGTGCTTCCGTGCGCAGCTTGAAACTGAGCAAGGCGTTCACTCTCATCGAGCCCGGGCCGGTGGTCCTTGTGGCGACGTTCGATGGAAAGAAGAACAACGTCATGACCATCTCGTGGACGATGGTCAACGATTTCAGACCGGTGATCGCAATGACAACGGGGCCGTGGAATCATTCCTTTGCTGCGTTGAAAGCGAGCAGGGAGTGCGTTGTCGCCATTCCAACGGTCGACCTGCTGGACAAAGTGATCGGGATCGGGACGTGCTCCGGTGCTGATATCGACAAGTTTGCCAAATTCGAGCTCACGGCCGCACGCGCCAAACACGTGAGGGCTCCCTTGATCAAGGAGTGCCTGGCCAACATCGAGTGTAAAGTTGTCGATCTGATCGAAAAGCACAACATCGTCGTGCTCGAGGCAGCTGCAGCCTACGTGGACGCCACGCGCAAGGAACGGCGGACCGTCCACGCGGTCGGTGATGGCACTTTCATCGTCGACGGCCGGAAGCTGAACAGCCGGAAAATGATGATCGGAAAGCTGCCCGAAGGCGTATAAGCTCTCGGGCGCGTGGATCGACACAATCGCGCTCGGCCAGGCATGCACCGCGCTGCATGTTGACTTAGGTCATTCCAATCTGGATCTCCGCTTCTATCGTTCATTCGGATGTCGTCAGAAAGGGTGGTCACGTGAAGGCTATGGTGCTCGAAGGTATCGGGCGGCCCCTGCGATTTGTCGAGCGAGAGTCCCCGCGTCCAGGTCCTGGTCAATTGCTTGTCGAGATTTCGGCATGTGCCGTCTGCCGTACCGATCTGCACGTGATCGACGGTGACCTTCCTCATCCTAAGCTTCCGCTCATTCCCGGACATGAAATCGTCGGACGCGTGACCTCGCTTGGGCGTGGCACTCAGCGCTTCGCCGTGGGCGATCGTGTTGGCATTCCCTGGGTCGGGCATACCTGCGGCATCTGCTCCTACTGCCGTTCGGGGCGCGAGAACTTATGCGACGCGCCGCGCTTCACCGGCTATCAGATCGATGGAGGGTTTGCGACCCACACTATTGCGGACGAAAGCTACTGCTTTCCCATTCCGGCGGCTTACGACGATGTTCACGCAGCGCCGCTGCTCTGCGCCGGGCTGATCGGCTATCGCTCTCTGCGCGCAGCCGGCACCGGCGAGAAGCTGGCGATTTTCGGCTTCGGAGCCGCTGCGCATATCGTGGCTCAGATTGCTCGGCACGAAGGCCGACGCATTTTTGCTTTCACGCGACCGGGCGATCGCCAGGCCCAGGATTTTGCCCGCTCGCTCGGCTGCGAATGGGCTGGTGGGTCGAACGAGCCCCCTCCTGAACCGTTCGATGCCGCGATTATCTTTGCGCCGGTGGGAGATCTGGTCCCGTTTGCCCTTAGGCACCTTGTCAAGGGCGGCACGCTGGTATTGGGCGGGATTCACATGAGCCCAATTCCTTCCATGCCCTACGAGCTTCTGTGGGGCGAGCGCGTCATCCGGTCCGTTGCAAACCTGACGCGCCGCGATGGCGAAGAGTTCATGGAGCTGGCAGAGCGTATCCGGCTCGACATCTCAGTGGAAACGCATCCACTCGCCGAGGCCAACACCGCTCTGCAGAGACTACGACAAGGCGATCTCACAGGCGCGGCGGTGTTGGTGCCGCGCGAATAGCACGACCTGCCGATCATTCAGCAGCGTCCTCACTCTCCATCCTTCTTTGAGGCGCCGCTGGTCTTCGCCCCTTGCCCGACGACGACCCGCACGACCCACGCAGCAAGCTCCGGCCCCGCCTTGCTGAATGCTTGATCGACAGCCGCGACGGCCGCTGTAGCCTCGGGCCCGCCCGCTGGTACATTCGCTCGAAAGACCTGCGTGGCGATGATGCGGCCCTTGCTATCGATGATCTTGCCGCCGAGCTCGACCTCCGCGGCCTGCCCCTGCGCGATCTGGAACTTGCGGACGTCGATCGCCAGCCGGAAATCGGCGGTGAGATCGTCCAAGGGACGGCTCACGCCACCGAAGGCGCGGCTGTCTTCCAGACCGTGGATGACCGCCGCTTGAACGATGCGCGTTACTGCATCGCTCCACTGTACATCCGGCAGCGCCGCCACTGTCCCGTCGCTGGATACTGTCGCGATCCTCTCGCTATCCAGGCTCATGAGCGAAGTGGGTTCCGGCACGACGATCTGGACGGTAGGCGCCCGGTCTTTGCTTTCCACCACGCGAAGAGGCCGCAGGTTGTATGTTGCAACGCGCGCTTTGGCCGCGGCGCCCCCCGTCATGCGTTCGAGGCCCGCAGCGATGCCATCCACCTTGTCGGCATTGCGCGCCAGCGCGCCTGCGAACGTATCAATATTAGCCAGCATGTCGCGCAGCGGCTGAGCATTCTCGGCCAATATCCCATCCAGCCGATGCAAGACATCGCGCGCGGATTGGGACATGGTTTGTCCGGAGTCCGTGCGCGCAACAAGGATGGGCGGCTCGCCCTTCATGCCGATGGGCGTCTCCGATGAGTTCCCGCCCGTCAGAGTGACGACCGGCGATCCCGTCAGTCCCTGGAAGTCGATGCTGACCTCCGTGTCCTTGCGCACAGGCGCGCTACGCTCGACCGCGATGGTCGCTTGCACCTGCCGCGGCTTGGCGGGATCGAGCGCGAGGTCCGTCACTTCGCCGACGCGAATGCCGTTGAAGAGAACCGCCGAGCCTCGCAACAACCCTGCCACCGGCCCTTCGAACTGGACGCGATAGGCGACGCGATCCCCAAAGCCTCCGGCGTTGTTCAGCCAGTAGACGAAGGCAAAGCCCAGAGCCAGCACGGCTAGGGTGAAAGCGCCCATTTGGACGTAGCGCGCACGAACTTCCATCGCTCAGGTTTCCATTGCCGAGAGGCCACGGGATAACATGCGGCCGCGCTTTCCTTGAAAATATGCCTGCATCCACGGGTGCGATGAGCGCTGCATCTCCGACATCGAGCCAATGGCAATGACCTTGCCCTCGGCCAGCGCGGCAATGCGGTCGCAGACCGTACCGAGGCTTTCCAGGTCGTGCGTGACCATGAATACGGTGAGACCGAGCGTCTGTTGCAACGTGCGGATCAACTGATCGAAGTCGCCGGCAGCGATGGGGTCGAGACCTGAAGTGGGCTCATCGAGGAAGACAAGCTCTGGGTCGAGTGCCAAGGCCCGAGCCAAGGCCACACGCTTGGTCATGCCGCCCGACAGCTCCGAGGGCAACTTGTCGCCGTCACGTGCCGTAAGCCCCACCATCTCCAGCTTCGCCAGCGCGACCTCACGCATCACGCGCGCGGACAGGGCCAGATGCTCACGCATGGGAACCTGCACATTCTGCAGCGCCGTCAACGACGAGAAGAGCGCACCGTGCTGGAACAACACGCCCCAGCGGCGCTCGAGCGCGCGTCGCTCATCGTCACCGACGCGGCCGAGATCGACGCCGAGCACCTCGATGGTCCCTTGTCGCTTTGGCAGCAGTCCGATGATGGTTCGCATGAGCACGGACTTGCCGCTGCCCGAGCCACCGACGAAACCCAGAATCTCGCCACGCCGAACGTCGAGATCCAGATGATCGAGCACGACGCGGTCGCCGAAGCCCACCACGAGATCGCGGACGCGGATGGCAGGCTCATCGTCGTGCGGCGCAGCCATTTGCATCACATTCCGATGGACGCGAAGAACATGGCGAACAGCCCGTCGAGCACGATCACGAGAAAGATCGATTTGACCACCGAGGTCGTCGTCTGCAGGCCGAGCGACTCGGCACTTCCTTTGACCTTGAGGCCCTCAGCGCAGGCCACGATGCCGATCGCCAGCGCCATGAAGGGGGCCTTGATCATGCCGACCTTGAAGTGCGTCACCGAGATCGCTTCCTTGAGACGTGCGACGAAGATCTCCGGACTCATGCCACCATAGAGCCATGCCACGAGACCACCGCCGTAGAGCGCAGCCATCGAGCCGAGGAATGTCAGCAGCGGCAAAGCGATCACCAGCGCCACGACGCGCGGCAGCAAAAGAATGCCCACGGGATCGAGACCCATAGTGCGGAGCGCGTCGATCTCCTCACGCATCTTCATGGAGCCGATTTCGGCCGTGTAGGAACTGCCCGAGCGACCGGCCACCATGATGGCCACGATCAGAACACCGAGCTCGCGGAGAACCAGAATGCCGACCATGTCGACGACATAGTCGTCAGCGCCGAACTTGCGGAAATGGAAGAAACCTTGCTGGGCGATAATGCCGCCGATCAGGAAAGTAATGAGCAGGACGATGGGCACTGCCTGCCAGCCGACGCGATCGAGATGGTGCACAGCGGACGTCAGTCGAAAGCTTCGTGGCTTCAGAAGCGTGGCCGCCACAGCAAGCCCAAGCGCACCCAGCATATTGACGAACATCACGAGATCGCGGCCGATGTCTTCTACGGCCCGACCTACGCTCTCGAGCGCGCGCACCGCGATATTGGCTTGCGGCTTGATCTCGACAGCTTCGCGATTGACGTGATGCACCTCATCGAGCAGGCCTTGATATCTCTCGGCGAGCTCGAGAACCCGCAAGTCCTGCCCTTGCGCATGGCGCGCGCGTGTCAGGCGCTCCAGCAGCCAGGCGCCATAGGTGTCGAACGCCTCGATGCCGCGCATGTTGATCGTGGTGGCACGCATCAGTGCTGGATCGCCGCTGACCGCATCGACGACGCGCTCCAGCTCCGCAGCGTGGTGGGCCGTCCACGCCCCCGCCGCTGCCAACTCCGGCTCGCCATTACGAATGACGCTTTGCAAGTACGGCGAAAGATTCAAGCCTGCCTCGGATGACATGCGCTACCGATCTCCGCCAAGCATCTGTTCCCCCATGTAAGCTGGCCTTGACACTTGTCAATCGATGCTGATCGATCGCGCGCGTTTCATGATATCCAGCCTGTCAAATACAGGTGACTTGACCTGGATCAATCAAGAAACATTGATACGAAGTGAGAAAGGGATCAGCCGCCACTTCGTCGCAGAGAATGATCTCCGCCTTGCAAGGAAATTGCCGTCTAGAACCTGCCGCGCCGAGACCGCGTCTCTACGCGGGGGCCGATCAACCTGCACGGTTGAGCCTGGAGATCGACACGGTCGAGGTGCAAGGGCAGAAAATCGCCGTCGTTTCAGAAGACGTTCTACAAACACCGTTCTGCGCGCTTTCGCGACTTATGCGGTCGGACAGAAAGCATCTGCCGAAGATCCTGGTGGTCGCGCCACTGTCCGGTCATTTTCCCATTCTGCTGCGGGACCTCATCATAGGGCTGCTGCCTCACTACGAGGTCTACTTCAGCGACTGGGTCAACGCGCGTTATGTCTCCAAGAGCTGGGGACCGTTCGATCTCGCCGCGAACATCTCGTGGGTCGTCGAAATGATCGAGCGGCTTGGCCCCCGTGCAAATGTGCTCGCGCTGTGCCAGGCGGCTGTGCCGGCTCTGATCGCAACGGCACATCTCGCAGAGAAAAGCCCGCGCGCAGCCCCCCGCAGCCTCGTGCTGGTGGCGGCGCCGATCGACCCGGCCTGTCATCAAACGCGTGTTGCTCGCCTCATTCGTGCGAGGCCTCTCTCATGGTACGAGCGCCAGGTGACTGCGGCAGTCGAGGCCGCCTACCCTGGCAATGGGCGACTGGTGTATCCAGCCGCCATACAGTTATCGGGTCTGCAGGCGTACTTCACGCGCCACATGCTTCAAGGCGGCGAGCTGCTGCACAAAGTCTTGCGCGATGATGGCTGCGATCCACAACGGTTTCCGTTCCTGGATCTCTACTCGGCACTGATGGATCTACCCGCCGAGGTTTTCCTCGATATTGTCCGCCACATCTACCAGGAACGGACGCTGTGGAACGGTGGGCTCAGAGCACGCGGTGAGCCCGTGGATTTTGCTGCCGTCACGTCGACGGCCCTCATGACAGTGGAAGGTGAGAACGACGATATCGCAGCCCCGGGGCAGACGCGCCGGGCGCACGATCTGTGCATATCGATACCGGCTACCCGTCGGCGGGAGTTGGTCGTGCCGGGATGCGGCCACTTCTCACTCTTCTACGGCGATACCTGGAGGACGCGCGTTCTGCCTGAACTCAAGGCCTTCATCCGAGGGAAGAGATGCGGCCCGTAGCGGCCGCGCCAGATCTAATAATGGCGGGCTCCTGATAGGCAGAACTGAACGGTTTGATCTTGAACTGAGGAAGATCGTCGAAGCAGGCATGTCCGCTATGATCAAGGGCATTCGGAAGACGAGTCGAGCGTAGGGGATCCCATCAACCGCACCGCAAAGACAAGAGCCTTCGATCATTGGAGGGCCTCCATCTCTATGGACAGTTCATCGGATATCAGCCTCATTTGGCCTTCTTAGTTGCATGGCGTGGCGCGCAAGTGACCACGTCAGGCGTCGTCAGCGCGACGCCGCAATTGGGAAAGCAACAGATGTCTGCCGCCCAGAAGATCAAGCGCCGCGAGATGGACTTCGCCATCGAGGTCTTCGTGCGCGGGCACAGCGTCGGCAAGAGCCGCACATTTCCCTACGAAGCGAGCCGCGTTGGGCCGTTGTGGGTGATGCGTGACGCCCCACGGAAAAATCCTCGCGACTATCGCAAGGAGGAGTGGATTGCGCATGGTGTCGAGGCCGCGGAGGTGGATGTGGTCGCGCGACGGCACACGCGCGGGCGGTTCTTTGTATGCGCGATGGTCGCAGAGGGGGTATCGGACGCGCCGACCCGCTCCGCCTACAAGGGACTAGGATATCGGCTGCTTGCGACAGAAGGTTTCTTCGTACAGCGGCTGGCGCGGATTCCAAAGTCGCAATCATCGGTGGCGATCGAAAGGGTGCGGACACCTGAGCTCGCGGCACAGCTGGGGAAAGTGACCCGGACTCGGCCGATTCCCGACAGCATGCTTGGAAACGATGCTCCGTTCCGGCAGTACGTGGCGCTCGATGGGGAGGACATCGTGGGGCGGGTGCGCAGCGTGGACGCGGCTGGAGCGACGTGGTGCGCCGACATGTACGTGAACGCCTCGCATCGGCGCCACGGCATCGGACAGGCGCTGCTCGGTCGGATGCTTCGCGACGACCGCGCCCGCGGCTCCAAATGCTCGGTTCTGACGGCGAGTCACGCGGGTGCACTGCTGTATCCGCGTCTGGGCTATGAGCGCATCGGGACTCTCTTCATGTTCGTGCCCCAGAGGAAAGAGCGCGCATAGGCATCCTCCTACGGGCCGCGTTTTCCGGTCTCAAGGCGAGTTCTTGCCCCAGTGCTCAACCCAGGGCTAGAAAGTTGACGGGGTAACTTGAACTCCAATAAATCGTTGCGATTCAAGGCATTACATGCTGAGACGAGCTGAAAAAAGCATGGTGCTGCCAGTGAGGATTGAACTCACGACCTCTCCCTTACCAAGGGAGTGCTCTACCACTGAGCTACGGCAGCGGAGTCGTCCGGCGAGGCGCCGACGGCCCTTGATCTAGCCTTATTCACCCTACCCTGCAACCGACGAATTGGCATCGTCCTGAACGGATCTGCGAGCCTCCGTTCACGTCGGGTCAATTCAGCGTGTCCACGCAACCTCCCGTGTTGCCGACCATTGAGCGATCACGGATGGTCTCGCCGTTGGCGCGTTATCGAATCGACCACGTACCCTGCGATCAAACGAGGAAAGTAATGGATTTTCTAAGACCCTACACACCACAGCTTCTGAGCGTGCTGCGCATCATGTCGGGCCTGCTCCTGCTGCAGCACGGCACTACCAAATATCTCAGCATTCCCGTGAGTCAGATGAGCAACGCCTCGCCGGCCACGATGTCTGGTGCCGCGGGCATCATCGAGCTCGTCGGCGGCGTGCTGCTGGTGCTCGGTCTCTTCACGCGTCCGGCTGCTTTCATCGCGTCGGGTTTGTGCGCAGTCGCCTACTTCTACGCGCACGCCGGCCGCAGCTTCTATCCGATCCTCAACGGCGGCGAGCTGGCCGTACTTTATGCCTTCGTCTTCCTCTATCTGGCCGCGGCCGGTGGCGGTCCGCTGAGCCTCGATCGCCTGATCCGCAAGGAAGACTAAGCCGAGTCGAGCGCATACCGGGCCGCGTGGCCGGCACTTGCGCTCCACGTGCGAGCCTGTAGACAATCCCTTGGCGGCCGCGCTGGCATTCCCGCGCGGCCGTTTCCATGTTCCATCTCGATAAGCCCTAAGTGATCCAGGACCGCCCATGACCGCCCCCAGCAGCGCCGGCGCCCTTGCCGGCATCAAGGTGATCGATCTTTCCCGCGTGCTCGGGGGGCCATACGCGACCCAGCTCCTGTCCGACCACGGCGCCGACGTCATCAAGCTCGAGCCGCCGCAGGGTGATGAGGTGCGCGACTGGGGCCCTCCGTTCCATGATGAGGACGCCTCCTACTTCATCGGCATTAACCGCAACAAGCGCTCGGTCGGTCTCGATCTCGCGCAGCCCGATGGCCGCGCCGTGCTGCTGCGGCTGCTCGAAGGCGCTGACGTGCTCATCGAGAACTTCAAACCCGGCTCCATGGAGAAGTGGGGCATCGGCTATGACGAGCTGGCCAAGAAGTTTCCGCGTCTCATCTACTGCAAGGTCTCGGGCTTCGGCGCCGAAGGCCCGCTCGGCGGCTTTCCTGGCTACGACGCCATCGTCGGCGCCATGGCCGGCCACTACAGCGTCAATGGCAGCCCGGAGTCGGGTCCGATGCGCATGGGCCTCGCTGTGGTCGACATCACCACCGGCCTCTACTCGGTGATCGGCATCCTGCTTGCTATGCACGAGCGCGAGCGTTCCGGTCGCGGCCAGTTCATCGACATGGCGCTCTACGACAGCGCGCTGAGCCTGATGCATCCCCACTTCGCCAACTACTTCATATCGGGCAAGGTGCCAGGCCTCACGGGCAACACACACGGCAATCTCGCGCCCTACGGTATGTTCGCGACCAAGACCTGCCGCGTCATGATCGGTGCCGGCAACAATCGCGCCTTCAAACGTGTGTGCGAGGAGCTCGGCGTGCCGGAGATGGCGGAGGATCCGCGCTTCGCCACCAACGGCGATCGCATCAAGCATCGCGACGAGCTGAACCGCATCATCACCGAGCGGCTGTCGAAGGTCGACGGCATGGAGTTCTCGCTCAAGCTGCTGAAGGCAGGCCTGCCGTGCGGACCGGTGCTCAACTCGGAGGAAGCGCTGAACCACCCGCACGCGACTGCACGCGGCGCGATCGTGCAGTCCGGTTGGTACAAGGGCATCGGCACGCCGGTGAAGCTCTCACGCACACCCGGCAGTCTCAAAACACCGCCGCCGCGCTTCTCGCAACACACACGCGAAGTCCTCGCGGAGCACGGCTTCGACGATGCTGCAATCGAGCAGCTGACGGCGGCCGGCGTGCTTGTCGAAAAGCGGCGCAGTTAATTCGCATGCCGCCTATTCTGAGCGTAATAACCAGCAATAATTCCACAAGAATTCGCCCACTCGACGCCCCATTTCAGCCATCGGGGTTTCCCACCCTCGCCGGGCTGAGCGCAGCAGCGCGTGGGTGCTGCATTGGGCTTTCATCACGACAAGCGAGGTGAGGCGGAAGCAGCCGCTCAGCGCAGCAGCCAGTCCGGGCACGACCAGGCTGCCGAATGAGGGGTGTTTGCGTATGAGCCCGCCAACCGACGCGATCAAGTCGACCCGTCCCGCGGATCGGCCACCGGAGCTGCCGCCCGTCGAGGCGCACAAGCCCGTGGAGCAATACATCTGGGACGACGCGACGTCGGAAGCCGCTTCCAACGAGGACGAGGCACTTCTGCGGATCGTTGTGGTGGCGGACGAAGCCGATGACACCAGCGATCCCGGTGATGCCTGGCGTCGCCAGCTCATTTCCGCCCTCCACGATGCCGATCGCGAGAGCGCGCACGCACAATCCCTTCGATCAGAACCGCCACCCATCCTTCCGCTAGAGGCCATGCGTCGCGCGCCGCGAGCGCTTGTGCCGAACCGTCCGCCGCGCCTCGCGCAACCCATCCCCATCAAGCGTCGGCCGCGCCATCGCGTCAGGTGGGTATTGCTCGGTGCCTCGGCTGCAGCAGGACTTCTCTCCGTTGTCGTCCCCCGCGCGACGAATGCACCCGAGATGGTCGCTAATGCTGCGAGCCCGCAGCCTTTGATCACCGACTCACTTGCGCCCGCGGTCGCCGAAGAGGATGTGTTCAAGCCCACAATGTTCAACTCGCCGGTGCTCGTCCGCGAGGTGCTGCCGCCGAAGCCCGAAGGCACGACTACCGCACCCCCGACAGTCGAGACCGTGCGAACGGTTCCCGTACCATTGGACTCGCGGCCACAGGTGACGGCTCCTACTGGACCCGAAGTGGCAGTTATCGAACAACCAGCAGCGCCACAGCCATCCGATCAGCCTTCGGCAGCCGCGGCGCCCGCTCCACCTGATCGCAATGCGCTCGCGGCATTGACCGAGCAGCTTTTCATTCCGCCGCCGGAACCGCCCACCGTGCAACCGGAACCGCCGGAGGTCGTGCCGCCACAAGCGCCGGCCAAGAGCGCCGCGCGCGGTGCGCAGATTTCGTCCTCGTACGAGCGGAAGCTTCCAAAAAAGAAACAACAGGTGCAGGCGCGGAAGCAGGCGCCGCGCGCGAACCAAAAGACCGCCAGCCGCACTCGCGAGGCCCAATGGCAGGCGAACCGTCAGGGCTTGAGCTCAGCGCAACCGCAGCAGGTTGAACCATCGACGATGGCGAAGATCCTGAAGTCGCTGAACCCCTTCGCGTCCAAGGATGAGCCCCAGAAGTCGTCAGCGCCCGCGAGGAATATCTTCAAGTGAGCGCGGTCCGTCGGCTCGCTAAGCCGCAAAACAATTGACCTTCGAGGCCCGCCGTACTTCAACCGAGGAACTGTCGGTCAACGACGCTTTCCCGGGAGGTACGCCATGTCGCTCACGACGCTGCTCTCAGCATTCACTGCCGCGGTCGAAAAGGGCGACGGCAATGCGCTCGCCGACTGCTTCACTGCCGATGGCGTCTACGACGACTACTTCTTCGGTCCGAGCAAGCCCGGTCGCGAGGGCATCGTCGAGATGCTCGCGCACTTCTACGAGGGCGGGAAAGATTTCCGCTGGGACTTCTTCGATATCGTCGAGACGGGCAAGCTCGGCTATGCGAGCTATCGCTTCAGCTATACCTCGACGCTGCCAGAAGCGAAGGGCACGCGCGTTGCCTTCGAGGGCATCAGCCGCTTCACGCTCGATGGCGGCAAGATCAAGTATTATGCCGAGGTCTTCGACCGCTCTCTCGCGCTCGCGCAGCTCGATTTCGCGCCGGAACGGCTGAAAAAGATCGCCGCCCGCTACGCGACGCGTCTGAAGGAGACGCCGGCCATGGCGCGCCACGCTAAGGCGTGACACTGCTCACTTAATCAGGTAGCGGCCGAAGGCCGCGAGGAAGAAACTCCGACAGGCGAGGCAGCGGTCGCGGCGCCAGTAGCCGAAGGCGTTGGCGTCCGCGCAAAGAAAAACGCCGGCATTACTTGCCGGCGTACGCGATCATCTCGATCTCGACACGAGCACCCATCGGCAGGCCCGCGACTTGGATCGTCGAGCGCGCCGGATAAGGCTCGACCATGTAGCCGGCATATACGCCGTTGACGGCCTGGAAGTCGGCGAGGTCCATGAGGAAGATCGTCGTCTTCACGACATTGCCGAAGCCGAGGCCTGCCGCTTCGAGTATCGCCTTCAGGTTCTCGAGGCACTGCTTAGCCTGCGCGGCGATATCACCCTCGACGAGCTTGCCCGTCGCGGCGTCGAGCGGGATCTGCCCGGAGATGTGGATGTAATCGCCGGAAGCAATGGCCGCCGAATAGGGGCCGATAGGCTTGCTCTTCGGCGTCGTGATCGCTTTGCGTGTCATGTGGTGTCGGCCCGTCAGGATGGCGGCTTCACTTCCCCTTCTCCCCGTTCTTACGGGGAGAAGGTCGGGATGAGGGGCGGGAGCTTGCGCTGATGTTGGCGTATGCCGCCGCCCCTCACCCTAACCCCCTCCCCGCAAGAGCGGGGAGAGGGGATTTGTCTTCTTCAACCGAGCTGCGGCGCGATCTTCACGCACGCATCGACGAGACCCTGCACAGAAGCTACCGACTTCTGGAACATCGCCTTCTCGGCGTCATTGAGGCTGATCTCGACGATCTTCTCGACGCCGTTCGCACCGATCACGACCGGCACGCCGACGTACATGTCCTTCACGCCGTACTGGCCCGTGAGATAGGCGGCGCACGGCAGGATGCGGCGCTTGTCCTTGAGGTAGCTCTCGGCCATCTGGATCGCCGACGACGCCGGCGCGTAGAAGGCCGAGCCGGTCTTCAACAGCGCGACGATCTCGCCGCCGCCCTTGCGCGTGCGATCGACGATCGCATCGAGCTTCTCCTGGCTGATCCAGCCCATTTTCACGAGATCGGGGAGCGGCACGCCGCCGACCGCCGAGTAGCGCACGAGCGGCACCATGTCGTCGCCATGACCGCCGAGCACGAAGGCCGTCACGTCCTCGACGGAAACCTTCATCTCCTCGGCGAGGAAGTAACGGAAGCGACCTGTGTCGAGCACACCGGCCATGCCGATGACCTTGTTCTTCGGCAGACCGCACGCCTTCTGCAGCGCCCACACCATGGCGTCGAGCGGGTTCGTGATGCAGATGACGAAGGCATTCGGGCAGTACTGCTTGATACCGGCGCCGACAGATTCCATAACCTTGAGGTTGATGCCGAGCAGGTCATCGCGGCTCATGCCCGGCTTGCGCGGCACACCCGCCGTGACGATCACCACGTCCGCGCCAGCGATGTCGGCGTAGGAGCTCGTGCCCTTCATCGCCGAGTCGAAGCCCTCGACCGCACCCGACTGCATGAGATCGAGCCCTTTGCCAGCCGGCACGCCTTCGGCAATGTCGAACAGCACGACGTCGCCGAGCTCCTTGAGGCCGACGAGATGAGCAAGCGTACCGCCGATCATGCCGGCGCCGACGAGGGCGATCTTGGTGCGCGCCATGGTGAGTGTCTCCTTCGCGACAAATCTTGAATGGATCGCGATGCGCGAGGCGCGTCGGTCGGGCCGGTGCGGCGGCATCGTCGGCGTCGGCTTAGCGGGAAATACGCGAGGCGGCAAGGTTATCCGACGCCGTTCAGCTCTGTTGCCGGAGCTTTGGGCACGCCGCTGGACGACCGCTCCGCGGGCGGGGCTTTCGCCCCGCACCCCCCAACCGGGAGGGACACCCTCCCGGACCCGCCCGCCTTTTTTGACCAATCCGCAATGAGACCCATCCGCATGGCGGCCGCGGGCATGGCACCACACCGACAAGCGTCACCACTTCATGAGCGCGCCACCGCGCGCCGGCCGTTAGGCCGCTCTACTAGGAAAGCGTCTCGAATAGCCGCTTCTGCAGGATCATGCGCGGCACGAGCGATGAGATGTAGAGGTGCTCGTCGAGCGTATGAGCCCCGGCGCCATCCACGCCGAGCCCATCGAGCGTCGGCACCTTGTGCGCCGTGAAATTGCCGTCGCTGCCGCCGCCGGTCGAGAGGTCGTGCAGCTCGAAGCCGATCTCGGCAGCAAGGCCCTTGGCGTGCGCGAACAGCGCCGCGATGCCGGCGTTCTTCTCGAAAGGTGGTCGGTTGAGCCCGCCTTCGATGCTGAGCTGGATGGCCGGATTGTGGGGCTTCAAGGCCTTGAGACGCGCGTCGAACTCCTTCGCGTCGGCAACGGTCAGCACGCGCATGTCGATGGTCGCCGTGCAATGTTCGGGCACCACATTGTCGGCCGTGCCGCCCTTGATCTGGCCGACGTTAAAGGTCACGCCGCGCTTGTAGTCCGTCCAGCCGTCGATGATCACCGCCTGCCGGGCGAGTTCCGTGATCGCGTTGAGCCCTTCCTGGTGCTTGCTGCCGGAGTGAGCCGGACGGCCGTGGGTCTTCATGACGTAACGGCCGACACCCTTGCGGCCTGTCACGACCCGGCCGCCGTCGCGCGCCGGCTCGGTCACGAGAACGTATTTCGCGCGCTCGGCTTCGGCCTCGATGAGCCGCCGCGCTGTCGTGCTGCCGGTCTCCTCGTCCGCGACATAGAGGAAGCGGATGGGCAGGCCATTCGGCGTCGGTCCGGCGGCGATCGCGCGATAGGCGCAGAGCGCGAGATAGGCGCCACCCTTCATGTCGTAGATGCCAGGGCCATAGGCCTTGTCGCCGTCGACGCGGAAGGGGAGATCGTTCGCGAGCGTACCTTTCGGGTGCACCGTGTCGAGATGGCAGAGGACGAGGATGCCGGGGCCATCGCCACCCCAGGCCGACGTGATGCGCAGATGATCGCCGCGACCGTTAGTGCCGGGAATGCGTTCGACCGTGGCACCCGCTGCCTCGTATTCGGCGGCGCATTTGGTCATCATACGGTTGACGCCTTCGACGTCCGCCGTCTGGCTCTCGATCTCGACCCAGGTTTTAAGGCCCGCGAGAATCTCCTGCGCCGTCATCTCCATATGTCCGATGCTCCCTCGAAGAACTGTCCCGGTGCCGCTTTTTCTCTTACCTCAGCGCGCCGAGCCCTCCACTCACATTTCCGCGCGGCCTTTCCGCGCAATCCGAGCTTCGCGCAAGGTGACGAACAACGTCGAGCCAACGATGAGCGCAGCTCCGAGCCATGTCGACCAACCGGGGACCTCGCTGAAGATGAGATAGCCCCAGCCGACCATCCAGAGCAGCCGAACATAGTCGGCCGGCATGAGCGTGCTGGCATCCGTCATTCGCAGCGCCTGGATGTAGCAATAGTTACCAAGGGCGGCGACTGCGCCCATACCTGCGAGGATGAGCCACGTCCTGCCGCTCGGCATCACCCAGACCGGAATCGTCGCCAGCCCGGCGATCGGCGCGATCATGAGCGGCTGATAGAAGGAGATCGTGATAGAGGCGTCGAAGCGCGCGAGTTCCTTGGCCATGAGCAACGAGAGCGCCCACAGAATGCTCGAGCCCACCGCCGCGATCGCCGCCAGCGAGACCGTGTCGATGCCCGGCTTGAGCACCACCGTCGCCCCGAGCAGGCCGAGCACCACGGCGCTCGCGCGTACTGGGCCGACCACCTCTCGGAAGTACAGCGCGGCACCGATCGTGATGAATATGGGCGTCGTGAAGCTCAACACGGCGGCGTCGGCGAGCGGCATATGGACGAGGGCGTAATACCACGTCCACATGGACGCGACGCCGATCGCGCCGCGCAGGATCTGTAGCGGCAGGTTGTTCGAGCGCCAGGCCATTTTTCCGGGACGGAAGACGAAGGGCGCTGTCATCAGAAGCGTGAAGGTGGCGCGCAGGAAGACGACCTCGATCGACGGCAGCTCGGTCCCCACGAAGCGCACGCCGAGATGGAGCAGGGACGAGCTGAACCCCGCGTACAGCATGAGCAGGACGGCAGCGATCACAGTGCTGCGCCCGACCGGGCCCGCCGCATCGGCCCCTTGGCCGGTCATATATCTTCGCCCTGTCTCTTGTTGGCCCTGCTCTCAGACGAGACCAAGCACACCGAAGAAGCCAACGGCCAGCGCGCCGGCAAAAGCCAGCAGAAACAATAGCCATTTCATAGCGCGCTCCCTCCCTGGGAGAGTGCCGCGCCGGCTATGGCGGCATTGTCCCCGGCACATTCCAGGAACTTGCCGCTCTATTGCCTGCCGAGCCGGCCGGCTCGCGTGGCCACTATGGTGCTGGAGGAGGTCGTTTGGGAAGCGCCGTGAAGTTGACTTGCCTCGACGGCACCCATATAAGCCCAGCACTCATTCGGAGATATGGGCGTACCGCTACCGGCGACCGGGCTGGAAAGCGGCGGCGCCGATTGGTGTTGCAGCGGCCACGCTGCACCTTTGGGATAGGCCCGGCGGCCTCGCTGTCGAGGCGAAAAATGGAGAGTGTATCGTGAAGCGGACCTATCAGCCGAGCAAGCTTGTGCGTAAGCGCCGGCACGGCTTCCGCGCCCGCATGGCGACCGTCGGCGGCCGCAACGTCATTGCGCGTCGCCGCGCCAAGGGCCGCAAGCGTCTGTCGGCCTGACCTGGGGCCGAGCGCTGCGCCAAGCCGGTGGGGGGATCCCGCCGGAGAGCACTGGCCGGAGAGCACCGGACCGTGCAGCAGGGCAAGTGGCGACACTTCGACCTCTGCGCGGCGGCTCCTGGTCATTCGGTGATCGGATGCACCATATGGCCATCGCGACACTGAAGCGGCGTGCAGAGTTCCTCCGAGTTCGTGGCGGTCGGCGGTGGTCGACCCCCGGTTTCGTTATCGAGATGCGGGCACGTACCGGGAGCGATCGACCCATGAGGGCCGAGATGAGCGCCGACAGAGCCGGGCATGATCGGGAAACCGCTGACCGGCGCGTCCCGTCTGCCGGGAGCCCGCCACGCTTTGGCTTCACGGCCACCAAGAAGCTCGGCAATGCCGTCGCCCGCAATCGCATCCGCCGCCGCCTCAAGGAGGTCGTGCGGCTAGTTGCCCCTTCGCAGGCACGCGCGGGTTGTGACTATGTGCTGATTGCGCGGGAGGCGGCGGCGACCCGCCCCTTTGCCACGCTCGAGCGCGATCTCGCCGCGGCGTTCGCGGCACTGCATGCGCCGGGCGCTCCGGCTTCATCTCCAGCGCGCGGTAGCGCCCGCACCCCATCGACGCGTGGCCGGGCCCGGAGCCCGCGCCCCGCAAGCGAAAGCTGATGACCCGATGATGCAGCACGACGACAACCAGAAGAACCTCCTGCTCGCGATCGTGCTGTCGATCGGCGTGCTGCTCTTCTGGCAGTTCTACTACGCCGGCCCCAAGATGCAGCAGGAGCGCGATCGCCTCGCGCGCCAGCAGGAGCAGACGCAGCAGGCGCCTGCTCCGGGCACCACAGCTCCCGGTCAGCCCGCTGCCACACCCGGCAGCCCTCCTGTTGCCGCACCGGGCACCGCCCCTGGGGCACCGGCCGCCATACCCGGTACCGCAGCGCCGGCCGGCGCCGTTCACACGCGCGAGACGGCGCTCAAGTCCTCGCCCCGCGTCGCCATCTCGACGCCGAGCCTGACCGGCTCGATCTCGCTCAAGGGCGGGCGCATCGACGACCTCGTCCTCGTGAAGTACCGCGAGCAGGTTTCGCCGACGAGCCCGAACGTTACGTTGTTCTCGCCCGCTGATGCGCCCCACGCATATTTCGCCGAGCACGGCTGGGTCGCGGCCGGCGGCAGCGCGGCCAAGCTCCCGGGCCGCGATACGGTGTGGACCGCCGAGTCGAGCGGCGCACTCTCCCCAACCAATCCCACGCGTCTCAGTTGGGACAACGGCGAAGGCCTGATCTTCCGGCGCACCATCTCCGTCGACAACGACTACATGTTCAAGGTTCGCGACGAGGTCGAGAACAAGTCGCAGACGGCGCAGTCGCTCTTTCCCTACGCCCGCATCTTCCGCCTCGGCATACCCAAGCTCGAGGGCTTCTTCATCCTGCACGAGGGCCTGATCGGCGTCATCGGCGAGAACGGCCTGCAAGAGATCAAGTACGCCGACATCCTGAAGGAGGGCGGCAACAAGACCATCGAGAAGGCCACCGGCGGCTGGCTCGGCATCACCGACAAGTACTGGGCTGCAGCGGTCATCCCCGGCCAGGGCACGGAATACCGTGCGAGCTTCCTCGGCATCCCAGCGAGCCCCGGTCAGCGCGAGGCCTTCCAGACGGACTATCTCTCCGCAGTCGTCAACGTCGCGCCCGGCGCGACGGCCTCGACGGAGGGCCACATCTTCGCCGGCGCCAAGCAGGTGAACCTCATCGACGGCTATGCCGAAACACTGAAGATCAAGAAGTTCGACCTGCTGGTCGACTGGGGCTGGTTCTACTTCATCACCAAGCCGCTCTTCCATCTGATCCACTGGATGGCCGGCTGGTTGGCGAGCATCGGCGTCAGCGCGAACTTCGGCATCGCCATTCTGCTGACCACCGTGCTGGTCAAGGCGGTCTTCTTCCCGCTCGCCAACAAGTCCTACGAGTCCATGGCGAAGATGAAGAACCTCCAGCCGGAGATGGAGAAGCTGCGCGAGCGCTACAAGGATGACCGCGCCAAGCAGCAGCAGGAGTTGATGGGGCTTTACAAGAAGGAAAAGATCAACCCGCTCGCGGGCTGCTTGCCGATCCTTTTGCAGATCCCGGTGTTCTTCGCGCTCTACAAGGTGCTGTTCGTGACCATCGACATGCGTCACGCGCCCTTCTACGGCTGGATCAAGGACCTCTCGGCGCCGGATCCGACTTCGCTCTTCAATCTGTTCGGCCTGCTGCCGTACACGGTGCCCGACTTCCTGCACATCGGCGTGTGGCCAATCATCATGGGCATCACGATGTGGGTCCAGATGCAGCTCAACCCGCAGCAGCCCGATCCGCTCCAGCAAAAGATCTTCAACTGGATGCCGGTGCTATTCACGTTCCTGTTGGCATCGTTCCCGGCCGGCCTCGTGATCTACTGGGCCTGGAACAACGTGCTTTCGCTGCTCCAGCAGTACGCGATCATGCGCAAGAACAACACCGAGGTGCATCTCTGGAAGAACCTCGGCATCGA
>JAEZAW010000145.1 GCA_023430315.1 Pseudomonadota bacterium | reverse complement strand
GTCCACGAACCGTCATAGACGGCGGCATCCGGATGCCCGAGCTGGGCGAGTGCGAAGGCGATGACACCCGCCGTCACGCCCGAGCCGCAGCTCGCCACGACACGGCGGTTGATGTCGACGCCCGCCGCGGTGAAGGCCGCGCGTAAGCCTGCTTCGTCCTTCAGCGTGCCGTCCTTGTTGAGCAGATTGGTGAAAGGCACATTGCGCGAGCTTGGAATGTGACCCGAGCGTAGCCCCGCGCGAGGCTCGGGCACCGAGCCGGCAAAGCGCGGGGCCGCACGTGCATCGATGATCTGCGTCGTCGCGTGGCCGATCAGTGCCTTCACGTCATCGGCATCGCGTACGAGCGCGGCATTGAAGCGCGGCGTGAAGTGGCGCGGCTGGCGCGGGCGCGGCGGTTCGTCGGTGACGGCGCGGCCTTCGGCTTTCCACTTCTTCAGGCCGCCATTGAGCACGGCGACATCGTCATGCCCCATGATGCGGAACATCCACCACACGCGCGCTGCCGAGTAGAGGCCCTCGGTGTCGTAGACGACGATGCGCGCGCCGTCGCCGATACCCATCTTCTTCACCTGCGACGCGAACTGTACGGTCGAAGGCAGCATGTGCGGCAGCGGATTGGACTTGTCCGCCACGACGTCGATGTCGAAGAAGAGCGCTTCGGGTATGTGCTCGGCTTCGTACTCGGTGCGTGCGTTTCGACCCGAGGTCGGCAGATGCATGGTGCCGTCGAGGATCACGAGATCGGGCGAGGCGAGGCGCTCAGCCAGCCAGTCGGTGTCGACGATCCATTTGGATGGGCTCGTAGGCATGGGAATTTCCTCTGCTATGCGGGACGGGCTTTAAGCGAGCGCGACGCGGATGCGCCGGTTCTGCTTGCCCTTGTTCTCGATCTTCACGACGGTGAGGCGGCCGATCTCGCCGGTGCGCGCGACGTGCGTGCCACCGCAGGGCTGCAGGTCGACGGCGCCGTCTTCACCGATGGCAACGAGGCGCACTTTGCCCGATCCCATGGGCGGCTTCACACTCATGGTGCGCACGAGATGCGACTTGGCCTCGAGCTCGGCATCCGTGATCCAGCGCGTCGAGACGGGATGGTCGGCATCGACCAGCGCGTTGAGCGCAGTGGTCAGCGTCTCCTTGTCGATGCCCGTCATGTCGGCGATATCGAAATCGAGTCGCCCTTCGTCGGCGCCGATCTGACCGCCTGTCACCGGCCATTTCACCAGCGAGCAGAGAAGATGCAGCGCCGTGTGCACGCGCATGTGCTTATGGCGCGTATCCCAGTCGAGCGTGACGTGCACGGGCAAGCCGGGCGTCGGCAGCGTCGAGCCTTCGGCAGGAACGTGCACGATCGTCGTCTTGTCCGCGTCGTAGACGGTCGCCGCAATGCGGCACACGCCGCCTTCCCACGTCAGCGCGCCGAGGTCGCCCGGCTGGCCGCCGGCGCTGGCGTAGAGAATGGTGCGATCGAGAATAATGCCACCGCGGTCGTTGACTGCCGTGACATAGGCATCGCACGTGCGCGCGTAGGCATCCGAGCGGAAAAGTGTCTCGGTCATGCGCTCAAGTTCCTTCGACCGGTTCGAAAACGGTCGGCACGGGAGCGGGCGGGTTCGCGAGCCAGCTCGGCACGGGGAGATTTTTCGAGCGCAGGAACTCGGGATTGAAGAGCTTGGACTGGTAACGCGTGCCGTAGTCACAGAGCAGCGTCACGATGGTGTGGCCGGGGCCGAGCTCACGCGCGAGGCGCACGGCGCCCGCAATATTCACGCCCGAGGACGAGCCGAGGCAGAGACCTTCTTCCGCGAGAAGCTGGAAGACGATCGCGACGCTCTCGGCGTCCGGGATGAGATAAGAGTGATCGACCGTGAAGCCTTCGAGGTTCGCGGTGATCCGGCCCTGGCCGATGCCTTCGGTGATGGAGGAACCTTCGGCCTTGAGCACGCCCGTCGTGTAGTAGCTGTGTAGGGCGGCGCCCGGCACGTCGGCGAGCGCAATCTGCACCTTCGGGTTCTTCGCGCGGAGGCCGATAGCGGTGCCTGCGAGCGTGCCACCCGATCCGACGGCGGACACGAAGCCATCGACCTTGCCGTCGAGCGCGTCCCAGATTTCCGGCGCCGTGGTCTCGATGTGCGCCTGGCGGTTGGCGACATTGTCGAACTGGTTCGCCCAGATGGCGCCGTTCGGTAGCGTTTTAGCCAGCGTCTCGGCGAGCCGCGCCGAGTACTTCACGTAGTTGTTCGGGTTCCTGTACGGGACGGCCGGCACCTCGACGAGCTCGGCGCCGAGCAGCCGCAGGGCATCCTTCTTCTCCTGCGTCTGCGTCTCGGGGATCACGATGACCGAGCGGTAGCCGAGCGCATTGCCGATCACCGTGAGGCCGATGCCGGTGTTGCCCGCCGTGCCTTCGACGATCGTGCCGCCAGGCCTGAGCTGGCCCTTGGCGACGGCATCCTGGATGATGAACAGGGCCGCGCGGTCTTTGACCGACTGGCCCGGGTTCATGAACTCGGCCTTGCCGAGGATGGTGCATCCGGTCTCCTCGGAGACGCGGCGCAGCTTGATGAGGGGGGTGCGGCCGACAGCAGCGGCGACGCCTTCAGCGAAGGTCACGATGGCTTCGGGCTCCTCGATTGATTTGCGGGCGTAAGGGCGCGCCCGGGCTTTGCGGTCAACCTAGTTCCCGGCTCTGCCGGCTGCAAGGTGCCGCGGGGCGAAGGCCCTATGCAACTGATCGGGAAACGCTATTTGCTCGTGCCGGTCTTGAAGTCATAGACCTTGCCGCTCTCGACCTGCCCGGCATCGACCAGATCGAGGAAAAGGGGCACGAGCGCTTCGGGCTCGGGGAGCGTAGCAGGATTTTCTCCCGGAAAGGCGCGCTGGCGCATGGTTGTGCGCACCGGGCCCGGATTGAGCAAATTCACCTTGATCGGCGTGCTCGCGACCTCGTGGGCATAGGTTTTGACCAGCGCCTCCAGTCCCGCCTTGGAGACCGAGTAGGGCCCCCAATAGGCGTTCTTCGCCGCTGCTGCGCCCGAGGAGACGAATACCGCGCGCGCCGCGTCCGAGCGCCTGAGCACGGGATCGAGCGAGCGGATGAGCCGCCAGTTGGCCGTGAGATTGACCTCGATGACCTCGTTCCAGGCATCGCCGGTGATGTGGGCGAGCGGCGAGAGCGGCCCGAGCACGCCTGCATTGGCGACGAGAATGTCGAGCTTGCCCCAGCGCTGGTAGAGCGTCGGCCCCAGCGCATCGACCTTGTCGCTCTGCTTCAGGTCCAGATTGACGAGCGTCGCAGTACCGCCGAAGGCGCGGATCTCGTCATCCACTTCCTCGAGCCCGCCGACCGTGCGCGCCAGCAGAACCACATGCGCCCCTTCGCGCGCGAGGCCGATGGCCACGGCACGACCGATCCCGCGCGAGGCGCCGGTGACGAGCGCGATGCGGTTCGCGAGACGGGTGCCCTTTTCCATAAAAACCTCGTTCGAGCTGGCAGCCGGCTTCTTCTAGAGAAAGTCCGCTGCCGTGGGAAGCTGTAGCCTCCTCAAAGGAGCGAGACCACGGTCGCGGGCGGGAGGGCGTCGATCCCACCCGGCTGAAGCCGCCAGTCGGCGCGATTGCGCATCTCGCCCGTATCGGCAAGCCGGGCCAGTGCGGCGAGATCGGCCGTGGCATGGATCCAGCCTGTTGCGTTGAGTTTGCCCTCGGCGAGAATGCCTGTTTCGGAGATACCCGCCTCGGCAGGGACGTAAATCCCTGCAGCGCCATTGTTGTAGTCGACGGCCGGAGACCACGTGGAATCGCCGACGGTCGGCGATACGACCGTCACGCAGGTCCCTTCGAGCGCGCGCGCCATGGCCGATGTACGGATGCGGTGATAGCCTGAGACGAACTCGGTGCAGGTCGGTACGAGGATGATCCCGGCGCCGGCTTCGATCATCGCGCGCACGAGCATCGGGAACTCGCTGTCGTAGCAGATCGCGACGCCGATCCGCCCAAGTGTCGTGTCGAACACCTGCGTGCTGTCGCCCGGTACGATGCCCCAGTCGTGCTCGAAGGGCGTCATGACACGTTTGTCCTGCGCGCCTGAACGGCCGGAGGGTGCGAAGAAGCGCGCGGTATTTCGATAACGCCCGTCGGTCCCGAGACGTGGTCCGCTCGCACCGAGAATGTGCACCTTGTGCCGTTCCGCGAGATCGGCGTGCACGGCGTCGATGCGGTCTCGCGCGTCTGAAACGGCTGCGAGAGATGCGTCGAGGCTTGCGACAACCGCCTCGCCAGCAGGCGCTGCCAGTTCCATGGCGCCATACTCGGGAAAGACCAGCAACTCCGCGCCATCAGCCGCGGCCTCCGCAACCCATCGCGCGATCTTGTCCTCGATGGCGCCAAGCGTCGGCAGTGCGTCGAGCGGATAGGCGGCAGCGGCAATGCGGACAGTTCGGGCGGACGCGGTCATGTCAAAGCGCCTTCATCCAGAACTGCATGAGCTTTGGTGTCTCCTCGTCCTGGTCGATGTCCTTCCAGGCGAACGATCCGGTCAGACCCTCGACCTTCGCGTATCCGCGCTTCGTCCAGAAGGCATCGAGCGGGCGATAACTCCCGGGCTTCAGTGGATGATCGTCGGGCCTGACGACACCGCAGAAGGTGATGGTCTTGAAGCGCCCGAGCGCACGCGCGGGCGCCTCGCGGCCATCGAAGAAAGCATGACCGAGCCCACGTCCACGATAATCCGAGAGCAATACGGACTCGCCACAATAGAAGATGCTCTGGATGTCGTGGCCGCGATCCGTGAATGCCTTGCCGAACGCTTCGGCATGATCGGCGAGCGGCGCGCCGGTTGCAGCCCCCACGACGGTATCGCCATCACACGCGGCGACGACCACGGCATCGCTCGAGGAGGCGAACCGGCGCAGATAGGCCATCTCGTAGTTGAGCGTGCCGTCGTAGAGATACGGCCAGTCGCGGAACACGGCGACGCGCAGGCGCGCAAGCTCCGGTATGGCCGCGCGTACGGCAGCTCCGGTCAGGCTCTCGACGCGCAGCGCCATTGCGGTTCCTTAGCCCTTGCCGGCGAGTTCCTTGGCCAGCGCCTCGCCGGCCACCTGCAGGAGCCAGTCAGTCAGATTGTAGTACGTGGTTACGCGCGTGATCTTGCCGTCGGCGACCACGAAGAACGTGCCGGCCGGGAGCTGGTACTTCTGTCCCGTTGCGGGCGGCAGGCCCTCGTCGGTTTTGAGATACGTGCCGTGGACATTGAACTCCGCAGCTGCCCGCTTACCATCGGGGCTCGTCATGATGGCTATATCGGTCAGCCGCTCCTGGTAGGTCTCGCTCATGTGGTGGCAGAAGTCCGCGAACAGCTTTTTGCCGACACGGCGGGCACCTTGGTTGGCGTCGTGGATGACGTCCTCGGCCAGGCAGGCCAGCATTCCCGCGATATCGCCGCTGTTGAAGGCGTCGTAATAGCGGCGGATGAGGGCTTCGGTCGCGGCTTGGGTCATGGGATTGGCCTGGCTCAGAGGGATGCTGCAGCGCCGAAATCGCACAGCAGGGCCGACAGGTCCAGGGTGGTGTGCCAGTTGAGTTGACGCACTACCTTCAGGTGGTAGCGACTGGAGAGCCCGCCGCTCGCGAAAAGCCCGCAATTCGTGTAGACCGCACCCCATGACGCAGCACGTGAGCAATCTCGCCAGCCTCCAGTCCATTGTCGGCTGGCGCGTGAGCGATGAGCCCGTGGCCTATCCGGAGGCGCTGGCCTTCATGGAGGCGCGCGCCAAGGCCATTGCCGATGGCGAGGCGGGCGAACTCATCTGGCTGCTGGAGCATCCGCCGCTCTACACGGCAGGAACGAGCGCCAAGTCGGTCGACCTCGTCGCGCCCGATCGCTTCCCGGTCTACACGGCTGGCCGCGGCGGCCAGTACACCTATCACGGACCGGGGCAGCGCGTGGCCTATGTCATGCTCGATGTGCGCCGGCGCGGCGCGGATGTGCGCGCCTTCGTGCATGATCTCGAGGCCTGGCTGATCGACACGCTCGCGGCATTCGATGTCATCGGCGAGACGCGCAGCGATCGTGTCGGGGTGTGGGTGCGTCGGCCGGAGCGAGGGGCCGGTGTGGAGGACAAGATCGCGGCGATCGGCATTCGCTTGCGCCGCTGGATCAGCTTCCACGGCATCAGCCTGAATGTCGCGCCCGACCTCGAGCACTTCTCAGGCATCGTGCCGTGCGGCGTCAGCGCACACGGCGTCACCTCGCTCGCCGATCTCGGCATTCGCGCCGGGATGAGCGATGTCGATCGGGCACTCCGCGCCGCCTTCGAGCAGCGCTTCGGCCCGACCAGAATCGAATAGCCTGCTTACTGCTTCGGCGCCGGCGTGATGCCGGGGGCCGGCTTGATCGCGCGCTCCTGGTCGATCTGCGCCTTGATGGCCGCATCGACGTACTCGAGCTGTGCCTTTGCCCTGAGATCCGCTGCGACCTCCTGCGCCTTGCGATGGATCATCGAGGCGACGAGACGCTCCTTGATCGCGTCGAAGGGCGGTGCACCGCGCTGGCGGCGATCCTCGACCTTCACGATGTGCCAGCCGAACTGGCTCTTCACGGGCGCGGAGACCTGGCCGGCCTTCAGCGCGAATGCCGTCTCCTCGAACACCGGCACCATCTGCCCTTTGCCGAAGTAGCCGAGATCGCCGCCGTCTTCCTTGCTGCCCGGATCCTTCGAATGCTCCTTGGCGAGCGCGACGAAGTCCTCGCCTTTGCCGATACGGCCGTGCAGCTCCTTGGCGAGTGCCTCGCTCTCGACCAGGATATGCCGGGCCCGCACTTCCTCCTGGGCCTTCGCGTTGCCGACCTGCTGGTCGTAGAACTTCTTCGCATCGGCATCGCTGACCGAGTTTTTCAGCTCCGCCTCGAAGTAGTATTCGCGCAGTGCCCGGCGGCGCCAATAGTTCATCCGCTCTTCGAATGCCGCGCCACTGCCGAGCTTAGCGGCCTCGGCGGCATCCGCAAAGAGCTGGTTCTCGATCACGTACTCGAGAATGACGCGGCGACGAGCTTCGGCCGGGATATTGCCTAGCTCATTGCCGATCTCCGCCTCGGCAAGCTGCATGTCGGACTCGGTAATGGACTTGCCATTGACCTTGGCGACGACTTTCTCTTGTTTCTCTTGCGCCTTGGCGGTGTGTGCGATGTGGATCGCGGTGGGAAGCGGTGCGGCGAGCAACGCAGCGGCGATGACGGCTTTCATCACTTTGTTCACGGGTCGCGATCCTTGTTAGGGGTAAGCCCGGTATGGTGCGCTGTATGCTGAGCGCGAGTAGTCCGGGGCGGCACAGCCTTAATTGCAAGCCGGCGCGCCGCCAAGCCAAGCTTGAGTGGTATGGCGCGATTGTGACCGCCGGTATACGGCCATCGATGCTTTGCCGGATCAACTTGCCGCACGCCGACAGGTTCCCGGCCAGCAGATGGTCGCCACCCCTATAGCGTTACGGAGTGGGATCCGCGAGTTACGAAACCGCAATCTTCACGTACTCGAAGTCGCCGGGCTTGCTGTCGATGCCGACCTTGGGCGGCGCGATCCAGCCGGCATATTTACCGCGATCCCAGCAGGGTTTCATGAGGCTCTCGATGAAGGCGCCGTCATCCTTCGAGGGCAGCCATTCGTCCTTCCGTGCGGCCCATTCACCATCCGTGAGGTGCTGACCATCGGGCGAGGCGTAGATATTGCGGAACTCGCCAATGCCCCTGTTGAAAGCGACCGAGGGCAGGGTGAGCTGGAACTTGACGCCAGCCTTCTCGATGATCCGGTTCCAGCGCGAAATGCCACCCTGGCAATCCCGCACATAGTCGTCTCTGAGGCGCATGTTGATCGCGGTCAGTGCCGGCTCGTCGATCATCTTGATGGCGCCATCGACGAATTTCAGGACTGGATAGGTTGCGCCCGTGAGCAGGTGGTCGTCATCGATGCGCGTTTCATTGAAACGACCCTTGAGGCCGGAGTTGTAGAAATTCGCGGCGTTCGTCGAGACCTCCGAGCCGAAGAGGTCGAGCGAGAGCGAGAAGTGCAGATTGGCCTTCTTCTGCAGGGTCGGCAGATCGACGACGCCCAGCGCGCGCACGCGGTTGACGTCATAGGGATCCTCGATGCCTGCGGCCTTCATCGCTTCGCACGTGCGCTCGATGGTGCGCCCGACACCCGTCTCGCCGACGAACATGTGATGCGCTTCTTCCGTCAGCATGAAGCGGCACGTGCGCGAGAGCGGATCGAAGCCCGATTGCGCGAGGCTTTCGAGCTGCATCTTGCCGTCGCGGTCGGTGAAGAACGTGAACATGAAGAACGAGAGCCAGTCCGGCGTTGACTCGTTGAACGCGCCCAGCATGCGAGGCTTGTCCTCGTCACCGGATCGCCGCTGCAGAAGGCCGTCCGCTTCCTCGCGACCATCGCGGCCAAAGTACTTGTGCAGCAGATAGACCATGGCCCAGAGGTGGCGACCCTCCTCGACATTCACCTGAAAGAGATTGCGCATGTCGTAGAGCGAGGGTGCGGTCTTGCCGAGATGGCGCTGCTGCTCGACGCTCGCGGGTTCCGTGTCGCCCTGGATGACGACGAGGCGGCGCAGCATGGCGCGGTACTCGCCCGGCACTTCCTGCCACGCCTTCTCGCCCTTGTGCGCACCGAAGTTCACGAGCCGGTTGTCGTCCTGCGGCGCAAGAAGAATACCCCAACGGTACTCGGGCATCTTCACGTAGTCGAACTTGGCCCAACCCTTTGGATCGATCGAGATGGCCGTGCGGAGATAGACGTCGGAGGTCTGGAAACCTTCCGGTCCCATGGTCATCCACCAGTCGATATAGCCGGGATGCCACTGCTCCAGTGCCTTGAGGACGCGCTGGTCGTCATTGAGGCCGACGTTGTTCGGGATCTTCGTCGAGTAGTCGACGGCGCCTTGGGCGTTCGTTGTCATGCGTTTCCTCCTGTGCGGCGGATTTCACACCCGCTCGGGATCGAAGTCGGCCTTCACGCCGGTTCCATAGCGCTTGAGCGCACCAACTGGACCAATCGCGTTCGGGCGCTGGAAAATCCAATTCTGCCAGGCCGTGAGCCGGCCGAAGACCTTGGTTTCCATGGTTTCCGGACCAGCAAAGCGCAGGTTGGCTTCCAATCCTGTGAGGCCGTCGGCAGAGAAGCTCGCGCGCTCCTCGAGGAAAATGCGCACCTCGTCCGCATAGTCGATCGTGTCATAGGCGATCGTGACGAGACCGGCTTCCTCGCAGGCTTCGGCATCCAGCGCGCTGCCTCTGGTGTCGCGAGCGGATGCGATGCTCTCCGGCTCGCCGAGAAAGCGTGTTGCAAGACGCGACAGTCCATTACTCATGGGGTAGGCCGCGAAGTTCAGCGACGAGAGCGCCATGGTGGCGGGCGCGCGGTTGTCGCCCTTCTCGGCACCGATCAGCATGAAGGATCGATCACAGGCGAGCGCGATTTCAGCAAGCGTGCCGGCGAAACAGGAGCCCGGTTCCACCAGTGCCACGAGCGAGCGCGAAGTCAGGTCGACCCGCTTCAGCACGCGCTTCCATTGCAGGAGGATTTCTCGTGCGAGCCAGTGCGTTGCGTTCGCCTCTAAGAATGTGTCGTAAGCGAGCACGCGCTGGGGATCGCCAGCCGACTTGAAGACGAGCGTGCCGATGTCGCGCTCGTTCGTGCGCAGATCCAGGAGCGCATTGTCCAGTTCGCGAGAGAGGCGCAATGGCCAGAAGTCCGCGCCTTCGCGCTGCAACTCCTCAGTATCCGCAGGCGGCGCGGTTTCCGGCCCGAGCACCATGAGCGTCGCGCGCCGTGCGGGGCGATCGATCTCGACGCGCAGGCTCGAATACGTGACGGTATCCCCATCGCGCGTGCGCATGAGCGGCGCCAGCGCGATACCCTTAGCGTCCGATGGTCTGTCCGACTGTGTCGCGAGCCGCGCCGCCGCCTCGGTGACCGCAGCATCCATGCGCGATCTCGGCACGACCTGATCGACGACGCGCCATTCCGCGGCACGCTTGCCCTTGAGCCCTTCTTCCAATGTGCAGAGCACATCGGCCCGATCGCGGCGCACTTTGCGCTTGTCGGTCACGCGCGTGAGCCCGCCCGTCCCCGGCAGCACCGCGAGCAGCGGCAGCTCAGGCAAGGACACGCTCGAATTTCCGTCATCGGCGAGGATGATCTCGTCACACGCGAGCGCCAGCTCGTAGCCGCCACCCGCTGCCGTTCCTTGGATGACGCAGAGATAGCGCTGGCCCGATCCAGCACTCGCGTCCTCCATGGCAAAACGCGTCTCGTTGGTGAACTTGCAGAAGTTCACTTTGTGGGCGTGGCTCGATCCCGCGAGCATCCGGATGTTGGCGCCGGCACAGAACACGCGGTCCTTGCCCGAGCGCAGCACCACGACTTTCACGCCTGGATGCTCGAAGCGCAGGCGCTGCACGGCATCGGCAAGCTCGATGTCGACGCCGAGGTCGTAGGAGTTGAGCTTGAGCTGGTAGCCGGGCTGCAGCGTGGCGTTCTCGTCGACATCCAGGATCAGCTCGGCCATGGGGCCGTTCACTGAGATCCGCCAGTGCCTGTAGCGCTCGGGTACCGTCTCGAAGTCGATCCTGGCGGGCGCCGCCGGTTTCTCCGTCGTGTCGCTCACAGCGTCCTCCCTGGCATCCTCCTGCCCCCTTTAAGCGGTTCTAGCGGCCATTCGGGGGCGGATGAATTGGGCCGAGAGTCCACCCTCCGCTTCCGGGAAGCAATGGGAATCGTGCCCTAACTGCGCATCGCGAGGGCAGGGGGGTTGCCCGAAGGGCCAGAGAGCGCCAGATAACACCTCGGGCGGCACCGTTCGGGCAGCCGCAGCATGAGGTGCGCACTGAATGTCCAATTTTTCTCCCCGCGAGATCGTCTCGGAGCTCGACCGCTATATCGTCGGCCAGGGCGACGCCAAACGCGCGGTGGCGATCGCGCTTCGGAACCGCTGGCGGCGCCAGCAGCTCGAGGGCGAGCTGCGTGAGGAAGTGCAGCCGAAGAACATCCTCATGATCGGCCCGACGGGCTGCGGCAAAACGGAGATCTCGCGCCGCCTCGCAAAGCTCGCGGGCGCGCCCTTCCTCAAGGTCGAAGCGACGAAGTTCACCGAGGTCGGTTATGTCGGCCGCGACGTCGACAGCATCGTGCGCGATCTCGTCGAGGCCGGCGTGGCGCTCGTGCGCGATACGAAGCGCCGCGAGGTCAAGGCACTTGCCGAGAAGAACGCCGAGGAACGCGTGCTCGATGCGCTCGTCGGTCCCGGCGCGCAGCCCTCGACACGCGAGGTCTTCCGTAAGCGCCTGCGTGGCAACGAGCTCAACGACAAGGAGATCGAGATCCAGGTGGCCGATAGTGCGCCGGCCTTCCCGACGATGGATATTCCCGGCGGTCAGATGGGGATGGTCAACATCAGCGAGATGCTCGGCAAGGCTTTCGGCCAGCGCATGAAGACGCGGCGTCTTACGGTTGGCCAGAGCTACGAGCAGCTCATCGGCCAGGAGAGCGACAAGCTGCTCGACAGCGATCAGATTGCCGTGGAGGCGGTGAAGCTCGTCGAGAACAACGGCATCGTCTTCCTCGACGAGATCGACAAGATCTGCTCGCGTAGTGACGCGGCGGGCCGTGGTGGTGCCGATGTCAGCCGCGAAGGCGTGCAGCGCGACCTCCTGCCGCTCATCGAGGGGACGACGGTCGCGACCAAGTACGGGCCGATCAAGACCGACCATATTCTGTTCATTGCCTCCGGCGCCTTCCATCTCGCCAAGCCCTCAGACCTGCTCCCCGAGCTGCAGGGTCGTTTGCCGATCCGCGTCGAGCTGAAGCCGCTGACGCGCGAGGACTTCCGCCGCATTCTCACGGAGCCGCAGGCGAGCCTCATCAAGCAGTACATCGCGCTCATGGCGACCGAGGGCCTGACACTGAGCTTCACCGACGACGCCATTGATGCGATTGCCGATATCGCAGCAGCGGTGAACTCGACGGTTGAGAATATCGGCGCGCGGCGCCTGCACACGGTCGTGGAGCGCGTCCTCGACGAAATCTCGTTCGACGCATCCGATCGCGGCGGCAACGCGGTCGCGGTGGATGCCGCCTACGTGCGTGCGCGCGTCGGCGATCTTGCACGCAACGCCGATCTCTCGAAGTTCATTCTCTAAACTCGATCCCGCACGATCTCGATGCCAACCGTACGGCAGCCGGGCACGATGTCGGGTTTCTCGAGGCGCACAACTGCACGCATGACGCGTTGATCGGCGAGGCAGCGCTGGGCAATGCGCTCGGCGAGCGTCTCGAGCAGGTTCGTGTGCCCGCTTTCGACGATCGCGCGAATGCCGGCGATCACGGTGCTGTAGTCGAGCACGGCGCTCAGGCTGTCGGACTTTCCGTCGTACTCATCGAGCACCATGAGATCGACCGAGATGATCAGGCGCTGCTCGTAGCGCTTCTCGAGCTCGTAGACGCCAACCGAGGCCATCAGCTCGAGATCGCGCACGAATACGCGCCTGAGGGGGCGGCCACCGGCCGCCGATGGCGGTCCGCCTGAGGAGCCGGAGGTGGCAAGCGGCTCGGTCATGGGGCGCTCATTGGACAGTCATTATCGGGTGCCGATGATCGTTGATGCACGGCGCGGTCAATCCGTTCCGGCCGCCCTCGGCGGCGTTGGCCAGGCGAGGTGCTGGCCCGCATCGAGGGCGATCATCTGGCCGGTCATCGAGGGGGCGTCAAGGATGAAGCGGACGGCGGCGGCAATCTCCTCGGGCGGGGTCGCACGGCCAAGCGGCGTGGCGGCAACCTCGCCCGCAAAGGCATCCGGCGTCTGATGGATGCTGGCAAGGACCGGCCCGGGTCCGATGGCGTTCACGCGAATGCGCGGCGCGAGGGCCTGGGCGAGCGTTTGGGTGGCGGCATAGAGGCCTGCCTTGGCGATTGTGTATGAGAAAAACTCAGGCGTCAGCCGCCATACGCGCTGATCGATGATGTTGACGATCACCCCGTGGCGCCGGGCTGGCAGATGTGCCGCAAAAGCTTTCGAGAGCAGGATTGGGGCACGCAGATTGACCGCGAGCTGGCGATCCCATTGGCGGACGTCGAGGTTCTGGACGCGGTCGTCCAGAAACAGCGCGGCGCTGTTTACCAGCAGCTCGGGAGCCCCCATGGCGTCGGCGCAGCGTCCGATCAGTAGCTCCGTGTCGCGCACGTCCTCGAGGTTGGCGCCGAGGGCAGCCGCGACGCCGTTTGCCGCGCGAATCTCCGCGACGACGGCTTCGGCCTCATGGCGAGATGCTGCGTAATGGACGCCGACGTGCCAGCCGCTCCGGGCAAGGTCCAAGGCGATGGCCCGCCCGATGCGCCGGCCGGCGCCGGTGACGATGGCTGTGCGGGACCTATTATCTGCTGAACCAGCCACCATCAGCTCCGTTCGCCCGAGGCGCCGTGAGGTGTCGTGCTGAAGGTCTCTGTGATCGAGTCGCGCGTCCTGGCCCGATAAGCCTTCGTTCGCTCATCTTCGCCCCAGGTTGCGCCCGTCACAAGGACTTCGACGGTGATAAAAATGCCGCCAAAAGCGTCACTGACAGGCCCAATTGTGACTGTTTTGGAGGCATTTTAGATAGCCAGATTGCTTAGTGACACCAAACTGTTACGGAACCGCCACGCACCACCGTCAACGTTGCAGAAAACGCAAAGCTCAGCTTGCGTCGGAGACAGCAGATCCGCAACATTGCAGTTACATGCAGGGAATTTTCAGGGACTTCCGACGGGAAACGAGGGGACGACTACAATGAACATCAAGACCGGGACACTGGCAAAGAGCATCGCGGGGGCGATGGCGCTTGCATTCCTCGCGGGTCCGGCCGCCGCGGGCGGTCTGAAGGACGATCCGGCTCCGTCGGACCGCACTTTTGCCTGGGCGGCCAGCTTCGCCGTGACGAACGACTACATCTTCCGCGGCATGAGCCAGACGCGCAAGGATCCTGCGGTGCAGGCGGGTCTCGATCTCACCTACGGCATTCTCTACGCTGGCGTCTGGGCGTCGACCGTCGACTTCGGAAAACACACTGCGACATCGGAAGTGGATCTCGTCGCTGGCATCAAGCCGGTTCTGGGCCCGGTGACGTTTGATTTCGGCGTAATCTACTACGTGTATCCGGGTGCACACGATAGCGCTGCCGAGTTCAACTACGTTGAGCTCAAGGCAGGCGCGAGCGTTTCCCCCTGGAAGGGTGGCACGGTCGGCGTGACGGGTTTCTGGTCTCCTGACTATACGGGTGAGACCGGGGATGTGTGGACGGTGGAAGGCGCCTTCGCGCAGGAGCTTCCGAAGATCCGCGATATCGGTCTGACGTTCAGCGCCCTCATCGGCTACCAGTCGGGTGATGATGCGGCCTATGCGGTGGCATTCGGCGACGACAGCTACGTGTACTGGAACGCTGGTGTGACCCTCGGCTTCCACGAGCGCTTCTCGATCGATTTCCGGTACTGGGACACGGATCTGGATTTCTGCCAGAGCACAGCTACCCTGCACTGCGGCGCTCGCTTCGTGGCGACTGCCAAGGCGACCTTCTGATAACTTCCGCTTCCCGGCGGCTTAGTCGAGCGGGGTCCTTCGGGGCCCCGCTTTCATTTTGTGCGTGCCGGAGTTTGAGCAATCGCGATCCTACGGCGATGGCGCCGACGTTGAGCGGCTCACCAGGTGACTGCCGCTTTGAGTTTGCCGGTCCAGTCGGGTTGCGCCTCGCTCATATCAGCGAGGGCACCGAGCTCAATCGAGAACTTCGAGCCATTCGCGTCGCCGAGCGGCTGCGGCGCCAGGCCAAGGCCGACATACAAGCCCGGGGTCGTGCGGTGCGTCTGCAGTGCCGTGCCGGGCACGCTGGCGATATCCGACGTCGATCCGAACGCCTCGATGCCAAGGGCGACACCTTTCGTGACCTCACTCTTGAGGCCGGCGGCGTATGCGAATGCCACGTCGCCACGCTCGTGGTGGGGCTCGGTGCCGAAGCTGTGCGCCACCTTCGGGCTGAACGTCAGAGCGAGCTGGTTGCCGCCGAGCTTGAACTGCGGACCTGATTCAACCGCGTTCGTGCCGCCTGTCTGGAGCGCCATATCGAGGCCCGTATGCCAGCCCCAGGAGATGGCTGGGCCGAGCTGCCCGAGATTGAGCTTGGCTTCGGCGCCGGCTGCCGTGAAGCGCATCTCATCGCCGACCGGCGCGTCGAAGCCCGCACGGATGCCCGCCTGGAAACTATCCGTGACGACATAGCCTCGATTCATCTCTGCGGGGAGCTGTTCCGCCGAGACTGAGTATCCGGACTTGATGGCACGCGCGATGGCGCTCTGCGTTTCTTGGCGTGAGAAAGCTGCTCCAGCATTCTGCGCCGACGGTGTTGCACCGAACCCGAGTGCCGGCTCCTTGCCGGGCTCGTACAATGGTAGAGACGCGTCGAGCTCCAAGGGGATATCGGTCGGCAAGTCGGTTTCGTACTCGAATTTCGAAAGTTCTTTTTTGCCGGGCCAAGCATAGGCAATCGTCGCGGTGCCAGCCAGCAGCGCGGTCGCCAGAAGCCCAAGCGAGATGCGGTGTGCGCTCATGATTTTTTCCGCCTCGTCATTGTTTCTGGGATCATAGCGACGAAGCTTGGCGGACCAATGGCCGAAGCACCGATCGAGGCATCGTGCCGCGTGGTTCCATGGCGACATGTGCGTGATCGGCAACAATATTCAGAGAGCGGCACGCCCTACCATGTGAGCGTGGCTTTGACTTTGCCCGTCCAGTCGGGTGCGGCGTCAGTGAGGCCGACGAACGCACCGATCTCCAGCGACAGTTTTGTTGCGCGCTCATCGCCACGAGCGGGTCTCAGATCATGATCGATGTAGACGACGGGCCCGATACGGTGGTCCTGAAAATTCGGCGATGGTGAGTCTCCTATATCCGGCAACGTGCCATAGGCTTCGATGCCGATCGCCAGTGACTCGCGAAGTGCGCCCTTCAGCCCCACCGCATAGACGAAGGCGACACCATCCTCGCGATGAGGCCCGAAGGAGTGCGTGAAGAGCGGATTGAGGGTCAGCGAGAGCGCATCGTCGCCGAATTTGATGAGGGGGCCAAAGGTCAGCGTATTGGTATCGTGACGATGAACGTGGACGTCGAGACCCGTGTACCACGCGACGGCGATAGCGGGTCCGAAACTCCCCACGAAGATCTGCCCTTCGATCCCTACTGTGGAGAGGTGCGCTCCATCATCAAGAGGCCGGTCGAAGTTGCTCTTGAGGCCCCCCTTGAACCGCTCCGAGAATGCATAGCTGGCGACGAACTCGAAGCTGTGCCGGATGCGATCGGCGTTGGCCGGGAAACCCGACTGGAAAGTGTGGTTGGTCAGGAGCTCCTTCTCGTCCTTTTCGACCTCGGGCCCTTTGATATCAAATGTACCAGCTATCGCGGACGCCGGGAGCAGCGCAAGGAGTGCGGCGATGCAGAGTGCGCCTGCGGGCTCACATACTCGCATAAGATTGTTCGTTCCTGAGCTAATGACCTTATTAGGAATAATTGGCATTTGCATTTGTCGAAGGCAAGCGCTTTCGCGACGGTAATTTGATTCGCGCTGAAACAGGTGTCGCGGCGCCACAGCGGGCGGTCAGCGAATGCGGTTGCCACCCGGCTGCCGGAGTTGGCAAAGTCGCCGGCAAAGTGGGCCAGCAAGGTGGGAGAATTGCAGGATGAACATTTCACTTAAGGGCAAGCGGGCGGTCATCGCAGGTGGAAGCCGCGGGATCGGTCGCTCGATCGCGCTAGCGTTCGCGGCAGCCGGCGCGAATGTCTCGATCTGCGCGCGCGGGTCGGAGGGGCTGAAGGCAGCTGCCGCCGACATCGGCAAGCACGGCGTGCAGGTTCACTGGGGGGCCTGCGATCTCGCCGACGCCACGGCGATCGCACGTTATGTCGAGAGCGCAGCCAGCACGCTCGGCGGCATCGACATCCTGGTCAACAATGCTTCGGGCTTCGGTATGGGCGATGATGAGACGGGTTGGGCCGCCGGCCTCAACATCGACGTTCTCGCGACGGTGCGCGCATCGCACGCGGCAATCCCGCACATCGAGAAGGCCGGCGGCGGCGCCATCGTCAACATCTCATCGATTTCCGGCTATCGCGCGAGCGCCCGCTCGGCACCCTACGCCGCGGTGAAGGCCACTGTGATCAACTACACGCAGTCGCAGGCGCTCATGCTGTCGGGCAAGCGCATCCGCGTGAATGCGATCGCGCCCGGCTCGATCGAGTTCCCTGGCGGGGTCTGGGATCGCCGGAAGAACGAGAATCCTCCCCTCTACCAGGCGACACTCAAGTCCATTCCCTGGGGCCGCTTCGGCGCGCCGGAGGAAATCGCGACCGTGGCCCTGTTCCTCGTCAGCGATCTGGCGAGCTGGGTTACCGGGCAGACCATCACGGTCGACGGCGGCCAGCTTCTGAGCTGATTTCGTCCAGCAGGGATAGCCCTCTTGGAGCCGCTGGATGGTCCACGGATTGGCCTGCTAAAGGCGCTTCGTCGCGGCTGCTCGAGGATCGCATGGTGCGGCTTGCGCTGGGCGTCATGAGCGTGTAATAGGGCGAGCCTCGACGACGGGCCTCGGGCCCGCGTCGGTGTTCTGCGCCCCGACGCAACATGCGGGGGGCGCTGCGCGCGGGTAGCTCAGTTGGATAGAGCACCAGACTACGAATCTGGGGGTCGTGGGTTCGAATCCTTCCCCGCGCGCCAATCAAATCAATGAGATAGATGCATCGGCGTTTGGCAGTTCGGTCAGCGTAGTGCCAATGCAGTGCCAATCTGCGCTCGGGCAGGCGGATGGCAAGAATTGCTCCAGTGGACAGCGCGACCAGTAGCACCCACAGCTCGGCGGACAGCGCGGACAGGTCGCGCCAGGGCGAGCGATCCACCGATATCCTGCGCAGCGTGCCGAGTTTCGATATCAAATTCCTCGCAAGGTGCTTCTCGGAAACGAACCGGGGCCGCTGTTGGAGTTCCCGCACATGCCGAGCCATGTAGTCCCACAGGAACCTGAGCTCACGAACCATTTGTTCAGCCGCCCGTGCGGAAGCTCGACGAGCCCGATAAGCCCGCGCGGATACGCACGATATCCTGCGGATAGCCGCAATGTGAAGTTCCAGGAGCAGTGTCGACTGAGTACGAGACGAGATGCCGAGGCAGGAGAGTGAGACCATACGAGGCAAAGCGTGCTGGACGCCATACGAACCGGTCGCATCGGTGAACGGACTGGATGCGCTAGAGGGGTCAACTCCAAGCTGAGATTGACCGTACGCTTTCATCAAAAGCGGCCGAATGCCGATTTCACGCAGCAAAGCCCTGAAGAATCTGAGGGTTCGAACGTTTCTGCAGGAGGTAGAGAAGCGTTCGGCTTTCTCGCGTTTCCATCTGCCTCCCGTAGCAAGGACCGCCCGATCACCGCCGGCTTGCGCTTAGGTCGGAGCGCTTCAAGGCGACCCGCCGAGCCTCCTTTTGCCCTCGCCTTCGATGCAGAGCCGACTGCATGCACGTCAACTGCGACGTCGAAGCAGACGGGCGCCCCACTGATCGTGCCAATTCACTCCTCCGGCCCGCAATCGAGCTGGCCGTCGTCGAAGCCCCTGTCTTCGAGTTCTTCGCGCGTGGCCAGGCACGCTTGCTCATGGTGCGAGCAACGTTCGTAGAGTGACGGCAGGCGCCTTTCAGCTCGCTCGTGTGGAGGCCATCGCTTCGTTGCTGACGCGCGGATGGCGTAATCGTAGATGGTGCCGCACGCGCGTTCGGCATCGTTCTCCATATCGTCTGCAGAAGCGGCCTGGCTCATTGCCGCCAGCAAGAATGCAGACCCGCATGTGAGCATGTACCTCATGCTTCACCTCCCCGGATCGTGTGCAGCTTGGGAATGCCGCACCTGCTCTGGGGTTCCTAGGAGCGGGTTGTGACGATACGGCGGCCATGCGCCCTGTGGCTCAAAAGACTCTCGGAGCGTCCACTGTTTCTCTGACCTGGAACCTACTGACGCGGCCGGATGGAACTAAAAGTCGAACCTGACATTCAGTCGGGGCTTTCAGATAGGAGGACCCCATGGAACATCGAGAACCACGATCGGCAAAAGATTCGCTGACTGATGCATTTTCGCGGTTCGCTAGCTGGTCGGCGGATCTCTTGGGTTCGGCAAGCGCTTTCGTCGTTGCAACGTTGCTGACGATCGCGTGGGCTGCTTCGGGACCCTTCTTCAACTATTCCGATACGTGGCAGCTCGTGATTAACACCGCCACCACGGTGCTGACGTTTCTCGCGGTCTTCCTCATCCAGCATACGCAAAACCGGGAAGGTCGGGCCGTCCAGCTCAAGCTCGACGAGCTGATCCGGAGCTCCAAAGATGCTCGAGATCGACTTATCGACCTTGAGCATTGTACGGATGAGGAGATTAGGCAGATGCAAGCGGAGTTTGCGCGTATCGCAAGGGAACGGGCAGAACGCGCGATTAAAGCGTAGTGCACCGAGCTATCTTGCCCCTCTCGGCAGGTGCCAAGTCCACCCTTTCAGAACTCAGTCTGCTCGTCATCACAACACAGCCGGATTGTGCCCGTGGAAGTAACCTGCAGGCAGACCGCATTTCGAGCAGACGAGCCGCGTGGCCAACGCGATGATCGGAGTCTCCATCGACACGTTGGCCCATGCCGCTACCTCGGCGGGTGTCATCGGTGGACCACGATGCCAGCAGCTCCGACAGCATGGCTGCAGCTGGAAGCGCTCCCGCTCCTGATGAGCAAGCGTAACCTTCTTCCAGCCATCGTCCTTCGGGAATTGATGCCAGAAGTCCCGCGTGCGCCGTCCCGCTGGATCGTCGGGATCTCGCACGAGGACCTAGTGGATGGCTTGGTCGCTCACGACCGTCAGCCTGCTCTTTGCGGCGGGCGCGCTTTCTTCCACCTGACCGATCGCCTCAATGTACCGGCGCACATTGAAGGCACTCGCGCAGATGTCCTCAATCTGCTCCATGGCGCCCGGCCCTTCGGCAAAGTCGAACCAGTTGGCTGTGAGCACTTGGCGAAGGTCGTCCACATTGAAGTCTGGATGGCGAACGACCTTGTCGAACGCTTGGTAGAACCAAGCCGTCACGTCATCGTCTGGTCGAGCTGTATTGTGCGCGTTACACCACTTGGCGATCGGCCGGTAGAGCTCAATGTGGCGGCTAAACTGGGCGAGCCCGGATCCTTGGATGACTTTCATGTCTGAACTCCACTGACTGTTGCCCCGGAACTCTTGACGGGCACTATTGTTCCCACTTTGTTTCAGGCCTGTTGAGAGTCAAGGGAGGGCGTTTGGAGGATGGTGAGGTTTCGCGACACCTATCCGCCACCTTGGTTCTACGAGGAGCACCACAACCGCATCCTCGTGCGCGATGGCTACGGTATGAAGCTGCTGACCATCCAATTCTTGGACCTCGCGCATCCCGGCAAACGGGGCGCCAAGTTCCCAGCTCTCAGCAAGGCCGAGGTGCGCTCGCTGGCGCTCGCCATCGTCCAAATGGCCAACAAATCAATGTGAAAGAATGCCGCCGCCCAGACCATCATTTGTTAGGGCGCCCTTCAGGCCGTCTGCGTTAACCAACGCTTCCCGCGCCGCCGCCCGCAGTACCCCGCTGGTATTGGCGCGGAGGGCGGGCGCGCTGTGGATGGGGGAAAGCGCGTCCGTCCGGGGGCACTTCCACATCGCTGCGGGAACGGCTTTCTCCAATTGGCGCTTCTATCAAGCGGCCGGGTGATTGACACTTGGTGGTATCGGGAAGGTGTTCTCGTAGCGGCGACCCAATCACGACACTTTCTTGGTGCCGGAATCCTCACCCGTCCGTGCCGTTCTGTCCAGAGTCAGGGTCGAAGCGCGATGGGTAAGCCGAACGAATCGCCCGGATGCCCGCGTGCTTCAGCATCGCCACGTCGCTGGTGTCATCCCGCGTCATGCTCATCATCGCGTGCGCCAATAATTTCCGCGCCGCCTCATGCTCGTCCGGGTTGAACTTGTCGGCCACCGCCGACCACGCCTCATCGAACGCCTTTCGCAGAACCTGCAGAACCTCCGGGCCGAAACTCGCCCCCTCGATGATACGCCGAGCTTGCATGTTCCCTCCTGCCACCGTCTGACAGCAGACAGGCATATAAATCAGCCCGAATCAAATCATTCGAAATTGCTCTGGCACTCGCGGAATGGAGTGCTGCTGCCCGAGGATTTCTTGAGTATTTTTGGAAAGAATCCGCACAAAAAAAACCGGCGGAGTGTTATGCGCCCGCCGGGCTCCGGGACGCTCCCCTTGGGGGAAAAGGGAGGGCGCGTCCAATGGGAGCAACAGTCCATTCGACAGCAAGGTGTGGCCCGTCGAAGACCCTTGCAGGTTAGAAGCCGCCCTAGCTTTCGTCGATAAGTCTTTTGGTCGGTTCCAGACATTCAGGAAACGAGAAACCCGGCTCGCCGGGGGAGGCGAAGCCGGGTTCAGGCAGTTATGGTCGCCGAGGGAAGCGACCTGAGCACAGGAGATGACCACGACGACGGGGGGTGCGGCGCCGCGTTCAATCGGCTTAACGGCGAGATGAGCAGAAGGTTGCAGAGGCCAAAAAGAATTCCCCGGCGCAATGGCGACAGCACCGGGGAACCCGCATCGGCAAGCAAGAAGTGGACATGATCGCACTGAACATCCTGCGCTTGCGGAATGTAGTCGGCTATCGGGGCAAACCTTCTCATGGCCGTTGCCGGGCTCGCGGGGAGAGTAAGCCTGGCTTCGGTCTGTGCCTGCCGGATGCGCGTGAGCAGGCTTTGCGCGCGGAAAGCGCATCCTAGATGCCAATCTCCGCCGCCGCGAAGTCCTGATTGTCCGCCGCTGCCGCCGCCGTTATCAGGCTTGCCGCCGCCGCGCGGATCTCCGCGACCAGTTCTTCCTTCGATACGTCTGCCTCCCTTCCGCCAGAACGAGGCGGAGGAGAGCAAGGTTCCGAGCTGGCTGTGCAACCGCCGTCGCCTTCAGCGTCTCGAACTCGGGTAGAACGTCCGCCGCGCGTCGCCACCAAAGGGTACGGAACCGCACTGTTGGTCGGTGGTTATGCCGACATGGACAAAACCCACATCCGCGTTATCGGCAAGAAGCTAAGGCAAACATTTATCGCGCCCGACGATCTCCCGTTTCCGATGCGGAAAGCTTTGGAGGCCCTGGGCGAACAAATTGAAGAACTGCCAGTCACGCGTGGTCAGGAGGGTGGGGTTCGCAATCTCAGAATCACCGTGGGTCGCGATGAAGGTTGACACCACCCTTCTTATTTCGGTCCTCTCCAAACTGCGTGCCGCAGCATACCTGCCGTTGTGATGGTCCGATATTCGACATCCGCCTTGAGGCGTGGCTGCACCCAAATCGCCTTGGGCCGACCTGGTACTTCAATCACAGACCGATCGATTGCGATCTCATCCAGCTGCCGTCGCAGCTTCGCACTCTGCTCCATGCTCCAGCCCGTACCGCCCTTGCCGACATAGACGAGCTCACGACCTTCCTTGCGCGCGAGATGTAGAGCCGCGACGAGGCGACGGCCTTCAGACGTATAGCCAATGATGGTGAAGGTCTCTCGCTTTACGCACTTCACCTTTATCCAGCTCTCGCCGCGGCCGGATCGGTACGGCGCATCGCCGCGCTTCGAAATGATGCCCTCTAGGCCCATCGCTGCAGCGTGCTCGAACATCTTCCGCCCGTTCTCTTCCATGTGATCGGAAAAGAAGATCGGCGGACCAACACCTCTAAGCAGTTCCTTGAGTACGCGCTTGCGATCAATCAGCGGGGCAGCACGAAGGTCGAAGCCATCGAGATGAAGCATGTCGAAGACATAGTAGAGCATGTCGGCCGATCGGCCGCGCGGACCCATGGCAACCTCGAGCGCGTCGAAGTCGCTTGCACCCTTCCCATCGGGGACGATGACCTCTCCGTCAAGAACGAGATGATTGGCCGGCAGCTCCTCGAGCGCGGTGGCGAGGCTCGACATCCGACCAGTCCAGTTGTGCCCGTTCCTGGTGATCAGCGCTGGCCGGCCCTCAATGAGGTGTGCTTGTACGCGATAGCCGTCAAACTTGATCTCGTGAAGCCAACCAGTCCCCGGCGGCACCTCATCCTTAAGCGTCGCGAGCTGAGGCTTGATGAAGCCGGGGAAGGCAGAGGGCTTGGCTCCGGCGAGCATCCGCGCATGGAATCGCGCTGGCGAGCGGTGCGTGGACGTGCGCTTCGCTGCCGCTTTCGGCATCTATTGTGATGTGCCGCGGGGATTGGAGCCTTCGCGCCAGATGAAATAGCCTTGCGCCTCCAAGCCGCGCAGAACCGGCTCCGGTGCAATATGGACAGGCATGGCTTCGCGGACGCCGAGGGCAAACTCTCCCTTACGTTCCCAAGTTAGAGCCGCGCCATCGCTGGGCAGGTTCGCCCCTTGCGGATCGCGGCTGACGGCATAGATCGATGGATCCCCGCGGCTGACCAAAAGGAACGCGGTCGTTGCGTCTTCTTCGCCAGCCGATAGAACCGTGCGGGAGGCGTCCTTCATGCCCAGCATCCCCTTTGGCAACTATCCCTTGCGATCGCCCTTATCGCCCTGACCGGGCTTCGCGGCGTTTTGGCTTTCTTGCGACCATCGGCGGCAAGCGACCGGCCGACGTCGTCGCTCTCCTTGAACTGCCCCTTGGGATCGCGCCGGACATAGCGCTTGTCGCCCTTAGGCTCGATCAACTGGCGTTTGGCTGCCACAGCCTGGCTCCTCTGCTGACTGGACCTCGAAGGCGGGTGACTATGCTGCGGCGCCTCCGGGAAGGATTGCAGGTGTCAGTCAAAGCCTTCATGGCTTGCCTTGGTTCCACTTGCGATGGCCTCGCAGCTCGCCGCGATCACTCATCCTTTCAGTGCCTCTGTCGGAAACCTCGCCCAGATCGTCGTTCTTTGGAGACGCCGCAATCGAGGGGACGAAATGCTCATATTCGAACTCGAAGGATGGCAGGGCGTCGAAAATTACGCGAAGTCGAACCGGATCCCGCTCGATGTCTGCCGGAAGATCATCTCTGACTACCTCGCCACCGACCGGGGCGGTTTCATGCGCTAGTCGATGTGGCATCAAGCAGCCTTACGCGCTCGCCATGGCCGACGGACGCCCGTTCTGTCTCGCTGGCATTGGGAGAGCCGCCCTGATCCCGCCCTGCGGCCAGGCACAGAACCAAAAACGTTCGCGATCGTCACCTGCACGCCGAATGAGCTCGCTTCGACCATCCACGACCGGATGCCGGTGGTCTTGCACGAGAAGGATACGCACGCTGGCTCAGCGAGGAGCCGGATCCTGCCGATCTCATGGTGCCGTTCCCGAGCGGGCTGATGAAGATCTGGCCGGTGAGTAGGCGCGTCAACAATGTGCGCAACCAGGAGCTGACTTGCTTAATCCGATCGAGCCGGTGGAGCCAGGATTACTGTGAGCCGACACGGCGAGTGACGAGCGCGCGAACTCGATGTGCGGCCGCTCATTGCCATCATTTGTTATTTCGGGGCCTGCGGTGATAGTCGTCGAGCCGCTTCAGCAGCTCCTTCATGCCGAACACATCGGCCTTCCGCGAATAGGCGATCTCGCGTGTGAGCTCGGCGTTGCGCTCATTCTCCTCACGACGCTTGCGCATCGTATCCGCGTAGCCACCTGGATCGATCAGTGGATATTCCGCATCAACGCGTCTCATGTTTGGCTTCTTGGGCATGGCGTGTCTCATAGGTTGGCGCCACCGGCGGGGCCGGGCCACGCTCGCGTGCATCACACCATCCTTACCGCCTCACAGCGAGGCCCTCGCCCGTCTCTGGCTCTCACTGAATAGCAAGTGACTTCGTGCGGCCCTGGGCCGCAAGCGGGCAGCCGTAATCGCCCCATCTGAAGGCTCTTTTTCCGTTCCGAGAAAGTATACGGCTATCGCCCAGTTAGGAACGGTCCCGAGCGCCCCGCGTTTCCATCTCTACCTCGTCGAAGAAGGAGGCCCGTCATGGCTACCGAATTTGACCGCCGCAACGTCGACCACGCACGACGACCCATGCTGAGCGCGGGCACGATCATCGGCATCATCGCCCTGCTCGCCATCACCGCCTTTCTGTTCTTCAACTACTACGACCCATCCCCGCGCTCTGGCGGGCCGCAGATCGTCCCGACAGTCACCAAGACGACGCCGACCCCTGCGCCGTCTATCAAATGAGGAAGCGACGATGCACGGCTTTCTGGGTCCGACCTTCCTCTTCGTTGCCGCGCACGTCGCCGTCATCGCTATGGCGTTGCAGCTGTACGTCGCCGGCTAAAGTAGTGCTTGCTTCGCAAGCAACGCGTCGACGGGTCGACATTGGTGTCCCTGTCGACGCACCTCCAATCAGCCATTCGGAGGATCTCATGGAAAACACCCTAGTCTCCGAACTCAGATCCATCACAGCGGCAGCCCTGACCGCCATGTCCGCGGCCGAGCGGTCAAGCTGGATTGAAGCCGAGAAATGCGTCGCGGATCTCGATACCCGCATTCGTCACGTCCACCGACAGATCGCATTTACCAACAATGAACTTCGCGGTCACGGCGAGCCTCCATCGTGCCTGCGCGACGGAACCTAAGCCTCGTTGGCTTGTTTTCGTCGCACATTTGAATGCAAACAGGAGCATCACATGATCAGGCACATCCTCACTGCGGCTATCCTGCTCGGCAGCGTCACCGCGGCGTCGGCCGCCGACTACTACATCGTCCGCGGGCCGGACAAGAAGTGTAAAGTCGTCGAGAAGCGCCCCACGGAGAAGACCGTCGTGGTGATCGGCGACAAGGCCTACGTGTCGCGCGAGGAAGCGACGAAGCAGATCGCTGTCGTGTGCAAGGAGCGCAACTAAGTTAGTCTTCGTGGCCCCCTCCAGTGCCCACGTTGCAACGGGAGCCCGGATCCGTGCGGCGGTCCGGGCTTTCCTGCCTGCTATTCGCACCACTCTGGCTTTAACCACGTGCGAGGGTAACCCGTGCATTTCGACCATTGAAGCCTTTCTAATCATCGGACCTCCGTTCCTTGCGAAACAGGCCGGCTCATGCGCAACGAACAACAGATAGCATTCTCGGAGGACTATCTCACAACCTACTGGTGGATATTCGCTGCGCTTTGCGCGATGGGTATTGGCGCGGTCGGTATTCTGTACTTCGAGCACGTCTCTGGCAGACAGCTCGTGGAATGGTGCAGCACTTCCTGCGCCATGCTCGGCGTCCTCATCGCGGCCCTCTTGTTTGCGCTGACGCGTGCACAGCTGCGAACCCGCCATGTAGAGAACGCCACCGCGCACCACCTGGCCCACGTCGAGCGACGTTTACAGATGCTGGAGGAGCCGGCAGACGCTACCGACAACAACGTGCTGATCTTTGGCGACTTCAAACCGAAGGACCGAGGCTAACACGGGCTAGGCCTCCGGCAGTTGCACAGTTGCGCGACCGCGATGCATTGACGACGGTTCGCTAGAGAGCACGCTTAGCCTCCGGTGGGGAGATGATACGTCAACGCGACGCAGCACCTTAGGCAAACTTGGCCGACGCATGTTCGGCCGCCCAGCGCTCCAGATCTGGCGCTGCTTTTGAGCCTATTGGGCGCACTTAACGATCGAGCAGGCGCGAAGGCATTCCATCCCATCTTACGCTTCGCTTCGGACGCCGCAAGGACGGCAGTCTTGTTCCGCTCTTGCTGACGATATCCCCAATCAGCCCCTGGATGCGCCCCGGTTCGCCATAATCAGCCTTGGTCTTGATGGCCATATTGCGACCTGGAATTCCGCTGCGGAACTGCTTCTTGGATATGCGGCCGTTGAGGCCGTCGGGCAGCCCGCGACGCTGCTTATCCCGGCCGAACACCTGGCGGAAGAGCAGGAGTTTCTGGGCCGGGTCAGGCGCGGTGAGCGCATAAATCATCATCGAACCAGACGCCGCCCAGGAGAGCTTCGCAGTTATCTCCGTCGACGAAGAGCGATGGTCAGGCGACCGCATGGATTTCCGGGTCCGCTCCCTCGGGCAGACAGCCTCCGGCAATGTTCAGGTAGCGGAAGATCATGTCCACCTCGAGGTGATCACGTTGCCATGAACGCTGCACAAGTTCGGCGAGGCCGTGCAGAAAACCATCAAGTCGCGCGGGCAAATCCTGCTCGAGAAGAAATAGCGGCGATGAAGTCCCCGGAGCGCCACTTCCCGAAATCGGCCGGCATCCTGTTCGGACTCGGGCTTGGCGGGTTCTTCGACGGTATCGTGCTGCACCAGCTCCTGCAATGGCACCACATGCTGAGCAGCTGGTATCCCGTCAACACGCTCGAAAACCTCCAACTCAACACGCTGTGGGACGGCATCTTCCACAGCTCGACTTACCTGTTCGTCGTCGCAGGGCTCTTTGTGCTCTGGCGCAGCGCGCAGCGGCGCCATCTCTTCTGGTCGAGCAAGCTGCTCGCCGGCACGATGCTGCTGGGCTTTGGCATTTTCAACACGGTCGAAGGCATCATCGATCACCACTTCCTCGGCATCCATCACGTCAATGAAACCGTCGCGCGCGAGCAGTGGATCTACTGGGATGTCGGCTTCACGCTTTCGGGCATCATAATGATGGCGACCGGATGGGTCCTGCTCAGGCAGGGCGATCGTGAGAGCGGGATAACTGTGCAGGCCGGTTCCGAATGACGGTCAGGATGAGGCAGGGTCTGATCTGGGCGGGCTTTGCGATCCTGATCGCTCTCGCGACCGCGCCCGTCTGGCGCGTGCTTGCCTTCGGCGTGCATCCGACGCTCGATCAAGCCTTGCTCTTCATTTGCGGCGGCGGACGCTGATCACATCAGGCGTTCGATCGCGTGGCTGCGGATGACGATGTCTTCCTGTGCGAATTCACGCATAAGCCGCTGCCGAAGCTCCGACCACCAGGCACGGTCCAGCCGTTCCGCCATCACTCCGAGGACAACGATGTCGTCGTGCTCGGTCCCACCGTCATTGCGCCAGCGCCCTTCCGCCGGCGAGCGGGCGAAGCTCGTCACGCCGCCGAAGCGCTCGGTCACCTTTCGCGCCAGCTGCTCGTAGCTTTCAGGGGGAAACGACGACCCGTTCTCATCGCACAGCGGCAGCAGGATTTCGATTAGGTACATGCCGCGCGCTCACTTGCTCTTAATGAACTTCTGAATCGCGGCTTTGAGCGGCACTTCGCTGTCGCAGTAATCCGCCCAAGGCTTGCCCTTGGAGAGCAGGACTGGGGCGCTTGCCATTGTAAATCGCCTGGGATCGAGCCGGCGCGCACCTGGCTCCAGTTCAGCGGCATCGAAACCATCGCGCCGGGCCGCAGGCGGGGCGAGAGCGGTGCGACCGCTGTCGACATGCGGTCATTGCGCAGATAGTCGAGAAAGATCCTGCCGACGCGCTTGGCCTTCGACATGTTGATCAGATACTTGTCGGGGCTGTCCTGCGCCATGGCGGCGCAAACGGTGTGAGCGAAGCTCTTGGCTTGATCCCAGCCCAACCCGTCCTTCTCGCGGACGATGAGGGACGTCACGACATGCAAGCCCTTGCCGCCGGTCGTCATGCAGAATGTCGCTAGGCCCAAAGCTTCGAGCCGCTCCTTCATTTCCTTTGCGGCAGCGATGACATCGCTAAAGGTCAGGCCCTCGTCGGGTCGAGGTCAAAGACCAGGCGGCCCGGCACGGGCGGTTTGCCCGGATGGTTGTTCCAGGGATGAAATTCTATGGCAGCGATCTGCGCAGCCGCGATCAGCCTTCGGCGCGGTCGATCTGGATATACGGCTTGCGGTCACCCTCGACGTTGGTGACCGAGATCAGAATTGACATGCCGCGCATCTCGTGGCGCTGGAAGAAGCGCTCGCCGTTGATGCCGTCCGGCGCGCGGACGATGGAGCGGGGCCGGCCCTTGATATGCGTCAGCATCCCTCGAGTTCAAATATGAGAAGGATCTTCGAAGTCAGCTCGGAGGTGAGATCGGTCATTGCGTCCTCTGAAGTACGGCGTCTCCAATGAACGACGGTGAGGGTACGAGGTTGCCGACAATCGCGTGCTCCGCGTTTGCGCGGAACACTCAGATGAATAGCGAGTTGCAAGGTCGAGTGTGCCGGGTGACAACCGGGCGCAAGGGAGATGGTGGACGCAGCTGATTTTCCCGGTTTCTGGCTGCGGCATCAACGTATCGGTACGCGTTTTGCCTAATCTCTTCCCGCACACTCGTTTATTTTTGCCGGTTCGCAGTCCGGTGATAGTCGAAAGGGTCGTCGTGACGCATAGACTTACTCCGCTTTCATCCCGATCCGCCGCCGGAAGCTTGGTCGCGCTCGGTGCCATCGCACTCGCTGGCACGGCACTCATCGGGGCGATCGCTGTGCCAGAATCCTGGGCGATCGGCAGCCGCAGCGGAAGCCGGATTACTGCCGGAGGTCTTCAGAAAGCGCGGTATCGATAAACCGATTGTCGTCGGGCATTCCTTAGGAACCATGGTGGCGTTGGCGTTGGCCCTCGATCACCCCGACCACGTCAGCGGGCTCGTTCTGGCGTCTGGCTACTACTATCCAACTGCCCGCGCGGGTGTGGCTTTGGTATCGCCCCCGGCCGTCCCGATCCTGGGAGATCTACTCTGCTATACGGTCGTCCCACTCATCGGCGAAGCGTTGGCGCCGCGGTTCATCAAAAAAATGTTCTCGCCTCAGCGTGTACCAGAACGCTTTTTGGAAGAATTCCCGATCGAACTCATGTTCCGGCCATCGCAAATGAGTGCTGCGTCCAAGGACGCCACTCACATGATTCCGGATGCTTCCATCATGTCTGAGCGCTACGACGCGTTGAGCTGTCAGCTCGCAATCCTCGCCGGTGACGGCGACAAAGTCGTCGACCCGCGCGGACATGGGCTCAGGCTGCATCAACTGGTGCCGGGCAGCTACCGCGATGTTTTCGAGCAAACGGGGCACATGACGCATTATGCGGATCCAGCCCGCGTAGTCCGCGCGATTCAACGAGTCGGTGGTGCGGGCCGATGATCACTGGGACGTGCCCCTTGGATTGGATCGATCACGCCAGACGAAGTACCCATCCTACAAGAGCCCACGTAGCACTGGCTCCGGCGCAATTCGCACGGGCAAAGCTTCTCTAACTCTGAGCGCGATCAGCCTGTCAAACACGCATTCGTCCACCTCAAGAGGAGGCAAATTCGCTCCTGACGGATGCGAGTGATCGCATGGAGTGTTGGATCGCTTTACCAGCGAAGCATCGTCCTCGCCTGCCGAAAGTATACCTTTGGGATCCGTCATCCACGTCGCTCCGCCAGTTCCTTCTGGCGCATCTCCTCAAGTTCACGCAGGGCGTCCGCGAGCGCGCGAGCTGCGTGCGCCAGATGCAGGGGTGAACCTGTTCGCGAGTAGCGCGCAATCTCGCCTTGAGCGATGGACAGGCTTGGCAGACCGTTAAATTGATGGCGTTTCTCGTGCATCACGATCTCCTGTTTTTGTAAGAGCCGAACGCAACGGACCATCCTGCGTTCCTGGGCAGGAAGCCGCGGCCGTCAGTCCACGCGCGAGGCCGCAGAGTGGAACCAACTTCAGCTCAGGCAGTTTGGATCGGCACGGAAGCTCGAAGGCGGGACTAGCCTGCAAACCTCTGCGAAGGCGCCGCGGCATTGTCACCCGCCTTCGAGCTCCGTCGTCAAAGGAACCCGCCATGGTCGCGAAACGCGAACTCATCGAGCCGAAGGGCGATAAGCGCTACGCGAGGCGCAATCCTAAGGGGCAGTTTAAGGAGAGCGACGACGTCGGACGCTCGTTGGCGACCGACCGCCGCAAGAAAGCAAAAGCCGCAGCGAAGCCCGGGCAGGGCGACAAGGGCGACCGCAAGCGTTGACGGCGTATGGATGTGCCTAGCGGACATCACTGTCCGCGACCCCCGCGACGACCCTCGATCTAGCAGGAGAATTGGTCGGTACGCCTCGAAAGGCCACGAGCGATGTTTCTCGTTCGTGACGATGACACGAAACGCGTTGGACCGAGCGGATGCCAGTGCTGCTTGTCGGGCCAAGCGCGCATGTGTCGATGGATCGACATTTGCCGACGTGATCGATGCTCTATGGTTCCGACCTTCGAGCAAGTCGGCACGGAGGGCGAAATACAGCGTTGTCTACACTGGAGGCCGGCGACATGGACGTCGAAATTATTATCGTAGGAGGCGGTCCCGCAGGCTTGAGCGCGGCGCTCGTACTGGGACGTAGCCATCGGCGGGTTTTGTTGTGCGACGAGGGGATGCCGCTAAATCGCGCCTCGATAGCTATCCATGGCCTCTTAGGCAAAGAAGGGATGTCGCCTATAAACTTCCTCGCGGCGGCACGTGCGGGGCTCGGAAAATATCCGACAGTGAAATTTCATATTGCGCACGTCGACGATGTCAAATCCGTTGGCAATGCTTTTCAGTATAGCTGCTCAGATGGCACGCAAGGCACGGCCTCCAAGGTCCTGATCGCAACTGGCCTCGTGGATGAACTGCCCGCAGTTTCTGGCGTTGATAAGCTCTATGGCAAATCAGTGCATCACTGCCTTTACTGTGACGGCTTTGAGTACCAGGACAGGGCAGTCGCCGCCTACGGCCTTCATGATAAGGGCGCCGCGCTCGGCCTTATGATGCGCCATTGGATGGCGGATGTCGTGGTGTGTAGCGACGGCACCGAGATCAGTGACAGCCTAACGCAGCAGCTCCGGCAGCGTAATATTCCGATCAGAACGGAAAAGATTCTGCGGTTGAATGGCGACGATGGGCATCTGTCGCAGATCGAACTTGCGAGCGGTCCTCCCTTGGCTCGCGAGGCGCTCTTTTTTGCAACGGGATGTCGGCAAGCCTCAGACTTGTCTCAACGTCTGGGCTGTCGGCGCGATGAGAAGGGCGGTGTCGTGACCCATTCGGAGACGGAGGACACCTCGGTGCCCGGCGTTTATGTCGCTG
>JAEZAW010000071.1 GCA_023430315.1 Pseudomonadota bacterium | reverse complement strand
CGGCATAGCCGTCCGGACCGATCTCGTATTCCCACGAGCTGCGGTCGTACGTCGCCTTCGATTCGTCGTATCCGGAGAAGAAGCCTTCGTTGAAGGCATAGCCTTCCTTCACCAGATAGGCCGCGTTGGTGTAGTGGCGCACGTACTCCTTGTGGATCTTGTCGTTGCTCAGCAGGTAGTTCACGACGCCCGAAAGGAAAGCGACGTCGCTACCGGGGCGGAGCGGCGCATAGTGATCGGCAACAGCCGCCGACCGCGTGAAGCGCGGATCGACCACCATGAGCTTGGCGCCACGTTCGGCTTTCGCCTCCGTGACCCATTTGAATCCGCACGGGTGAGCTTCGGCGGCATTGCCGCCCATGACGAGGACGAGATCCGTGTTGCGGATATCCGTCCAACTGTTGGTCATCGCTCCGCGACCGAATGTCGGGCCCAGACTGGACACCGTCGGTCCGTGTCAGATCCTCGCCTGGTTTTCGATCTGAAGCAGACCGAGGCCACGCGCGACCTTGTACGTCACCCAGCCGGTCTCGTTCGTGACCGAGCTGCCGGAGAGAAACGCCGTCGTCGTCCAGCGATTGACCGTCGTACCAGCCGCATTCTTCTCGACGAAGTTGGCGTCGCGGTCTTCCTTCATCAGTTTCGCGATGCGCTCCATCGCGAAGTCCCAGGTCACCGGCTCGAACTTGGCCGTACCGGGCTTGCGGTACATGGGCGTCTTCACGCGCGTCGCGGAGTGAATGTAGTCGATCGCGGCAGCGCCTTTGGGGCACAACGTACCGCGGTTGACGGGATGGTCGGCGTCACCCTCGATATGGACGACCTCGAGCTTGCCTTTGCTGGCCTGGTTAGGGGCTGCGTAGACGAGCATCCCGCAGCTTACTGCGCAGTAGGGACACGTGGTGCGCGCTTCCTTGGTCTGAACGAGCCTGAACGGCTTCACATGAGCCGAGACTTGCGCCTCGGCCTCCGCAAAGCCAAGCGCGCCGATCGCGGTTCCTGCGGCGCCGGCACCAGCCAGTTGCATGAACCTTCGGCGGGAGACTTCGATGTTCATGGGACGGTCACCTCCTCATCCAGATGTCATCTGATTATTATTCTTAATCTAAGGAGGAGACTGCAGAGCTCAGCCGCCATCAAGGCGGCGTTGGCAATGCTGCGATCGCAAAAGCCAATCGATGTTCTTTGGCGCTTTACGTGCGCTTCCCGGCCATCCCATTGAGGGCGCCGTCGCGAACCTGGGCAAGCAGCGTGGCCATCGCCGGTTGAAGAGGAAACCGTTTCGAAACAATGAGCCCGATCGAACTCACGACTTCCGGTTCAACAATGGGAACAGTGCGCAGCGAGCCAGTGAGGTCAATGGCATCACAAACCAGGTTCGACACCACGCTGACCCAGAGGCCGGTATGGACATGCGTGGTTAAGGCAAGAATCGAATCCGTCTCGACCGCGGGGCGAACCTCGATGCCGTGGCGGCGCAGCGTTTCATCGATGATCTGCCGCTGTTGGAGATTCGGCGCGAAAAGACAGAGCGGCATGCCCGCGAGGTCCGACCAAGAGATCTGTGCGCTATCGCCGAACCGTCGGCCGGCTGTTGTTAGAAGCAGATAGCGTTCTTCATAAAGCGGCACTTCCTCAAGCTCATCGCTCGGGGTGCCGCTGATGTACCGCACGCCGGCGTCGATCTCGCGTTCATGCAGAAGCTTGATAATCTCGTCAGATGTGCGGGTGATCAGCGTAAACCGGACAGTCGGATTGCGGAGCTGGAAGGGCGCTGTCAGCGAGGCTATGAGCGGCATGGCGGCCGGCATGGCGGCGATGCGCAGTTGGGCACCATGGCCCTGCTGCATGCTCAGGATTTCCTGGCGCATGGCCTGCACATCGCCAACGAGACGCCGCGCCCAGAGTAGCACACGCTCGCCCTCCGGCGTGAAGCCGAGAAAGCGCGAGGATCGTTTGACAAGCGGAACGTTCAGCATCTCCTCGAGCTGCTGAATACCTTGCGAGAGCGTCGGTTGCGCGACGCCGCAGCTTTCGGCAGCCTTGCCGAAATGCTTCTCGCGAGCGAGCGCAATCATGAACTCCAGCTTCTCGAGCACCGAGCACTCCAATGCTTAGCCAGGTCGCTGAGATTGAACTGCAGTTTAATGCCGAATTTGCGCTACTGGGCAACATAAACTGATCGGTCTCAGAACGAGATGCCTGACGTGCCGTCGACGCGCATTGCGCACTCCTCTGCCCTCGCTGGAGCATCTGCATGTGGGAAGGCGGGCTCCGAAAGGGACCTGCCTTTTCGGTTATTGTCCATTGTGGGCGCGAGCGGACATCCGCGTGACGGTTGAAACAACCACCCGCGCAGGTCACGATCGACCGTCGAAGCAATCAACTATGTAGTCCGCATAACTCCGCCCAGCGGACACAGCCAGGACACGATCATCAAGGCACCGGCGCGGATGGTCTCAAAAACTCGACGAGCCGTTGAGCGTGTGCGGGCAGCGATCTGAAACTTCGCACGCAAATGGTTCAACAAGTCCTGCATGGGGCTGCTCACGGCATAGCCGATGAACTCATGGTCAAGAGTTGCGCGGAATGCAATTTTACGATGCCGGCTGAGCGGATGGCGCATTGGCGTCACCAATACCAGGCGGATCTCGGCGAACGGAAAACTGTCCAGTTCCGCGCCTGGATCGATGGTCTCCCCGACAATACCGATATCGCCGCGGCCCGCCGCGATTGCTCCAATAATCTCGCCGCTTCCGTGATGCTCAAGGCCGACGTGGATATTCGGATGGGCAGAGAGAAAGGCCGCGAGAGGTACCGGCAAAAATTCCATCGCGCCGATATTCGACAGCAAGCGCACATGTCCCGTCAGCCCATTACCGAAATTGTCGAGGTCGCCGCGCATTTGCTCGAGCTGCTGCGAGACAATCCACGCGTGGTGCAAGAGCACTGTTCCTGCAGAAGTGAGCCGAACCCCCCGGCGACCACCATGTCCGCACCGACGATCAAATTCGATGACGGCGCCGCTTATGAGTGGATGATGGGCAAGTGGAGCAGACTGATCGGAGGTGCCTTCGTAGATTGGCTTTCGCCGCCGCCCAACTTGCGTTGGGTTGACATTGGTTGCGGGAATGGCGCGTTTACACAGTTGCTGGTCGAGCGCTGCGCCCCGATGGCCGTCGAAGGCGTGGATCCTTCAGAAGGTCAGCTGGTCTTTGCGCGAGAGCGACTGACTACACCTGTCGCGAGCTTTCGACAGGGCGACGCGATGGCATTGCCTTCGCCGATGGCAGCTTCGATGCGGCCGTGATGGCGCTTGTTGTGTTCTTCATTCCGGACCCTGCCAGGGGCGTCGCTGAAACGGCTTGCGTCTTGCGGCCGGGCGGTCTTGCGGCCGCCTATATCTGGGATATCGTCAGCGGCGGCGGCCCCTCGGAGACAATCATAAGTCAGATGAGAGACATGGGGTTCGCCCCACCGCGGGCGCCGAAAGCGGAGGCCTCGACGCCTGAAGGGCTGCTTGCGCTGTGGACATCTGCGGGTTTTGCCGATCTCGAAGCACATATCGTTCGCACGCGACGGACGTTCAACGATTTCGAGGACCATTGGTCGACTACCATTGCGGCGCCCAATCTCGCGCCCATGCTCAAAACGATGGCGGTAGCGGACGTGACGCAACTCAAGTCTCGGGTTCGTGGGCAGGTTCCTGTCAACGCGAGTGGGCGTGTTTCAATCGAGGCGCGGGCCAATGCAATCGTCGGCCGTCGGCCCCGATAGGATTGTCATCGCTCTTCCGCTTCTCCCCCAAAAGCCGCCAGCCTCTATGCGTGCCTACATCCAATGGGCGCGACCGCTCGTAGCCCTGAACAGCACTCGCTGTTCGGACTGCCAACGTCCACTATGCGAGCGGGGGCATCCGACGCTATGCCAACTGCTCAGGGCCGCTCCGGGTCAAATGCGGAGATCAGTCGCTCAACTCGGCGTCCGGCTCCCCCGACCGACAGCCTTCTTCTCGCGGCGGACGTTATCGGCCACGCTGGCATTCGCGGCCGACGAGCGGCGCCAGCGTGGATGTCAGTGCAGGGAAGCCGGTTCGACCGAGCACGCGATATTCCAGCGCTAGCCCTTGGTGCCCAATAGCCGGGGTGTAACGCTCACAATCAGCGCTCTCGCATCGAAGCCGGGTGCCACCTTCTCATAGTCTCGATCAATGGTCAGGCACGCGGCGCCGTGAACGAATGTCCAAAGCTCCAGGGCGAGCCGCTTGGCATCACCCGGAATGCTATTGCGCGTGCAGTAGAGCTCGACCTGAGCGATTACGCCTGAGAAGCAGGCCCGGCCGCTGGTTTCGACCTCCGCAGCCTTCTTGACCGCAGGATTCTGGCCAAACATCAGACGGAATACGGCCGTCTCGGTGACGGCGAAGTCGAGATAGGCTTGGCCCATGGCAACGATGCCGGCCAGCGTACCCTCGCCGGCTGCCTGCACCGCCTCGTCTGAGCGCCGCGCCATCTCGTCGAAGCCGCGCTCGACGATCTCCTGCAGAATCTCGTGCTTGTCCCGGAAATGCTTATAAGGCGCCGCCGTTGTCACGCCGGCCAAGCGGCAAGCGTCGGCTAGCGAGAAGCCCCCAGCCCCTTTCTCGACCAACAGCTGGTGCGTGGCGTCGATCAGCGCCTCGCGCAAGTCGCCGTGATGATAGCGCCGCCGGCTCGATCGTGATTCGTCCTGTGTCATGACCCGAGAATGACCGATCCGAGAGGGTGCGACAAATGTTAGCGGTACTAACACTTGCCAAGTTAGCGACGCTTACATAAGTTAGCCGCACTAACTTATCAATGGCACAGGTTGTCGCGAGGTCCGTCATGGCAAATCCCAGTCCAGCTCCTCCCACGGGTGCGGCAAAGCCTGCAGCGCTGGCCGCCGTTCTGATCGGTACCCTGCTTCTCCCGGGCTGCAAACCTGCGGAGAGTGCCCGCCCAGCCGCGCCGCAACCGGTCCAGGTCATGTCGGTGCAGGCGTCGCCGTCGCTGATCAACTGGAGCTATGTGGGCGTCGTCCGGCCCCGGACGGAGACCGATCTCGGCTTCCGGGTGGCAGGCAAAATCGTGGAGCGCCTGGTTGACGTTGGGCAGAAGGCCGAGGCCGGACAGGTCATCGCGCGCCTCGATCCCACCGACTATCGCCTGTCCGTAGAAGCGCAGCAGGCGGAGTTGCTCGCGGCGCGCTCGAACCTCGATCAGGCCGTCGCGGCCGAGGGTCGTTACCGGACCTTGATGACGCAAGGGCACGTCGCCAAAGCCGCACTCGAGCTGCGCACGGCGGCCGCGGACGAGGCGCGCGGCCGCGTCGAGCGGGCGGAGCGCGCCTTGTCTCTCGCCGAGAACCAGCTTCGCTACGCCGAGCTCAAGGCCGATCGCCGGGGCGTCGTCGCCGCGCTGCCGGCCGAGACGGGACAGGTCATTGCCGCCGGCCAGACGGTCGCGCGGATTGCCCATTTCGACAGCGTCGAAGTCGAGGTTGCGGTCCCCGAGCACATGGTGGAAGCGATCAAGATCGCGACTGCATCGGTGGAGATTTGGGGCGGCACGCACGGGCGGCTGCTCGCTGCCAGCTTGCGCGAGATTTCGCCCGAAGCCGACCGCGCGTCCCGCACGTTCAGGGTACGCTTTACAATTGAGGGATCGCCGGACGTGGGGCTGGGACGCACCGCCACCGTTCAGCTTTCCCGCCGCAGTGACGACAGCATCGTTCGCGTTCCGCTCGCAGCGGTCATGAACGACGGGCGGGGTGCAGCTGTCTGGATCGTCGACGCGGACGAGACGCGCGTCCGCCGCGTGCCGGTGACCATCGCCTCGCTGACCCGCGATCACGCGCTGATTGCGAGCGGACTCAGCACCGGCGACCGCATCGTCGCGCTCGGCGTGCATATGTTGGATGAGGCCAAGCCCATCCGCATCGTCGAACGCCGCGCAGCCATCGAGTGATGAGCCAGAGGAGGGATACCATGGGGAAGTTCAACCTCTCGGCCTGGGCCGTCAGCCATCCGGCGCTGATCCTGTTCCTTATCATTGCGACGTCGCTCGCCGGCGCGTGGTCCTATATGTCGCTCGGTCGTGCCGAGGATCCCTCCTTCACGATCAAGACGATGGTCGTCCAGGTCGCCTGGCCGGGCAGCACTGCCGACGATGTGCAGAGGCTCGTGGCGGAGCCGCTCGAGAAGCGGCTGCAGGAGCTGCCACAGCTCGACTTCGTGCGCACCTACTCGCGCCCGGGCAGCGCAGTCCTGACGGTCCAACTCAAGGACCGCGTGCGGGGCCGGGAGGCGACCGATACCTGGTATCAGGTCAGAAAGCGGCTGACCGACAGCCGCGGCGAGCTGCCCCAAGGCGTACTCGGCCCCTTCTTCAACGATGAGTACGGGGACGTTTACTCCGCGGTCTACATGCTCACAGGCGAGGGCGCCTCGCGTGCCGGCCTCAAGCGCTATGCCGAGAAGATGCGCTCCGCGCTGCTGCGCGTCGAGGACGTGAGCAAGGTGGTGCTGGTCGGCGACGTGCCGGAGCGCGTCTTCGTCGAGATGAGCCACCGCAAGCTGGCGACGCTCGGCGTGCCGTCCCAAGCGATCTTCGATGCGATCGGGCGCCAGAATGCCGTGCTGGCGTCTGGCTCGATCGAGACCGCTGCCGACCGCGTCGAGGTGCGCGTGACCGGCGCCTTTAAGGGCGTCGATGCGCTGCGCGCGGTACCGATCCAGGCCGGCGGTCAGACGTTCCGCCTCGGCGACATAGCGACCGTGACCCGGGCCTTCGAGGATCCGCCGACGAGCATCGTCACGCATCGCGGCAAGCCGGCGCTGGGCGTGGCGGTCGCGATGGTCGACAACGCCAACGTCCTCCAGCTCGGCGAGCGCCTGAACGCAGCCATTGCCGAGATCCGCCAGACCATCCCGGTCGGTATCGAGATCGAGCAGATCGCCGATCAGCCGCGCGTCGTGGCGGCATCAGTCGGCGAGTTCCTGACCTCGTTCGTGGAGGCTCTCGCGATCGTGCTCCTCGTCAGCTTCGTTTCGCTTGGCTGGCGGACCGGAATCGTCGTCGCGCTCTCGGTGCCGCTCGTGCTCGCCGTGGTATTCGTCGTGATGCAGTCGCTCGGCATGAACCTCGACCGCATCACGCTCGGCGCATTGATCGTTGCCCTCGGCCTCCTTGTCGACGATGCGATCATCGCCATCGAGATGATGATGGTGAAGATGGAGCAGGGCGTCGATCGGCTGAAAGCCGCTGCGTTCGCCTGGGACTCGACGGCGTTTCCGATGCTGACAGGTACGCTCGTCACCGCAGCCGGATTCCTGCCTGTCGGCTTCGCGCAGTCGACGGCCGGTGAGTACGCAGGCAACATCTTCTGGGTCGTCGGACTGGCGCTCGTCGTCTCATGGCTGGTGGCCGTCGTTTTCACCCCCTACCTTGGCGTGAAGCTGCTGCCGAACGTTCGTTCGGACGCCGCCCATGGAGCCCACGCGGCCGACGCCATCTACGATACGTGGCTCTACCGTGGCTTGCGCCGCGTCGTCACGTGGTCGCTGCGCCGCCGCTGGATCGTGATCGGCGCGACGATGGCTTCATTCGTCGCCGCCGGCGTCGGCATGGGCTTCGTACAGCAGCAGTTCTTCCCGACCTCGTCACGTCCGGAGCTGTTCATCGAGGTCCGCATGCCCGAGGGAACGTCGATCGAAGCGACGGCTGCCGCCGCGCGCAAGGCCGAGCAACTGCTGAAGGATGATGCGGACGTCGCCCACTACACGACCTATGTGGGCCAGGGCAGCCCGCGCTTCTTCCTCGCCCTCAATCCGGTACTGCCCAATCCGAGCTTCGCGCTCACCGTGATCATGACGAAGGGCTCTGAAGCCCGCGAGCGCCTGAAGGCGAAGCTCGAGGCGGCTGTGGCTTCCGGCGCCGTGCCGGAAGCGCGAGTCCGGATCGATCGGCTGAACTTCGGCCCGCCCGTCGGTTTCCCCGTCCAGTTCCGTGTCAACGGACCGGACGCCGACAAGGTGCGCGAGATCGCCGGTCAAGTGCGCGAGATCATGCGCGGCGAGCCCAACGCGATCGATCCGCAACTCGATTGGAGCGAGCAGGTAAAGAAGGTGCAACTCGCCATCAACCAGGATCGCGCCCGCGCCTTCGGCCTCAACACGCAGGAAATCGCACAAACGCTGCAGACTCTGCTCTCGGGAGTTCCCGTGTCGGAATATCGCGAAGGCACCGAGCTGATCCGCGTCGTCGTGCGTGCCGCTCAGGAGGAGCGTCTTGATCTCGCGCGTCTCGGCGACCTGACGATCCTGACGCCGGGCGGCGCTGCCGTACCACTGACGCAGGTGGCGCAGATCTCCTACGGCTTCGAGGAGCCGATTCTGTGGCGTCGCAACCGCGACCTGACGTTGACCGTCCGCTCGGACATCGCGCCCGGCGTACAAGCGCCGACCGTCACCAACGCGATCCTGCCGAAGCTCGCGGCACTCAAGGCCAATCTCCCGGTTGGCTACCGGATCGATACCGGCGGCGCCATCGAGGAGAGCGCGAAGGCCAACGCCGCGCTGTTCAAGGTGTTCCCAATCATGTTCCTCGTCATGCTGACGCTGCTGATGATCCAGCTCCAGAGCTTCGCGAAGCTGTTCCTGGTTTTCAGCACCGCGCCGCTCGGCATCGTCGGCGCGGTGGCGGCGCTGCTCATCTTCAATGCGCCGTTCGGCTTCGTCGCGCTGCTGGGCGTCATCGCGCTCGCCGGCATGATCATGCGCAACACTGTGATCCTGGTTGATCAGATCGATCACGATTTGGCGGCGGGCCTCAGCGCCTGGAATGCGATCGTCGAAAGCACCGTGCGGCGCGCCCGCCCGGTTGTGCTGACGGCGCTCGCCGCCATCCTCGCCATGATCCCTCTGTCACGCAGCGTTTTCTGGGGGCCGATGGCGATCAGCATGATGGGCGGCCTGCTGGTTGCGACGGTCCTGACGCTGGTATTCCTGCCGGCGCTCTACGCGGCGTGGTTCCGGGTGCGCCTAGAACCTGCCGTCGAGGATCTCGATGCTGCCGGAGCGCGGGCCCCTGTGTGCAGTTTTCGGGCTGCGGCGTGAGCAGAGAATTTGATTGCAGCAAATGCAGTGTCGCGGCCGGCGGTGCCCGAACCTGATGGGCCCAATTATGGGCCAATCAAACGACTTACCGCTGCGAGAAAGAAAGTAAGCCATTGATTTGATTGGCGCGCGGGGAAGGATTCGAACCCACGACCCCCAGATTCGTAGTCTTAAGTCCTATATCGCAGCACACCGACGGAGCCTGCCTAGATCATTGCTATAACATCGATATCTCTGACTTGAACCACATTGAGCCGCCCTAAACCGACTGGAGTATTGGCACTAGATTGGCACTGCAGTGGCACTATACTGCTGCTCTGATGTGCCAAGAAGCGTTCGGAGCGAAAGATGTTCAGGCGTGCACGGATCACGACGACTACGGTCGAGAAACTCGCGGCCGGCGACGCTATCATGGATGTTGGGCTGGCTGGGTTCGGCGTCCGCCGGCAGGGCGCTGATCGCGTGTACTTCGTCCGAAAGCATGTGGACGGTCGTCGGCACTACGTGACCATCGGAGCGCATGGCCGCGAGGGGTGGACGGAAGCCAAGGCGCGCCAAAAGGCCCTTGTGATCCTCGCCGCACTGAAACAGGGCGCGGATCCGGGCAGTGAGCGAGCGAAGGCCCGGACCATGCCGACGCTCGCCGAGTTTGCGGCCAGCTTTATCGAGCGGGAAGCGTCGCGCCTGAAGTCGGGGACGATCGCGAACTATCGAAGCCTGCTTGGAACGCACATTGCCCCTCGAACTACGGATGGCACCATTCGAACGGGGAGCATCGGTCGGATCCGCCTGGACAAGGTGTCGGCACAAGACCTCGCCGCACTCCATCGCTCGCTCGGTGATCGCCCGCGCGCCGCGAACCACGTGCTGGCGTTCGTGAGCAGTCTATACTCGGCTGCCCAGGACGCCGGCCTTGTGGCTGAAGGCTTTAACCCGACGCGCCGCATTGAGCATTTCCGCCTTCAGCCGCGCCAGCGGTTTCTCTCCGCCGCCGAGCTGGCGCGCATAGGCGAAGTCTTGCGTCAGGCCGAGCTCGACGGATCCGAGGATCCGTATGCGATCGCAGCACTGCGACTGTTGATCTTGACCGGGTGCCGTCGTGACGAGATCCTCACCGCGCGATGGAGCTGGGTTGATTTCGAGCAGGGTGTATTGCGCCTGCCGGACAGCAAGACCGGCGCGAAGGCAATTCGCCTGAGCCCGACAGCGGTCGAAGTACTTCAACGCCTGCCCCGTGTGACGGGAAACCCGTACATCATAGTTGGCGCGAAGGACGGACAGCGCTGGGTCAACTTGCGCAAAGTCTGGGTTCGGGTACGCGAGCAGGCAGACGTCAGTCCTTCAGAACTGTCGGATGGCCGCCTGCAGCCAATACGACTTCATGACTTGAGACACTCCTACGCCAGCTTGCTCGCCTCACGCGGGGCGTCCTTGCCCATGATTGGTAAGCTTCTTGGCCATTCGCATCCTTCGACCACAGCGCGATATGCCCACCTTGCGGAAGACCCATTGCGGCGCCTTGCTGCCGAGGTTGGAACTTCGATCGCCGAGGTTATGGGCAGCGCGATGCGCATTTCGGTCGATGGCGAATAAGGCGCGTATGAGTAGCGCACCATCTACTGCTGCAGGTACGGTTGACTGGTGATTGTCAGCAAATCGGGGTACATCAAGGCGCCCACTTTCAAGATCAGCTGCCCCCCGCGCTACAAAACGCGGATGGAAAACTATGTGCATTTCTAAGCTGATGACGGCCCGTCTGGATTTTCACTGTCTCTGCGAGCAGGCTAACGCGGCAATCGACAGCGACGGACTTCCGGCATGGCTCGCAGAGCTTCATGACCATGCGGCGTCTGCACTTGCCGATGCTGGTGTCGAAAGTGAAGCGCTACGCGAGGTGCTGGGGCTGATGCTGGCGTTCAAGATGGCATTGGGCCTTGCGCCCCCGCTTCCGGCGCGTGAGTTGGAACGCGCTCGCCGGAGTTGGAGGCGCGCGGCTCAAGAGGTGCTCACGCTCCCGCGCGAAATCGACTTCGAACTGCAAACTGTCACTGAGACGACACCCTGCCCCGAAGGATGTCCCGTCTTCGTGCTCGATGATCCGGTTGGCGATGCGCGCCGTGCAATGGGTGCTTTGCTGGCAGCTCGTGCCGAGCGGCGGTCGAAGCACGTTGGCCGTCCGATCCCGGCGACCACGCTCGCCGTCATTGAACTTGTGTGCCTCGCCCGGCAGAGCAGGCCGGACATCGACCGGGCGGCACTCGTCGCAGTGGTCACGGCGATCGTCGGTGCCGTCCTGATCACCGTGAATGATGGATGCGCGAAGAAGGTGCCGGAGCCGCGATGGGGCGAGCGTGTCCGCGCAGCGCTCTGCGAACTGGGTGATGACGCTGTCGCGGTAGAGCGGCCCATTGCGCAATCGCCCTTTGAAGCAACGAAGTAGAAGCGCCGGACGCGCCTGCTCAGGTGGGCGGCATGCCTCTGAGCCGCTCAGCGCTTTGCCGGTAGGCGGCGCCTAGCTCCTAATTTGCTCAGACGCGGACCGATTGCGCGGCGCCAGAGCCGTTCGCAGATGGCATCGTGAGCGGGTCTTCAGCCACCGTTCGAGTTCAAAATGTGCCGCGTCCCTCGCCACCCATTGCTGGGCGCTACCAGCGACCCCGGATCACCAGCCTTCCTCTCCACGCGGCAGCTCTCCGCGCTGCTCGGCATTTCGATCCGTAAACTCGAGCGCGACCGCCAAGACGGCATTGGGTTGCCCTTCGTGAAGATGGGTCGCCGCGTGCTCTATCCGAGGGCCGAGATCGAGGCCCACGTTGCGTCGCATCTCTTCATCTCCACTGCCGAGGCGCGCGTGAAGGAGGGACGGTGATGCCCCGTAAGCCTCGTCTCACGGCTGCCGACATCGCCCACGCACTCGGCGGCAAGCCCAGCGGCAAGGGCTTCGTTGCGCAATGCCCAGCGCACGAGGATCGAACGCCAAGCCTCTCGCTGGCAGACAGTGCGGACGGCGCGGACGGGCGCGTGCTGGTCCATTGCCACGCCGGATGCACTCAGGAGGCCGTCATCGCCGCGTTGTCGGCACGAGGACTGTGGTCTCGACATGGGCTTATCCAGCGGCCGCAGGCGAAGCTCGCTCCTCGCGACACTGGCGTACCGGGCCATCACGAGGTCGATACGCTTAAGCGGGCCCTTGAGATCTGGGCCGAAGCGCTCCCGAGCGAAGGCACGTTGGTCGAAGCGTACATGCACTCCCGGGGGATCACGCTGCAACTGCCACTCTCGATCCGGTTTCATGAACGCCTCTGGCATAAGCCGAGTGCGCGGGCGTGGCCCGCGATGGTCGCGCTTATCACTGATGCGTTAACCGGCGAGCCGATTGGCGTGCATCGCACCTATCTCGCCGAAGACGGTGTCGGCAAGGCACCCATTGAGCCTTCGAGGATGATCCTCGGCACAGCCAGAGGCGGGAGCATCCGACTTGCCCACGCTCAAGATGAGCTGGTGGTCGGGGAAGGCGTCGAGACCTGCCTCTCCGTGCAGCAGGCCTGCGGCATCCCAAGTTGGGCGGCGCTCTCGGCCACCGGCTTGAAGGCGATCAACCTCCCGCCCGGCATCGAGCGCGTCATCATTCTTGCCGACGGCGACCCAACCGGCGAGGCCGCTGCGCGAGCAGCTGCACGACGGCTGCGATTAGCCGTTCGCTCCGTCCGCCTCGTCCGCGCGCCCCACGGCCGCGATTTCAACGACCTGCTCACCGATGGTCCTGCCAGGAGCCTGCGAAATGAGTGACGACACCGACGACAACGTTCCCCCTGACGGCGAGAGGACTATCCGCGCGCTCGTCGCTGCCGCAGAAGAAGTTCCCGATCATCTCGACGGCCTGGTCGAGAAGGCCAAAGCCGAGGCTGGGCATCCTTTCCGGCCCGAGATCATCGAGGCACTCGCGCATTTGCGCGGGGTCGATCGCGCCGGCTTCGAGACGCTTCGCGCGCAGCTCAAGCGTACCGGTGTTCGCGTCGCGGACTTGGACGTCGAAATCGACGAGCTGCTCCACGGCGCCGTTGGGGACAATCATGACCGAGCGCTTCCGATCAGCGCCGACCTCACGCGGTCCCTGGAAGCGTTGGTGCTTTTCAGAACACCAGATGGCCGAGCGTACGCCGATATCGAGGTGAACGGTCATCGCGAAACGATCGCGCTGGAGAGCAAGGACTTCGCGGATCGCCTGACGCAGCAGTACTTCACGGCGAACGCCGAGGTCCCTTCGTCGGAGGAGTTGCGTGGCGTCATTTCTCTCGCTCGCGCACGCGCGAAATACGGTGGCCGAGAGCATGAAGTTTACGTCCGGGTCGCCGAGAACGGCGGCAAGTACTACCTCGACCTCGGCGATACTCACTGGAGGGCCGTCGAGATCACGCGCGATGAATGGAGGATCGTTACCCATCCGCCTGTGCGCTTCGTGCGTTATCCCGGCTACTTGGCGCTACCCGAGCCTCGGAAGGGCGGCTCGATCGACCTGCTCCGGAAGCATGTGAACTTGAGGGACGATGACGACTTCGTATTGGCGGTCGGCTGGCTCCTTTCCGCCCTGAGACCCCTGGGGCCCTATCCGGTGCTCGCGGTCAACGGCGAGCAGGGCTCGGCGAAGTCGACGTTGTCGCACTGCTTGCGCGCGCTCGTTGACCCGAACGTCGCGTCGCTCCGCCCATTGCCGAAGAGCGAGCACGACTTGATGATCTCGGCAACAAGGGCCCACGTCCTCGCTTACGATAACATCTCCCGCATCTCGAGCGAGATGTCGGACGCACTTTGCCGGCTCTCGACGGGCGGCGGCTTTGCCACGCGATCGTTGTACACCGACGCCGACGAGACATTGCTACAAGCGCGGCGCCCCATCTTGCTCAATGGGATCGACGACGTCATCGCGCGACCGGACCTGGCGCAGCGCACGATCACGCTCGAGCTGCAGCCTATTGCACCATCAGGGTACCAACCCGCGGAGCTCATGGAAAAGGACTTCGAGGCGGATCGCCCATTCATCTTGGGCGCACTGTTGGATGCGATGGTGCATGGCATACGTCACCTCGATGATGCGATCGGCATGGCGCTGCCGCGCATGGCTGATGCAGCCCGATGGATGGTTGCCAGTGAAGGAGCGCTCTGGCTTGAGGGCACGGTGATAGCGGCGCTTAAGCGCAATGCGCGGACCGCGAATGATCGCCTTGCCGAGAGGTTGCCGGTGGTGACTTCGATTCTCGAACTCATGCGCGAAGCCGAGCGGTGGGAGGGCACTGCCAGTCAGCTGCTCACGCGGCTGAACCGCCTCATCGACGAATCTACGCGTCGGTCAAACGAATGGCCCAAGGGTGCGGCTCGTCTCGGCCACATGCTGAAGAACCGCTTACGTCCGCTCCTTCGAGAGCTTGGGATCGAAATCTCCGGCGGCCCAACGGGGCATGATCGCCGGCGGGTCATCGTTCTTGAGCGCATCACGGTGAGCGGCGCCCATTCGGGGTAGGGAAGCACATGCGTCCTCGAGCGGCACAGATGCGCCGCTTCCTCACCATCGTGCTGGCGGCAGTTCCTGCTGGTGCCGCCGGCGCACTCCCCCTGTGGATGGCGACCATCACGGCAAGCGAGATCGCGTCGGATTTGGGTCTCGGCGGGAGCGGAGCCGGTGTTGCATGGATTGGCGGCCTCGCCATTGCCATGAGCGTTGTTCTTTTAAAAATCCTCATGCCGTTGGAAGCGCGCGATCGTGCGTTGACTGGCACGTCAAAGCCGCCCCTCGCCATTTGGGCGGTATGGCTGTTCTCCATCCTCCTGAGCGCGCTCATTGTCTTTTGGACCGGGCTGCGGCTTCTTCCACTGGATACCCCACTTAGCGTCCTCGGGCTGTGCGGCGCCCTCTGGCTATGCGTTGAAGTCACAGGCACTCTGGCCCTGCCGACGTTGGCTCGTCCTCGCGCGGATGAGCGCTGCTGCATCCAGCCTGCACCAGCAACAACAGGTCCGATGAGGTCACGGAAGATTGGCGATCGCCCGCCGTCCGCGTCGTCTGCCGACGAGCTCTTTGTCTGGCTGACGTCGCTCTTCGGTTTGCCTGAGGGCAAGCTACCTGAAGGTGTCGAGATCGATCACGACCTGCGTGTGATCATGACGTCCCAAAGAAAGCTGGCCCGGGCCAGAAAACAACCGCGGACCAACGTGGTCCGCCTCCTCAAGCAGCTGGAGCGCGAAGGCCGGTTGGAAATTGGCATAACCCATCGGGACACCTGGATCCACATCCCGGCCCCTGGCCCACAGAAGTAGCGATCTGCACCCAAAGGCAGGCCCGGCTGGAGCGTTACCACAGGGCCGGCCGACCCGGCTCGTAAAACGGCCCGTGGGCCGGCTCAGTGGAAGCGGTCCGCGCCACATCCAAAGTTGCCGCTATTCAGGTCAATGGGAAGGCCGGATCATACGCGCGGCCCGTGAGAGGAAATTGAGCCGGCGCCGCGACCTCGGAAGCAGGCCCGGACCATATAAGCCGGTCCGGCTACCGACGGGACCGCCTTAGCCGGACCGAGATCCCTGCTCGTCGCATAGCATTGATCGAGATAGAGATGGTCCTCATGTCGGGGCTGAGGGCGTCGCAGACAGCGGACAGAGCGGTCAGCGATCGTTCAGAAACTGGAAGTAATGTCGTCGCACGGCAGAGGTCAGGAGCTCGTTTCTCCTCGCGCCCGCGAAACGTTTAACTCTTACGTGCGCCTCAAATCCATTAGCCGTCGTCGCTCCGCAGGTCGATGATTGCAGCGTCGGCCCTGGGGGCCATACATCATTGTAATTGTTGATTTTATGAGCATGACTTCAGGGATACCCTTAGCGCGATGTAGTTTCGGCAATCTAGTATATATTTCGTCCGAGTGATCCGAGATTTCGCCAGGGTTCTCAAGGCCCTCCAGGAGCCAACTCGGATTTTGGTCGTGCTCGGTCCGCACCGTGACATGCGCTTCTCCGTCGCTGATTGGGGTGGGCCGATTGCGTCGCGGATAACGCGACATCCAACTCGCCCCAAAAGAGTTCTTGCAGATCCTCACGCAGGCCGTCCTCGGCTCTGACTTGAGCCGTGCTCCCACAGCAGCTTCGCCCCCTGCACGTCGCCTTGAAGCGCTTGCAACAGGCCAACCATAATCATGGCGTCGGGCGGCCCTTTGCCCTCGCCTACTGCTGTCTCGATGGTTTACTTGACCGCTGCGGGAAGCTTGTCGCCGTCTTCGAGGATGGCGCGGATGCGCTGGCCAACGCTGATGGGCCCTTTGGGGCGTCCTTTGGGATTGCCGGACTTGCCGGGCTCGAAAGGTGTTAGGACGTCTGTTCTTCCCACTGCATTAGCGCTGTTTTCACACTGATAGTGCCACGTCGCGAATACAGCGGGAAGCTAGAAGTAAAACAGAACTTTTATGTGCGGCCACATCTCTTCGACCATCTTGCTGCCGATGCCATGAATGATGCCGAGCGCAATCGTTCCGCCGACAGCAGCGAATGTCGCCCAGCTCAGCACGCTTCTGCGCTTTGAAGTCGGCTCGCATTGCTCGGTATGCGCTGGTTCGCAGGCGATGGGAGGAAGGGGTGGCAAGGGCTGTAGCTGCGGCAGCGGCTCAAGTTCCGGTATCACTGCCTTGACGCTATCATTGGCAATCGGTGGCATCTCCCTAGGCAATGTGTCGACCACCTTGTGGAAGGGAATCTTGTGGGGTCGGCCCGGCCCAGGCCGTAGCTTCACGTTCAACGTGTTGTCGCTGTTATAGCGCGTTATCCGGCCATTCACGATGACCGGCACCTCCGAACCAACCTCAGGAGGAGCCATGCAATACCCCCACGCGACAAATCGCCAAACAGAACTACCCCGCTGCCCGTTGCGGGCATTGTAGGGGGACCCTTTACGCAGCCGCAAGCTGCCGGGATGCATGCGTTTGAGGATGGCCGCATAACCCGCTGTGTGGTCTTGCATAAAAAATTGGCCCCGAAGGGCCTGAGCGTTCCATGTCGTCGAAGAGCTACTTCGACTCGACCACGACCGCGTGCAGCGCGTTCTGGCCGGTAAGCGCGGTCGTACGGCTCACGCGGATGTCCTGGGAGGCCTGCGGACTCGTATACGTCCGCGAGACGACAACGCCGCCCGCCGGGACATGCACTGTTTACGAGGTAAGAGCCGTGCCATCGGCGAGCTGGCTGATGCCGTCGAGCTCATGTAGACGGTATGCCGCTTGCCCGCATCCAAGCCGATGAGGTTGCCGGTGATGGTGGTGCCCGAGTTCTGCACGGATCGGCTGACGCGGAAACTGCCGCCCTCATCCGACTTTCAGCTCAGGCCGGCGGCCATCGCCTGCGAGGACGCAATGATACCCGCACCGAGCGCGACAACGCGGCCCAGCTTCTTCAATTCCATTCAAATACCCTTTGATTGTTGCAACATGCCTTGCGGCACATTCGGATTCTGCCTGATGAGGAATCCGGATGTCAAACCCGCCTATTTCGCCTGCTGGACGTTGATGTGCAGCGTGTTCGTTCCTGTGAGGCCGCCCGTGGGGCTGACCTTGAAGTGAAAGTTCGGGAATGGGGGCAGGAATGTCCGCTAGACAGGCACTGGCCCGACTGTGATGGTCTCCGAGGACAGCACCACCCCTTGCTGCTGCTGCGGCGCTGAAGCTGTGCGGTGACGCTCGTGGTGGTCGCGGACAAGATGATGTGACGCCTTTGGTGCCAACCTCAACATCAACGTCTTGCAGTGTGGTCCCGGAAGTCATGACCGAGCCACGCTCGTGCAGGCCCAGATAGCTACTGGGGATGTTGTACTGGGTGTCGGCGAGGACGCTGCCGGCGAGCAGCGAGGAGGCAACGGCGAGAGGAGCAATGCGCTTCAATCAATCGGCTTTCGTTATGCCGGAATCCTCTCGCGGGTGGTGTGTGCTGTCAACAGCGTGCCGGTCGGAGGAGCGGAGGCAACGGCCAATGAAACTCTGACCGACCGGCATCATCCGCCATTGCTGGGCATGGCGAACCACCCATGAGCGGCCTACCGGGTTCACATGACACTTGGCCGTTCCCGGCGTCCGACTATTCGGTGCGATGCGCTCGCGTGGGCCAAACGCTTAATTGTCCTATTGCCGTGAGAGAGGCGTCAAGCTCCCTCGGTATCCGGCAGTCTTGGAAAAACTCTATGAAAATACGACAGCCTAACCCGATCCAGTTCGTTTTCCGCAGCCATACGCTCGAACGCAACCTGAGCATTCACCCGCATCGGGCCTCCGAAATTTCTGATCTCCTTTATGATCTTGCCCATATCCTTGCCCTTATGCGTTCGGAAAAAATAATAGAACACGTCCGGCGACATGCTATTCAGCAAATCGATGTCCTCTGAGCTCCAGCTTGCATCCGCGATGATCTTTACAAGCACCTCGGTCGGATTGCGCGCGTCCGCTTCGTTCAATGCTGCTTTGTCGAGCGCCGCCTCCACTTCCTTGTCAACAGGTCGACCAGCCGTCAAATCCCGCCTCCAATACTTAAAACCCTTCGCCGGCCTCTGCGTCTTCACGAAGTGCTCGATAATCTCAGTCGCTAGGTCCGGGCGACCAAGCTCTCGCAACGTCGTCACTGCGCCATTGAAGTTTCCGAACGAAACATAGACAGCGCCCTCCTTGTAGGCCTCTACAAACTCAATCGCCATCTCGTCGGTCGTCCCGCCAAATTCATCCCAAATCGTGCGCCACGCCCGGTCAAAGCGCTTCCTGGCACCTGCATTCTCAGCCTGCAGCTGCATTCGCTTCAGCTCGGGCTGAAGCTCATCCGACACGAAATAGCCGAGGCGGATCCCGTCCAACAGAGCGCGGTCAATATCAGTTGGCATGCCGTAGTCGACCATCGCCAATGCAGCCTACCACTCAAGCTCCTCGTCCGTCGGTTCCATTTTGGCAGGCCCGTAAACTCGCTCTCCGTTGAAGATCCATTGCTCCGTCGGAGATGCTTCTCCGTAGGCGCTCCACGAAAGGACAGTGACCGACCTAAAAACCTCGTCGACCACCTCCTGATGCAATCCTTCCAGATACGGAAGCAGCTGGTCGACCACCCGCATTATGCGCTGCATCAGCCGAATATTCGTCAGCCCCAAGGCGATACTGAAGTCCTGAACTCGCGCGTATCGGGGCACATCTCCATAGGCGTGCTTGCTGCATTCACGCGCGTTCGGAGCGAACTCCACATGCGAGTCGATCGCCTTCTCGTAGTACTTGCGATATTCGCTCCCTTGTCCTTCACGCTTATCCAGCGCTGTCTCATTCAAAATGAGCACTATTTTGCAGTCTCTCTCCTCACGAAGCTGCGATGCGAGCCCTAAGACATCTGCAATCCGCAACTGCTCCCCACGCCGCTCTATGTCGTCGAAGCAGATGAACTCGTCCTTCAAGAGATAGAACGATAGCTGGCTCGCTATCTCCAACGCGGCATCTACCCCCTTAATCTTCCTTCCCGACTTGGCGAAGGACGTGACCCTATCGATGATACGGCGGGAACCTCCCGCGTCCTCGATGGCTTGCCCATTCTCCCTGATCGCAGCCTTAAGCTGTTCGAGTGAGTTGATGCCGAACAAGGAGACGTAAGAATAGCCGCGTTTGTTAATGGAGCCCTGGTGGCACTTCACGAACGACCGCCAATAGTATGATTTACCGACGCCCCATGCTCCCTTGATGCAAAGTACGCCGGGCGAACGATCTTCGATAAAGCGCAGCAGCTCGAAATTTGTGGCAGCCAGAGACATCTAAACCCCCATCTAAATCATCTAGAGGTAGAACTTACCACGAGCCAAGGTAGAGCACGTAGCAACTGGCCCCACACACGAAAGACAGCACAGCAAAGCCCAGCATTCACAGCGCGCATCCAACATCCTCCCGCGTGCCGACGAACCGCTGCCGCACATCGAGCACGAAGCCGTCCTTCGTCTCGACCATCGCCATTCCACAGCCTGCACACACGGATGTCGCCCTCGATGCCGTGAGCCGCCGCCTCGCCCTTGTAGGTGGCGGTGAACACCGCGCAGTTGCCTTCGGCCGTTACAGGCGACGGAATTTGGCGGTAGTCCTTGGCCAAGTACCTGACGAATGTGAGCCGAGAGTCGACGTCATGCTTGATGGCTCTGAGCGCGTCTGGGGAGGTCGCGCACGCACCGAACAGGAGCGTAGCCAAGGCGTAGCGCGCTACCATTGGTTCCAGTCCTCTTCGTCGTCGCGGTCGAAGCGCCTGTCGGAACGACTGCTGAGGATGAGGGCGGCGAAGCAGAGAATGGCGAGCACGCCGATTACGACAAGGAAGCCCGTCCACAGCAGGTCAGGGCTTGGGACCATCCCGCTCATTGGCCGCAATTCCGTGTCGCCGATGCCGAGGTTGTGGCGGTGACCTGAGCCCCAAAAACTACTCCAGATTTGGGTAGAGTCCGTCACCTGAGGAGACGGACGATGAAGCGTAGCCGGTTCAGCGAAGAGCAGATCATCGGCATCCTGCGCGAGCAGGAGGCGGGTAGCCCGACGGTGGACATTTGCCGCAAACAAGGTGTGTCGAGTGCGACGTTCTACAAGTGGAAGTCGAAGTTCGGCGGCCTCGAGGTGTCGGATGCTCGGCGGCTGAAGGCACTCGAGGACGAGAATGCGAAGCTGAAGAAGCTTCTGGCCGAGACGATGCTGGACATCGCCATTTTGAAGGACATCAACAGCCGAAAGTGGTGACGCCCGCTGCTCGGCGACAGGCCGTGGCTCACGCGTGCGCGGTGCACGAGGTGAGCGAGCGGCGGGCGTGCCAGGTGATGGGCGTGGATCGCTCATCGATACGCTATCGCGGGCGTCGTGCAGGCGACGCCGCCGTGCGGCTCCGCATCCGGGAGCTCGCCGCCCAGCGGCGCCGCTTCGGCTACCGTCGCTTGCACCTTCTGCTGAACCGCGAGGGCCATCACATGAACCACCAGCGGTTCCGGCGGCTGTACCGGGAGGAGAAGCTGCAGGTGCGCCGGCGCGGCGGCCGCAAGCGGGCATTGGGCGTGCGCGCACCGTTGGAGCTGCCGAATGGCCCGAACGAGCGCTGGTCGCTGGATTTCGTGTCCGACGGCTTCACCGACGGTCGGCGTTTTCGCATCCTGGCGGTCGTCGATGACTTCACGCGCGAGAGCCTGGCGCTGATCCCCGACACCTCGCTGTCGGGCGTGCGGGTGGCCCGCGAGTTGGACGCGCTCGTTGAACATCGAGGACGGCCGAAGGCTTGTGTTGCGGACAACGGCACGGAGCTGACCAGCATGGCGATCTTGAAATGGAGTGAGACGAGCGGCGTGGCCTGGCACTACATCGCACCGGGCAAGCCGATGCAGAACGGCTTCGTCGAGAGCTTCATCGGCCGGCTGCGCGACGAGTGCCTCAACGAGACGCTGTTCGTATCGCTGTCGCAGGCCCGCGCCGTGCTCGATGCCTGGCGCGCCGACTACAATGGCGTGCGCCCGCATTCGGCGCTTGCCAACAGGACGCCGGAGGAGTTCCGGGCGCATCACATTGCCGTTGCGGCCAGCGCCGCCAACGGTCAAAACTTCAACCCAGGACTCTACTCCTGACTGGATGAAAGTTGGGGCTCAGGTCAGCGGATACCCCGGACGGCAAGCACGACTTCTACGAGCTGCTGCGCAAGCGCGTGCCCGTGACGTTCTGGTGCTTCGACATTTTGTCCCTGCGCGGGCAGGATCTGCGTGAGCTACCGCTCAGCGAGAGGCGCGAACAATTGCTGGGGCTTTTGCTGCCCAAGCCGCTGATGTTTTCCGACACCTTTGACGCCCCCTGCTGCGCCTCGAAAACGCCGAGCAATTCCGGCTTGAGGGAATCGTCAGCAAACGCGTCGACTTCCCCTACCGCTCCGGCAGGCGTCCCGAGTGGGTGAAGGTGAAGGCGAGTTGGTGGCGGAAAGCGAACAAGCAGCGGACGGCGTCAGTCGCTGAGTGGCGCTTTGAAACGCTCCACTGATGGCGGCAATTACCTGCTGGCCCGTTGCGCCGGCCGGCGGGATGATACGATCGGCTTCCACCTTGAAGCCTACAGCGCGCAGACCGGCGAGTGTGCTTCTGGCAGCGCGGGGTCACGGTTAGCCGTCACAGACATGTGGGGAAAGCCATCCACGAGAAGGGCTCTGATCTCGAGCGACCGTTCGCATGGCTCACGCTTTATCGTCGTCACTTCCATCGTCGTCGTCGTCGTCGTCTTCATCTTCCTCACTTTCTTCTGCGGCAGCCTGCAATACCTCTATTATCTGATCCTCGCCAGTTTTCTGGCTGTCCACAAGCCATTCGGAG
>JAEZAW010000032.1 GCA_023430315.1 Pseudomonadota bacterium | reverse complement strand
TCGGCGAGCGTGGGCGCTTCGAGCAGGGCTTGCTTCTCCGGTGGCGCGAAGGGCCCGGCAATGGAAAGCCCGTTGACCAGATCCTCGTTCTCCGACTGCTCGATGGCTTCCCAGTCGGGTTTCAGGTTTCGAGCATTGAGATAGCGCTGGAGAACGGCCAGAAGGCGGTCGCGCGGCACGTCACCGGCGCCAATGGCGGCCACGAGATCATCGGCAAAGCGATCGTATGAAACGTCGAGCGTGCGATAGGGCGCGCCGCCCTGGGCCTCGCCGGTAATATCGAAACGGCAGATCCCCGTCAGTGTGATCAGCAGACGTCCGTCGGACTGCTCCTGGAAGGCGGAGAGCCGTGCCGCGCAGCCGACGGCCTGCAGCGGCGCCGTACGCGATGACGGCGAGCCGGTGCTGCCACCGTCGCCGGTCGGCTGGATGACGCCGATGATGCGCTCGCCGCGGAGAACGTCATCGACCATGGCAAGGTAGCGCGGCTCGAAGACGTTGAGCGGCAGTGTGGTGCGTGGGAGCGCAATCGCGCCAAGCAGCGGAAACACCGGTATGCGGGCCGGTAGATCCGATGGCGAACGATATTGCTCCAGAAACTTCACGCGTAACGTACTCCTGTGGCGATCCGCCTGTGCGGCGCGGCCTTCACGTCACGAGAACAGCAGGGACGACAGGCGGCGCCGACCGTCGAGCGTTGCCGGGTCCTTGGGACCCCAGGCGTCGAAAAACTCCACGAGCTGCTTTCTCGCCGCTTCCTCGTTCCACTTGCGGTCGCGGCGGAAGCTTTCGAGGAGTTGGGTAACCGCGTCCTCTTTATCGCCGTTGGCGGCGAGCGCCGTCGCGAGATCGATGCGTGCCTGATGATCCGCTGGATTGGCGTCGATCTTGGCCTTCAACTCACCGAGATTGCCGCCACCTTGCTGGCCACGCTTCGCAAGGCCGAGAGCCGCGCGCACGCTCGCGAGCGGGGCGGCATCGCGCTTCTCGGGCGGCGCGAGCTCGAGTGTCTGCTCGGCGCGCTCGAGATCGCCCGTCTTGAGATAGCAGCGCGCGAGACCGGCGAGCGCCTTGATGTTGTCGGGCTCCTCCTGAAGCACGGCCGCGAAGATCTCAGCAGCCGTCTGGAGATCGCCTTCTTCGAAGGCCTTCTCGCCCTCCGAAATGGCGTGCTCGAGGTCTGCCGCACCGGCGTCGCCGACGAGGCGATCGACAAAGGCCTTGATCTGGCTCTCGGGCTGCGCGCCGGCGAAACCGTCGACCGGGCGGCCATCGAGGAAGGCATAGACCGTCGGGATCGACTGCACGCGAAGCTGCTGAGCGATGGCCGGATGCTCGTCGATGTTGATCTTCACGAGGCGCACTTTGCCGCCAGCCGCGCGCACGACCTTTTCGAGGATCGGCGTGAGCTGTTTGCAGGGGCCGCACCAGGGCGCCCAGAAATCCACGATGACCGGCTGCGCTTTCGACGCCTCGATGACGTCTTTCATGAAGCCCGCAGTCGTGGTGTCCTTGATCACGTCACCGCCGACGCCTGCGGCCGCCGGTGCCTTCTGGCCGAATTCCATCGCTCGAACTCCTGATGCGCGAGATGCGCTATTCGTCAGCCGGTCTCGCCGGATCCGTCGATGGCAACGACGAGTGGATCATGGCCGGTGGCGCGCATGAAACGCAGAAGATCATCGCGCGCGATGCTCGTTGTCGCCGTATTGACCAGCGGGTGGCAGTTGATCCTTTCATAGCCCATGAGGCGCTCGTCCACCACCACGCTCACGCGCTTCTGATCATCGTTAATGACGGCCAAAGCCGTGACCGAACCTGGAGTAATTCCAAGCACCTCCATGAGCAGCTCGGGTTTGCCGAAGCTCAGGCGCGCCGCGCCGATCTTCTTGTGCAGGGACTTGAGATCGACGGGCGTATGGCTCTCGGCGACGACGAGAAAGAGCTTGCCCTTGGCATCCTTGAGAAAAAGGTTCTTGGTATGGCCGCCCTCGAGCTGGCGCTCGAGTTGCGAGCTCTCGGCCACGGTGAAGACCGCCTCATGCTCGACGGTCACCGTCACGATGCCGAGCTCCGTCAGGCGCGCGAAAAGTTCTTCTTGTGTAACCGGCATCTCGGAACTCAGCGCGGCAGGTCCGTGCGGCCCATGAGGACCTTGTCGATCGAGGCGGCCGCCTGACGACCCTCCCGGATCGCCCACACGACGAGGCTCTGGCCGCGGCGCATGTCACCGGCGACGAAGAGCTTGTCGCGGCCGCGAATGCGGTAGTCGCGATCATTGGCCTCGAGGCCCTTGAAGCGGCCGCGCGCGACGACAGGCAGGTCCATCTCCTGCACGACATCACTCTCGATGGGACCGGAGAAGCCCATGGCGAGCAGCACGAGGTCGGCGTCGAGCGTGCCCTCGGAGCCGGAGACCGGCTGCAGCTTACTGTCGACGCGCGTGTAGTTGAGCTTCGTGATCTTACCGTTCTCGCCTGAGAAGCCGGTGGTCGAGATCGAGTATTCGACGTTTGCGCCTTCGGCCTGGCTCGATGATATCCGCAGCTTGAGCGGCCAGTGCGGCCAGGACAGATCCTTGTTCTCCATGACTGGCGGCTTCGGCATGATTTCGAGCTGGGTGACGGACTTGGCTCCCTGGCGGAAGGATGTGCCAATACAGTCGGAGCCGGTGTCGCCGCCGCCGATGACGATGACGTGCTTGCCCTTGGCGCTGATCTCCTTCGTGCCCTTCGCGATTGGCTCGCTGGAGACGCGGCGGTTCTGCTGCGGCAGGAATTCCATCGCGTAGTGGATGCCGTCGAGATCGCGGCCTGGCGACTTCGCGAAGAAGTCGAAAGGCTGCTCCGAGCCGCCCGCGAGCAGCACGGCGTCGTGCGACTTCTTGAGCGAGGCGATCGTCACATCTTTGCCGACGTGCTTGTTGCAATGGAAGGTTACGCCTTCGGCTTCCATCTGCTTGACGCGACGCTCGACGACGGTCTTCTCGAGCTTGAAGTCAGGAATGCCGTAGCGCAGCAGGCCGCCCGGATAGGCGTTCTTCTCGTAGACGTGGACTTCGTGACCGGCGCGCGCGAGCTGCTGGGCGGCAGCGAGACCAGCAGGCCCCGAACCGATGACGGCGACGCGCTTGCCGGTCTTCTTCTCGGCCGGCTGCGGCACCCACTTGTTGCCGTTGTCGGCGAACGCGCGCTCGGCAATCGAGTATTCGATCGTCTTGATGGTGACCGGCGTGTCCTCGATGTTCAGCGTGCAGGAGGCTTCGCACGGTGCCGGGCAGATGCGGCCCGTGACCTCGGGAAAGTTGTTCGTCGAGTGCAGATTGAGCGACGCCGTCGACCACTGGCCCTGATAGACGAGGTCGTTCCAGTCGGGGATCTGGTTGTTGATCGGGCAGCCATTGTGGCAATAGGGAATGCCGCAATCCATGCAGCGCGCGGCCTGCGTCTTCACGTCCTTCTCGGGAAGTGGCTCGACGAACTCGCGATAGTGCTTCAGCCGCTCCTCAACGGGGCGATAGCCGCGGTCGGCGCGGTCGAACTCCAGGAAACCCGTAATCTTACCCATTTTTCTCGCCTCTCGATCGGCGTGTATCGGATGATCTTCTATTGGATGCGCAGGCTCTCTTCGCAGCGCGCGATCCATTTTCGGATGCCGGGTCGTTCGGCAAGATCGAAGCCGCCTTCATCGGCGAGGCGCGTGTAGGCGACAACGGCGACATCGGCGATCGTCAGCGCGGACCCGGCGAGGAAATCTCGACCCGCGAGCTGTTGCTCAACGAAATCGAGTGCCTTCTCGCCGCGCTCGACGCGCCACGCCTCGCGCTCGGCCTTCGACTTGCCGAGGTATTTCATGTGAAAGCGGCAGACCGCGACATAGGGCTCGTGGCTGTACTGCTCCCAGAAGAGCCACTCGTCGACCTTGGCTTGCGCAAAGCCATCGTCCGGCAGCAGGCGCGAGCCGCGCGCGAGATAGCGGATGATGCCGTTCGACTGCGCGAGCGTGCGCCCATCGTCGAACTCGACAGCAGGCACCTGTCCCTGCGGGAATTTCGCAAGGTAGGTCGGCGTCCGCGACGCACCCTTCATGATGTCGATCGGCACCCAGGTGTAGGGAAGGCCGAGCGCGTCGGCCGTCCACTTCACCTTCAGGCAATTGCCCGAGATGACGTCACCATAGATCTTCATGACGTCACTCCGCCGGCTTGGCCTTCGCCTTGCCATTACCGTTGGCTTTGGCTTTCGTCTTGCCTGCGCCCTTCTGCACGCCGATCTCGATGACGCCGAGGCCGGTGGTGTCGGCCTCCTGCAGTTTGGTCATCTCGCTCAGCGCGCGGCGGTACTCGATCGGCATGACCTTGCGGAACTTGGCCGCCCACGTCGGCCAGTCCGCCAGGATCGTCTTGGCCTTGGCCGAGTTGGTGTAGTGCGCGTGCCGCGTGATCAGCGCGTGGAGGCGCTCCACGTCCTGCTCCGTCATGTTCTGCATGACGTCGACGAGGCCGTGGCTGGCGAGATCGCCTTTCTGATTGGCGAGACGGCCCATGACCTCCTCCTCCGCGGCGACCGGTTCGAGATCGACCATGGAGAGATTGCAGCGCGACTCGAAGTCGCCGGTCTCGTCGAGCACGTAGGCGACACCGCCCGACATGCCGGCCGCGAAGTTACGGCCCGTCGGACCGAGAACGACGACCACGCCGCCGGTCATGTATTCGCACCCGTGATCGCCCGTGCCCTCGACGACGGCATAGGCACCCGAGTTGCGCACGGCGAAGCGCTCGCCCGCGATGCCGCGGAAGTAGCACTCACCGCTGATGGCGCCGTACATGACGGTGTTGCCGACGATCATGCTGTCCTCGGGCACGATGCCGGACTTGGGATCCGGCCGCACGATCAGCTTGCCGCCGGAGAGGCCCTTGCCGACGTAATCGTTGCCTTCGCCGATGAGATCGAGCGTGACGCCGCGGGCGACCCACGCGCCGAAGCTCTGACCGGCAATGCCGTTCAGCGTGATCCAGATGGAGTCCTCGGCGAGGCCGGCGTGACCGTGCGCGCGGGCAACCTCGCCCGAGAGCATGGCACCCGCCGAGCGATCGCGATTGGCGATCTTGAACTCGGCCTTGACGGGCTTCTTCGACTGGATTGCCGGTTGCGCGATCTCGATGAACTTGCGGTCGAGCACCTTCTCGAGGCCGTGGTCCTGGCGCTCGCGATTGTAGATGGCGACACCTTCAGGGACCTGCGGCTTATGGAAGAGCTTGTCGAAATCGAGACCACGCGCCTTCCAGTGGCCGATGGCCTTCTCCTTGTCGAGGCAGTCGGACTGGCCGATCATCTCGTTGAAGGAGCGGAAGCCGAGCGAGGCCATGATCTCGCGCACCTCTTCCGCAATGAAGAAGAAGAAGTTCACGACGTGCTCGGGCTGGCCCTTGAAGCGCTTCCTGAGCTCCGGATCCTGCGTCGCGACGCCGACCGGGCACGTATTCAGGTGGCACTTGCGCATCATGATGCAGCCGGCCGCAATCAGCGGCGCAGTGGCAAAGCCGAACTCGTCGGCGCCGAGCAGCGCACCGATGACGACGTCGCGGCCCGTGCGGACACCACCGTCGACCTGCACGGCAATGCGGCCGCGCAGACGGTTCATGACGAGCGTCTGGTGCGTCTCGGCGAGACCGATTTCCCACGGACTGCCGGCGTGCTTGATGGAGGTGAGCGGTGAGGCGCCCGTCCCGCCCTCGAAGCCCGAGATGGTCACGTGGTCGGCGCGCGCCTTGGCGACGCCCGCCGCGACCGTGCCGACGCCGACCTCGGAGACGAGCTTGACCGATACATCCGCCCGCGGGTTGACGTTCTTCAGGTCATAGATGAGCTGTGCCAGATCCTCGATCGAGTAGATGTCGTGGTGCGGTGGCGGCGAGATGAGGCCGACGCCCGGCGTCGAATGGCGCACCTTGGCGATGATCTGATCGACCTTGTGGCCGGGAAGCTGACCGCCTTCGCCGGGCTTCGCGCCCTGCGCCATCTTGATCTGCATGAGATCGGAGTTGATCAGGTACTCCGTCGTCACGCCGAAGCGGCCCGACGCCACCTGCTTGATGGCCGAGCGCATGCTGTCGCCGTTCGGCAGCGGCACGTAGCGGTCGGCTTCCTCGCCGCCCTCGCCCGTGTTCGACTTGCCGCCGATGCGGTTCATGGCGATCGCGAGCGTGGTGTGCGCCTCGCGGCTGATCGAGCCATAGCTCATCGCACCCGTCGCGAAGCGCTTCACGATGTTGGCCGCGGCCTCGACTTCCTCGATCGGCACGGGCTTGCGCTTCATCTCCTCCGCGCTCTTGATGCGGAAGAGACCGCGCATGGTCATGAGCTGTTCAGATTGGTCGTTGATCTGCACCGCGTAGTCGCGCCACTTCTGCGGGATCTTTCCCGACATGGCGTCCGCGTTCGAGGTCGAGCGGACCGCGTGCTGCAGGTCGGCGACGACGCTCGGACGCCACGAGTGCGCCTCGCCGCGCGTGCGGTACGCGTACTCGCCGCCAACCTCGAGCATGTTCTCGAGATAGGGCACGTCGCCGAAGGCCTGGCGATGGCGCTCCGCCGTCTCGCGTGCGATCTGATAAAGGCCCACGCCTTCAATCTGCGTGTGCGTGCCGGTGAAGTACTTCTTCACGAAGCTCGACTTGAGGCCGACTGCATCGAAGATCTGCGCGCCGCAGTACGACTGATAGGTCGAGATGCCCATCTTGGACATGACCTTGAGCAGCGCCTTGTCGATGGCCTTGATGTAGCGCTTGTGCGCTTCCTTCACGTCGAGGCCGGCATCGAGCTCCGGAATGAGCTGCTCGACCGTCTCGAAGGCGAGATAGGGGTTGATCGCCTCGGCGCCATAGCCCGCGAGCGTCGCGAACTGGTGGACTTCGTTGGCTTCACCCGTCTCGACGACGAGGCCGACCGATGTGCGCAGGCCCTGCCGGATGAGATGGTGATGCACGGCCGATGTCGCGAGCAGGGACGGGATCGGAATGCGATCCGGGCCAGTCGCGCGGTCGGAGAGGATGATGATGTTGTAGTCCATGGAGCGGACGGCCTCCTCGGCCTCCGCGCACACGACATCGAGCGCGGTCGCCATGCCGGCGGCGCCGGCTTCGACGGCGTAGGTGATGTCGATCGTGATCGACGAGAACTGGTTGTCGGCGACCTCGCCGATGGCGCGAATGCGCTCCAGATCCTCGTTGGTCAGGATCGGCTGATAGACCTCCAGACGCTTCTGGCGCGAGGTGCCCTCGAGGTCGAGCAGGTTTGGCCGCGGCCCGATGAACGAGACGAGGCTCATGACGACCTCTTCGCGGATCGGGTCGATCGGCGGGTTCGTCACCTGCGCGAAGTTCTGCTTGAAGTAGGTGTGCAGCAGCTTGGGCTTCGACGACAGTGCCGAGATTGGCGTGTCCGTGCCCATGGAGCCGACAGCCTCCTGGCCCGTCTGAACCATCGGGCTCATGAGAAACTTGAGGCTCTCCTGCGTGTAGCCGAAGGCCTGCTGCAGATCGAGCAGACTAACATTGCTCTTCTTGCGCGGTGTCTTCTTTGGCAGCGGCAGATCAGAGACTTGGATTTGCGTGCGCTTCAGCCACTGCTCGTAGGGGTTCTGGCCCGCGATCTCGCGCTTCAGCTCGTCATCGGAGATGATGCGGCCTTCGGCGAGATCTATGAGCAGCATCTTGCCTGGCTGCAGGCGCCACTTCTTTGCGATATTCTCTTCCGGAATCGCCAACACGCCCGACTCCGAGGACATGATCACACGATCGTCCTTGGTGACGAGATAGCGCGCGGGCCGGAGGCCGTTGCGGTCGAGCGTGGCGCCGATCTGGAGGCCGTCGGTGAAGGTCATGGCAGCCGGGCCGTCCCACGGCTCGATCATGCAGGCGTGGTACTCGTAGAAAGCCTTGCGCTCGGCATCCATGCTTTCGTGGCCGGCCCAGGCCTCGGGGATCAGCATCATCGCAGCGTGCGCGAGGCTGTAGCCGCCCATGACGAGGAACTCGAGGGCGTTATCGAAGCAGGCGGTGTCGGACTGACCCTCGTAGGAGATGGGCCAGAGCTTGGTGATGTCGTCGCCGAACAGCGGCGATGAGACAGAGGCCTGGCGGGCCGCCATCCAGTTCACGTTGCCGCGCAGTGTGTTGATCTCGCCGTTATGGGCGACCATGCGATAGGGATGCGCGAGCTTCCACGACGGAAAGGTGTTCGTCGAGAAGCGCTGGTGCACGAGCGCGAGCGATGACGCCACGCGCGGATCGGAGAGGTCGTTGTAGTAGGCCTTCACCTGCCACGACAGGAACATGCCCTTGTAGACGAGCGTGCGGCTCGACAGGCTGACCGTGTAGTGGCCAACGTCCTTCTCCTTGAAGGAGGTGAACAGCGCGTTCGAGACGACCTTGCGGATGAGATAGAGCTTACGCTCGAAGTCGTCCTGGTCGGTCATGCCCTTCGGGCGACCGATGAAGAGCTGCCGGTGTACGGGCTCGGCCGCGCGCACGAGTGCCGGCAGCCTGGAGTTGTCGACCGGCACGGTGCGCCAGCCGAGGAACTCGAGGCCTTCCTCGCGGATGAGCCGCGCCCAGATCTTTTCGCAGTGCGCGCGCATGCGCTCGTCCTGCGGCATGAACATATGGCCAACGCCGTAGTAGCCGGGCTCAGGCAGCTTGATGCCGAGCGCCGCGCACTCGTCCTTCAGAAAGGCGTGCGGAATCTGGATGAGAATGCCGGCACCGTCGCCCGCACCTGCCTCGGCGCCCTCTGCACCGCGGTGCTCGAGGTTCTCGAGGATGGCAAGCGCGTCCTCGACGATCGAATGGCTCGCGCGGTTCTTAAGATCGACGATGAAGCCGACGCCGCAGGCATCGAATTCGCGTTTCGGATCGAACAGGCCCTGGGCGCGCGGCGTCACCATGTCGGCATCCACGTAAGAGGGCAGAGCGCTCGTTACAGGTGTCTGATTTGCCATGGTCTTCGATCCCAAATAGTGCTGCTCGCGGCCCGCGGCCCACTGTTAAGGCGCCGCGTGCTCCCTGTCACGACCGAAGGGGCGCCATCGTCCGCCCAAGGGGCGAGCGGCGGTGGCCTTCGGTTATGGAGTGGGGCGGGTACTGCCTCGGTCGTGGTGCACCGCCGCCGCGCATGTCTACCGGCTCGGACATGCGGCGTGACGCAAACTATTGGCGCACGAACGACTTCAGGCTTAACCCCACAGCGCGGATGTCACGCCCCCCGGTTCTTGCGCGCCTCGGAAATGCATGCAGGCGGTGCTTATCGGGCGGTTCGAGCAGATCATCCGCACAAAGGACAGCATAGCTGACCTAGTCCGCCTTGGGAATGCCAATTTTGGGGCGCTGCAGCAAAAAAACCTCACAATGGATCAATCGCGGACTTGGCGAGTTGGCTCAATAACTAAGGGCCTAAGCTCTTGATTCCCTGAGACTTGGCCCGTCGAGCTGACTTATGGAGCTCGCGATGGTTCATCGAACAGGCCGAACGCTACCCAGAGCCGTCCAACTCATTCTCATCAATGCCGCGATGGGGGCAGGCGTCGGCGCCGTCGTGACGACCGCCGCTCTCATGCCCTCCGGGCTCGATCTAGCTGCGTTGATGGCCGCAAGTGGCGCGCCCTGGATTGCGGCCGCCTTGCTCTTCAGCGGCGTGATGAGCACGTTTGCCGGTCTGGCGGCCGGGACGGCGGTCATGCTGACGGTCCGGCGGAAGCCGCCGGACCGGTCTTGGAGCCTCTAGCTGGCTGTTACAGCAACTCGGGGACGACCCAAAGCGCCGGTTTTCCGCGCGCTACGCGCTGGACGTTGTCGAAGGCATTGCGAAAGCGCGCGATGTGGTTGTCCGATGTCGGCCCCGCGAAGTGGGCAGTCAGGACCACGTTGTCGAGCTGGAGCAGGGGATTATTGGCCGGCGGCGGCTCCTGATCGAAGACGTCGAGGCCGGCGCCGAAGATCTTGCCCTCGCTCAACACCTTGGTCAGTGCCGGCTCGTCGATGACGGGACCGCGGCTCGTGTTTACGAGGATCGCCGTCGGCTTCATCAGCGCCAGCTCTTCTGCTCCGATCATGTGCCGCGTCGAGGCATTGAGCGGCACGTTGAGAGAGACGAAGTCGCTGGTCCGGAGCAATTCCTTGAGCAGGCGGAACTTGACGCCGATCACGTCCTCCTCGTCCTCCGTCAGGCGGCGGACGTCGAAGTACACGATCTTCATGCCGAAGGCGCGGGCGAGCCGAGCCACCTTCTTGCCGATCGTGCCGAGGCCGACAATACCGAGCGTCTTGTCGTAGAGCTCGTACATGGCTGGGGCCGGTCCGTTGCCGCGCCAGCGTCCGCCACGCACGCTGGCGTGCTGCCAGATCACCCGCCGCGATACCGTGAGCATGAGCATGATTGCGTGCTCGGCGACCGAGATCGCATTGGCGCCGCCGTTATTGCAGACAGGGACACCCGCAGCACGCGCCGCCTCGATGTCCACGGCGTCATAGCCTGCGCTCAGGAGCTGCACGAGCTTGAGCTTCTGGGCCGTGCGGTAGAAAGGCGCCTCCATCTTCACGTTCGGATAGCAGATCATGTACTCGGCGCCCTCGACCGCGCGCATCAGCTCGGAGCCGCTGTCCGGCGCCAGCACCAGCTCGAAGCCCGAGGGAGCGAGGGACTGCGCCAGCTCCCCAGTCTTGGGCGAAGGGGGGACCAGCACAATGCGCGGCAGGGCAGTGGACATGACAGAGCGCTCCTCAGGGTAGATTTGGGCAGGTTTGATTAGGAGCCGGCGGCTCCGCTTGTTGATTGGCCCCACTATCCCCCCGCTTGCGTGTCCGGACAAGGACCGCCTGTGGGAGTATGAGGTGCGTCTACTGCAAGGCGGCCTGTCCCGGGCGGCGTTGTGCGACTGCCACCATCGGCCTACGGAGACTATGGGCTGCGCTTCCTGCCGCCCCGCGGCTGGAAGCATGACGGATACAACCGACAGACCTGCGGTCGAGATGGAGATGGGCGCGTCCCGCCGCGTCCTCATTCTCATCTCGGTGATGCTGTCGGTGGCGCTCTACTTCAGCTCGATCCTCGTTGCCTCGACCGTGCTGCCGCAGATGCAGGGGAGCTTCTCGGCGACGCCGGACGAGATCTCCTGGACGATGACGTTCAACATCCTGGCGACGGCCATTGCTATGCCGATGACGGGCTGGCTCACGGCGCGCTTCGGCCGCAGCACCGTGATGATCTGGTCGACCGGGATCTTCACGATTGCGACGGTGTTCTGCGGGTTCGCGACCACCCTCGAAGAGCTGATCCTGTGGCGCGTCGTGCAGGGCGCCGCGGGTGCTCCTACCGTGCCGCTCGCGCAAACCATCCTGCTCGATACGTTCCCGCCGCGTCAGCATCGCATGGTGCTCGGCATCTACGGCATGGGCGTCGTGATGGGGCCGATCATCGGCCCTGCGCTCGGTGGCTACCTTGCCGAGATCCTCAACTGGCGCTGGGCCTTCTTCCTGCTCATTCCAGTCGGTGTCGCGGCGACGATCGGTCTCGCGGCGACGCTTCCCGCTGACCGAGGGCGCGGTCCCGTCTATCTGAGCTGGATCGGCTTCATCTTGCTCTCGGTCGCCCTCGGCGGGCTGCAACTGGCGCTCTCGCGCGGCCAGCGGCTCGACTGGTTCGAGTCCACGGAGATCCGCGTCACACTCTTCATCTCGGCCGTTTCCTTCTATCTCTTTCTCGCGCACAGCCTGACCTCGCGACGGCCCTTCCTCGATCTCCGTCTTCTGCTCGATCGCAACTACAGTCTCGGTCTCGCGCTCATTGCCATCTTCGGCATGTTGAACTTCACGCCCATGGTGCTACTGCCGCCGCTCATGCGCGTCTACATGGGCTACCCGGACGTGCTCGTCGGCCAGGTCGTCGGCTCGCGCGGGCTTGGCGGCCTGCTCGGCTTTTTCGCGGTGATCTTCCTCTCGCGGCTCGATCCGCGCGCGAGTGTCGGTATCGGTTTCGCGCTCCAGCTCTTTGCCGGCGTCTGGCTCATGCGGATCGATCTCAACGTGACACCCTTCGAGCTGAGCTTGATCGGCGCCGTGCAGGGCCTCTCGTCCGGCATCATCGTTGTCGCGCTCTCGCTCGTCGCATTCGCGAAGATCCCGCGCGATCGCATGCCCGAGGCCACGGCGGTGTTTCACCTCCTGCGCAATATTGGCGCGAGCCTCTTCATCTCGGTCTGCGTCGCGGAGATGGTGCGCTCGACGGGCGTGAACTACGCCGTGCTTTCCGAGCTGATCTCGCCCTTCAACCGCACGCTCGCGCTTCCATGGGCTGTCGGGCCGCTCGATACGTCGAGCCCGGCTTCGCTCGCGCGATTGTCAGGCGAGATCTCGCGGCAGGCCGCCATGATCGCGCACCTCAATGCCTTCGGGATGTATACCGCTTGCGCAGCGGTGTCGGTGCCGTTGGTGCTGTTGCTGAGGAATGCGAAGAGGTTGGTGGAATAGTCGCGTCCTCGACGCGAGCGGGGCCTCAGCCC
>JAEZAW010000229.1 GCA_023430315.1 Pseudomonadota bacterium | reverse complement strand
CCCGCTACGATATCGACATGGTGAAGTGCATCTATTGCGGCCTGTGCCAGGAGGCATGCCCGGTCGATGCCATCGTCGAGGGACCGAACTTCGAGTTCGCCACCGAGACGCGCGAGGAGCTCTACTACGACAAGGCGCGCCTGCTCGCGAACGGCGATCGCTGGGAGCGCGAGATCGCGAAGAACCTGGCGCTCGACGCGCACTATCGCTGACGTGAGGCGCCGGCTCGGCCGGCTGAGGGATTGAAGCGAGGAATGAGGACCGGCGAATGGCTTTGACGGCGCTCTTCTTCTACCTGTTCGCCGCAGTGACGGTGATGTCCGGGCTCCTGGTCATCGTCGCGCGCAATCCCGTGCACGCGGTGCTCTGGCTCATCCTCGCCTTCTTCAATGCGGCGGGACTTTTCGTGCTGCTCGGCGCCGAGTTCCTCGCGATGATCCTCGTCGTCGTCTACGTCGGCGCGGTCGCGGTGCTGTTCCTGTTCGTCGTCATGATGCTCGACGTCGATTTTGCTTCGCTGCGCGCGGGCTTCATCCGTCATGCCTCGGTAGGCGCGCTCGTCGGACTCGTGCTGCTGGTCGAGCTCATCATGGTGCTCGGGACCCGGGTGCTTACCGGCGCAGGCGTCGGTGCGCGCGCGGTCAAGACGGCCGTGACCGATCCGAACCTCACGAATACCGAGGCCATCGGGCGGCTGCTCTATACCCAGTACGTGTACTTCTTCCAGGCGGCAGGTCTCATCCTGCTTGTCGCCATGATTGGCGCCATCGTGCTGACGCTGCGCCACAAGGAAGGTGTGCGCCGCCAGTCGATTTCGGTTCAGAACGCACGCACGCCGGCCATGGCCGTCGAGGTCGTGAAGCTGGCGCCGGGGCAGGTGATCGTTCCGAGCGGGGAGCGGCGTGGATGAAGAACGGCTTCGATCATCAGGACGACAGCTCGAATGTCATTTCGCTGGCCGGCGCCCGCAAGCAGGCCAAGGCCGCGGCGAAGGCTGGCAAGAGTCAGGGACGTGGTCCCGGCGAGCGGCCGCCTTCTGCCGGTCAGTGGGTGATGAGCGCGCTGCTCGTGGTGCTCGCGATCGGCGGGGTATTTGCGCTTGCGGTGCCGCTGCTCCGCGCGGCCGGCATTGTGGGGGGCTGAGGGAGCACCATGGACATCGGGCTCGGACATTATCTCGCGGTGGCAGCTTGCCTGTTCACGCTCGGCATCTTCGGCATCTTCCTCAACCGCAAGAACGTGATCGTCATCCTGATGTCCGTCGAGCTCATGCTGCTCGCCGTGAACATCAACCTCGTCGCCTTCTCGAGCTTCCTCGGCAATCTCACCGGCCAGATCTTCGCGCTGTTCGTGCTGACGGTTGCGGCCGCCGAAGCGGCGATCGGACTTGCGATCGTGGTCGTCTATTTCCGCAACCGCGGTACCATCGCGGTCGAAGACATCAACCTGATGAAGGGGTAGGGCTGCTGCGCTCGCGCGCGGCGCCTTCCGGGACCAACGCATGATCTACCAGGCCATTGTCTTCCTCCCGCTCCTCGGCGCCCTGATCGCCGGCTTCTTTGGCCGCATCATCGGACCGCGACCGGCTGAGCTGGTCACCTCCGGCTTTCTGGTGCTGGCGGCAGTGCTCTCGTGGATCGCCTTCTGGCAGGTCGGCATCGGGCACGCGACCGACAAGATCACGATCATGCGCTGGGTCTCGTCCGGCGAGCTCGACGTGTCATGGGCCATCCGCGTCGATACGCTGACGGCAGTCATGCTCGTCGTGGTGACGACCGTGTCGGCGCTCGTGCACATCTATTCGATCGGCTACATGCACGAGGATCCGCACCGTCCGCGCTTCTTCGCCTATCTCTCGCTCTTCACGTTCGCCATGCTCATGCTGGTGACAGCCGACAACTTCCTCCAGCTCTTCTTCGGCTGGGAGGGCGTCGGCCTCGCCTCCTACCTGCTGATCGGCTTCTGGTATCTGAAGCCCGAGGCCAACGCGGCGGCGATCAAGGCCTTCGTCGTCAACCGCGTCGGCGACTTCGGTTTCGCGCTCGGCGTATTCGGCGTCTTCTTCGTGTTCCAGACGATCAGCTTCGATGCCGTGTTCGCGGCGGCGCCGCAGCAGGTCGGCAAGACCATGAACTTCCTCGGCTACGAGGTCGACATTCTGACGACGCTTTGCCTCCTGCTCTTCGTCGGCGCCATGGGCAAGTCGGCGCAGTTCCTGCTGCACACCTGGTTGCCTGACGCCATGGAAGGCCCGACGCCGGTCTCGGCGCTGATCCATGCCGCGACGATGGTGACCGCTGGCGTGTTCATGGTGGCGCGCCTCTCGCCGCTCTTCGAGTACGCGCCCGTCGCACTGCAGGTCGTGACGCTCGTTGGCGCCGTAACAGCATTCTTCGCGGCGACCGTCGGACTCGTGCAGAACGACATCAAGCGCGTCATCGCCTACTCGACGTGCTCGCAGCTCGGCTACATGTTCGCGGCGATCGGTGTCGGCGCCTACTCGGCCGGCATCTTCCACCTCTTCACGCACGCCTTCTTCAAGGCCCTCCTGTTCCTCGGTGCCGGCTCGGTCATCCACGCCATGCATCACGAGCAGGATATGCGCCACATGGGCGGCCTGCGCTCCAAGATCCCGATCACCTGGGCCATGATGCTGATCGGCACGCTGGCGCTGACCGGCGTCGGCATTCCTTTCGTTGCGGGATTTGCCGGCTTCCACTCCAAGGACGTGATCGTGGAAGCGGCCTATGCCGGTCACACGCCCTACAACTATGCCTTCTGGCTGCTCGTGATCGCCGCCTTCATGACGTCGTTCTATTCCTGGCGGCTCATGTTCATGACCTTCTATGGCCGCACGCGCGCGGACCATCACACCTACGAGCACGCGCACGAGAGCCCTTATGTCATGCTCGTGCCGCTCTTCGTGCTGGCCGCGGGCGCGATCTTCGCCGGCTTCCTGTTCAAGGGCATGTTCGTCGGCGAGGGCTACAAGGAGTTCTGGGGCAAGGCCATCTTCGAGGCGCCGACCAGCCACATCATGCACGCCATTCACGAAGTGCCGGCGTGGGTCGCGATGTCGCCATTCTTCGCGATGCTCGGAGGCTTCGCGCTCTCCTATCTCTACTACATCCACTCGCCGTGGCTGCCCGAGGCGACGGCCAACGCCTTCCGTCCGCTGTACCTGTTCCTGCTCAACAAGTGGTACTTCGACGAGCTCTATGACCGCATCTTCGTCAGGCCTGCGTTCGCTATCGCCAGGTTCCTTTGGAAGAAGGGTGACGGCGCGGTGATCGATGGCGCTATCGACGGCACGGCGAACCGCGTGCTCGTCACGGCCAACAACGTCGCGAAGCTACAGACGGGCTACATCTACCACTATGCCTTCGCCATGCTGATCGGCCTTGCCGCCATCATCACGTGGTTCATGTTCCGCGTGGGAGGCGTGTAATGAACCTCGCGGGCAACAGCCTCCTCTCCGTCGTTACCTTCCTTCCGGCGCCGGTCGCAATCTTCATGTGCTTCCTCAATTCGGAAGCCAAGCAGAACGCGCGCTGGATCGCGCTCTGGACGACGCTCTTCACGTTCGCGCTCTCGCTGCTCATCTGGATCAATTTCGATCCGGCCAATCCGGACTTCCAGTTCGTCGAGGAGCGCGCCTGGATTGCCCCCATCAAATACAAGATGGGTGTCGACGGCATTTCCATGCTGTTCGTCGTGCTGACGGCCTTCGTCATGCCGCTCTGCATTTTGGCAAGCTGGGAGTCGGTTGAAGATCGCGTCAAGGAGTACATGATCGCGTTCCTGGTGCTCGAGACGCTGATGATCGGCGTCTTCTGCGCACTCGATCTCGTGCTCTTCTACATCTTCTTCGAAGCCGGCCTCATTCCGATGTTCATCATCATCGGCGTATGGGGCGGCGCGCGCCGTGTGTACGCGAGCTTCAAGTTCTTTCTCTATACGCTGCTTGGCTCGGTGCTCATGCTGCTGGCCGTCCTCGCCATGTACTGGCAGGCCGGCACGACCGATATTCCAACGCTTCTGCGGACGGACTTCCCGGTCTCCATGCAGTGGTGGCTGTGGCTCGCCTTCTTCGCTTCCTTCGCGGTGAAGATGCCGATGTGGCCCGTGCACACGTGGCTGCCTGACGCGCACGTCGAGGCACCTACCGCGGGCTCGGTCATTCTCGCTGCTATCCTGTTGAAGATGGGCGGCTACGGCTTCCTGCGCTTCTCGCTGCCGATGTTTCCGGTCGCCTCGGTCGACTTCGCGCCGCTGGTGTTCGTGCTGTCGATAGTGGCGATCATCTACACCTCGCTCGTCGCACTCGCGCAGGAGGATGTGAAGAAGCTCATCGCCTACTCGTCCGTCGCCCACATGGGCTTCGTGACCATGGGCATCTTCACGTTCTCGCAGCAGGGGCTGGACGGCGCCATCTTCCAGATGCTCTCGCACGGCTTCGTCTCGGCGGCGCTCTTCCTGTGCGTCGGCGTCGTGTATGACCGCATGCATACGCGCGACATCGCGGCGTACGGCGGCCTCGTCAATCGCATGCCGATCTACGCCTTCTGCTTCATGGTCTTCACCATGGCGAATGTCGGCCTGCCCGGCACATCGGGGTTCGTCGGCGAGTTCCTGACGCTGCTCGCGGCCTTCAAGGCCAATACGTGGGTCGCCTTCTTCGCGACGACCGGCGTCATCCTCTCGGCAGCCTACGCGCTCTATCTCTACCGGCGCATGATCTACGGCGTGCTTGAGAAGCCGAAGCTCAAGGCCATTGCCGATATGACGCCGCGCGAGATCGTCGTCATGGCGCCGCTCGTCATCCTCACCATCCTGTTCGGCTTCTATCCGGCACCGATCCTCGATGTCACCGCGAAGTCCGTAAACCGGCTCGTCGAGCGACATGATGCTGCCGTCAAGAAGGCGCGCGCGGACGGCGCGACGCGCGTTGTCATCAGTCCTGCAGCGGCGCCGACGCGCTGAGCACACCTGAGAGAGGCTCGCTTTTCAGATGTCCGCCCTCGCTGTCTATGCCCCGCTGCTACCCGAGGCGATCCTCGCGATCGGTGCCATGGTTCTCCTGATGCTCGGCGTGTTCCGACCCGACACTCAGGAGGAAGCCGGCGGTATCATGTGGCTCGCCGTCGCCGTGTTGCTCGCTTCGGGGTTCGCCGTATTGCAGGGTGCCGGCACCGAGCGCCTCTTCGCGGGTGCCTTCATCGTCGATTCCTTCGCGCGCTTCATGAAGATCTTGGTGCTCGCTGGCGCGGGTGCCGCGCTCATCCTCTCTTTCGACGAGATGGCGGACCGTAAGTCCCTCAAGTTCGAGTATCCGGTCCTCGTTCTGCTGTCGACCACCGGCATGATGATGATGGTCTCGGCGAACGACCTCATCTCCCTCTATCTCGGCCTCGAACTGCAGAGCCTCGCGCTCTATGTCGTCGCCGCTTTCCGCCGCGATTCGACGCGCTCGAGCGAGGCGGGCCTCAAGTACTTCGTCCTCGGCGCGCTCTCGTCGGGCATGCTGCTCTACGGCGCCTCGCTGCTCTATGGCTTTGCCGGGGCGACGAGCTTCGAGGCCATTGCTGCCGCGGCACGTGCGCCGGACGCCGGCCGCGACATGCTGCTGATCTTCGGCCTCGTCTTCCTGCTCGTCGGTATTGCCTTCAAGATCTCGGCCGTGCCCTTCCATATGTGGACGCCGGACGTCTACGAGGGGGCGCCGACCCCGGTCACGGCATTCTTCGCCTCCGCGCCCAAGGTCGCGGCCATGGCGCTCTTCATCCGCGTCGTCATCTCGGTGTTTGCGGGCATCCAGCCGCAGTGGCAGCAGATCGTCGTCTTCCTCGCCATTGCCTCGATGCTGCTCGGCGCCTTCGCGGCCATCCGCCAGACGAGCATCAAGCGGCTGATGGCCTACTCCTCGATCGCCAACATGGGCTATGCGCTCGTCGGCCTCGCGGCTGGCACCGTCGAGGGCGTGCAAGGCGTGCTCGTGTACATGGCGATATACATCGTCATGACGCTCGGCACCTTCGCCGTCATTCTCGCCATGCGCCGCGACGGCGCGCCCATCGAGGAGATCAACGAGCTCGCCGGCCTCTCCAAGACCAACCTGCCCATGGCCTTCGCCATGGCCATGTTCATGTTCTCGATGGCCGGCATTCCCCCGCTCGCGGGCTTCTTCGCGAAGTTCTACGTCTTCATGGCCGCGATCAAGGCCGAGCTCTACACGCTTGCCGTCATCGGTGTGCTCGCGAGCGTTGTCGGCGCCTACTATTACCTGCGCATCGTGAAGCTCATGTTCTTCGACGATGCCCGCGCACCCTTCGAGGCGACCTTGCCCAAGGAGCGGGCCGTGCAGTGGGTGGCGATGGTGCTCATCATTGCCTTTGTCCTGCCGGTCATCTCCGCGCCGCTGGTCGATGCGGCGGCAGCGGCAGCACGTACGCTGTTCTAGGAGTTCTGATGCCGGACCGGCCACCCTCGTACGTGTTGCCGCCGGTTGAACTCCTGGATGAGGTCGACTCCACGAACAATGAGGCCCATCGGCGGGCTGCGGCCGGCACTCGCGGACCGATCTGGATTGCGACGCGCCGCCAGACGGCCGGCAAGGGGCGCTCGGGGCGCACCTGGGTGGAGGCGAGCCATGGCAATGTCGCGGCGACGCTGCTGTTTGTGCCGGGCTGTGCGCCGGCACGTTTGCCGGAACTGTCGCTTGTGGCAGGTGTTGCTACCTTCGATGCCGTTGCAGAGTGTCTTGGCGGCTCGGAAGCCGGCCGGGCAGAACTGAAATGGCCGAACGACGTCTTGATCGATGGTGCCAAGGTATCCGGCATCCTTATTGAATCCGGCAATTATAGTGCGGAGACTGTTTCGCTGATCGGGATCGGTATCAATGTGGCGATAGCGCCGAATGTGACCGATCGCGCCGTCACGCACCTTGCTGCGCATGGATGCACGCGCGATGCCGGCGCGGTTCTCGATCTGCTTGTCGCACGCATGGCGCACTGGCTTTCCATCTGGTCCGAGGATGACGGCTTTGCTGCAATTCGTGCGGCCTGGGGTACGCGCGCGATCCCGATCGGGCGCCCGCTCGAGATCAAGACGAACGAGGGGCCGGTTGCGGGCGCGTTTGCGGGTCTCGACATCGATGGTGCGTTGCTGATGGATCTGCCTGCTGCCGGACGACGCCGCTTCACATTCGGTGATGTCACTGTGCTGCCGGCTGAGCGGGCCTGAGGACACGCCATGGCACGCACGCGCGCAGAAAATCCAGGTGGGAGCGAGCTGGTCTTCCTCGCACTCGGCGGGCTCGGTGAGATCGGCATGAATTGCTATCTCTACGGCCTCGGCCCGGAGAAGTCGCGCAAGTGGCTCATGGTCGACCTTGGCATCACCTTTCCCGAGGGCGAGTTCGATCCTGGCGTCGATGTCATCATGCCGGACCTCAAGTTCATCGAGAGTCGCGCGAAGGATCTCTGTGGTCTCGTGCTGACGCACGCGCACGAGGATCACTTCGGCGCGGTCATCGAGCTTTGGCCGCGCATCAAGGTGCCCGTGTACGCGACGCCGTTCACCGCGACGCTGCTCAAGACCAAGCTCGCCGAGCAGACGGGCGGCAAGCTCAAGATCCCGATTCACGAGATCCCGCTCGGCGGGACGTTCGACGTGGGGCCGTTCTCCATCGAGCTGGTCAATCAGGCGCATTCGATCCCGGAACCGAATGGCCTCGCCATCCGGACGCCGCACGGCCTCGTCTATCACACGGGCGACTGGAAGCTTGATAGTGCGCCGGGTGTCGGCCTGCCGCCGGACGAGGCGCGCTATAGGGAAATTGGCGAGGAGGGCGTGCTGGCCCTCATCTGCGACTCGACGAACGCGATGCGCGATGGGCGCTCGCCCTCCGAGGAGGATGTCGCGGCCTCGATCGCGCGCATCATCAAGCAGGCCGAGCAATGCGTCATCGTCACGACATTCGCCTCGAACGTCGCGCGCGTGCTGGCGGTGGCGAAGGCCACGCGTGCCGCGGGCCGCCGTCTCGTGGTTGCCGGGCGCGCGCTCCATCGCATCATCCAAGTGGGCATCGAGACCGGCTATCTGCCGCCGGATTTCATGTACGCCGACCAGCAGCGCTTCAGCGATTATCGCCGCGACGAGGTCGTGGCGCTCGTGACGGGCAGCCAAGGCGAGCCGCGCGCCGCGCTCGCGCGCATTGCCGAGAACGCGCACCCCGAAATCAACATCGCGAAGGGCGATCTCGTCATCTTCTCCTCGCGTACGATCCCGGGCAACGAGAAGAGCGTCGGCCGCATTCAGAACTCGCTCGTCCGCATGGGCGCCGACCTCGTGACCGACAACGGGGCGCTGGTACATGTCACGGGGCATCCGCGGCGAGATGAGCTGAAGCAGCTTTACGGCCTCCTGAAGCCGAGGATGGTTGTGCCCATGCATGGCGAGATGCGCCACCTGGCCGAGCACGCCAAGCTCGCGCGGGCCGCGGGCATCAAAGAGGTGCTGGTTGCCATCAATGGTGAGATGGTGGTGCTGGCGCCGGGCCGGCCTGCAATCGTCGACGAGGTGCCGGTTGGGCGCGTCTATCGCGACGGCAATATGCTCATCAACGCCGAGGACATGTGCATTCGCGAGCGGCGCAAGCTGTCGTTCGTCGGCGTCATCGTGGTCTCGCTCGTGCTCTCGCGCAACGGCAAGATGCTCGACGATCCGGAGGTCGTCATGGAGGGTGTGCCGTCCGAGCGTCCGGGCGGCGGCGCCATGGAAGACATGGTGCTCGACGTCATCGAGGGAACGATCGAGAGCATTCCGCCCAAGCGCCGCAACGACGTCGAGATGGTGCGTGAGGCCGTGCGGCGCGCCGTTCGCGCATCGGTCGATCAGGTGTGGGGCAAGAAGTCCGTCGTGCGCGTCATGGTCTCGATGCTCGACGTGAAAGGGTAATAATCCCCTCTCCCCGCGTGCGGGGAGAGGGCCAGGGTGCGGGGCGGCGGCAAACGCCGCCCTCAGCCCCCCGGGCCGCCCCTCCCCCC
>JAEZAW010000322.1 GCA_023430315.1 Pseudomonadota bacterium | reverse complement strand
CCAGTGGGTGATGCTCGTACACGACCTTCTTGAGGCGTTCCTCGAGCACATGCGTGTAGATCTGGGTCGTCGAGATATCGGCGTGGCCGAGAAGCTGTTGGACGGCGCGCAGGTCGGCGCCGCGGTCGAGCAGGTGGCTTGCGAAGGCGTGGCGCAGCACGTGGGGACTCACGCGCTCGGGATCGAGGCCGGCCTCGGTTGCGAGCTCTTTCAGCTCGACGCCGAGATGCTGGCGCGTGACGTGCCCCTCCGCGCTCTTGGCCGGGAAGAGCCACTTCGCGGGACGCAATGTGGGTGATGTGTTCTCGGGATCGGCAAGCGCGGCGAGATAGCGGTCAAGCGCCATGCGGGCTTCGCTGTTCAGCGGCACCAATCGCTCGCGCTGGCCCTTGCCGGTGATCGTGAGCACGCGCGGGTCGCCGGTCAGCACCTGCCGGGGCAAGGCAACCAGCTCCGAGACGCGCATTCCGGAAGCATAGAGCACTTCGAGCATCGCGTGCAGGCGCAAGGCCCTGAAACGCTCGCGGCCCGTGGCCGTCTCCGTACGCCGCCGCGCGGTCTCGAGCAGGCGCTCGACCTCGGCAATGGAGAGTGTCTTCGGCAGAGCACGGGCCAGCTTCGGGCCGCTGAGGCCCGCCGCGGCATCCTCCTCGACGATCCCTTCCATCATGAGAAAGCGATAGAGCTGGCGCACGGCTGAGATTTTCCGCGCCCGCGTCGCCGTGGCGAAGCCGGCGTCCGCAAGCTGCCGGACATAGGCCGCCATATCGTCGGGCGTTGCCGCTTCGATCGGCCGGTCGAGGGTATCGAGGAACTGCGCCAGATCCTCGAGATCGCGCGCGTACGCATCCAGCGTATTGCGGGCGGCACCCTTCTCGGCCGCCTGCATCTCGAGGAAGGTGCGTATATGGGTCCGACTCGCGGGATCCGGCTGGTTCATGCAGCCGAGTATCCCGCGATTCGGCCGCCTTCAGCCAGGAGCTCCTAAGCCAGATCGCGGCCCTTCTTGACGGCGTCGATCACCTTCGCGACGGCGGCGTCGATGCCGATCGCCTCCTTGGCGCCGCCCTTGCGCGTCTTGACCTCAGCCTCGCCCGCCTTCACGCCTTTCGGCCCGATCACGAACTGATAGGGAAGCCCGATCACGTCCATGGTCGCGAACTTGCCGCCGGCGCGCTCGTCCGTGTCGTCGTAGAGCACGTCGATGCCGGCATTCGTCAGCTTCTCGTAGACGGCATTCGAGGCCGCATCCGTGTCCTTGTCGCCGGACTTGAGGTTGACGAGGCCGACCTCGAAGGGCGCGACCGGCACCGGCCACACGCAGCCCGCATCGTCATGGCTCGCCTCGATGATCGCGCCGACGAGCCGCGACACGCCAACGCCGTAGGAGCCCATATGCACCGCTACGAGCTTGCCGTCCGGCCCCTGGACCTTGCAGTTCATGGGCTCGGAATACTTCGTGCCGAAGTAGAAGATGTGCCCGACCTCGATGCCGCGTGCGGAGACTTGCTTGTCCGCGGGCACCTCGGCGGCGAAGCGTGCCGCATCGTGCTTCTCGTCAGTCGCCGCGTACTGCGAGGTCCACTGCTTGATGATCGGCGAGAGATCGCCGTCGAAATCGACGTCCTTGCCCGGCACGGGCGTCTCGATGAGGTCCGTGTGGCAGTAGACCTGGCTCTCGCCCGTCTCGGCGAGGATGATGAACTCGTGGCTGAGGTCGCCGCCGATCGGACCCGTGTCGGCCGCCATGGGAATGGACTTCAGTCCCAACCGTGCGAACGTGCGCAGATAGGCGACGAACATGCGGTTGTAGGCGTGGCGCGCGGCATCCGCGCTGAGATCGAAGGAATAGGCGTCCTTCATGAGGAACTCGCGACCGCGCATGACGCCGAAGCGCGGGCGCACCTCGTCGCGGAACTTCCACTGGATGTGATAGAGGTTGCGCGGCAGATCCTTGTAGGACTTCACGCTGTCGCGGAAGATCTCGGTGATCAGCTCCTCGTTGGTCGGGCCGTAGAGTATGTCGCGCTCGTGCCGGTCCTTGATGCGCAGCATCTCCTTGCCATAGGCGTCATAGCGGCCCGACTGGCGCCACAGATCGGCCGACTGGATGGTCGGCATGAGGACTTCGATGGCGCCCGAGCGGTTCTGCTCCTCGCGCACGATCTGCTCGATCTTCTTCAGTACGCGGTAGCCGAGCGGCAGCCAGGAGTAGATGCCGGCGCTTGCCTGCTTGATCATGCCGGCGCGCAGCATGAGCTGGTGGGAGACGATCTCGGCCTCTTTCGGCGTCTCGCGCAGGACCGGCAGGAAGAAGCGTGTGAGGCGCATGGGGCTTGTGGCTCCAGGTTGACGCGGGCAAGGGCGCAAATGCTCTAGCGGCTTCCGCCCGGCGAGGCAATGCGATGCCGCCGGGGGCGGCCGGCCGCCGCTTTAGTGTGCAACGCCCGCTGCTTACCCGGCTTTGAGTTCCCTGACGGCATCTGCTAGAGAGGCGCTAGGTTGTGGCAGGCCGCCCCCGCACGCTGGACCTCTGGAAATTTTCTCATGCCCAATGCCCCCAAAAAGCCCCTCGTCATCGTCACGCGCAAGCTGCCGGAGATTGTCGAGACGCGTATGCGGGAGCTTTTCAACGCGCGCCTCAATCTGGATGACACGCCGATGTCCCAGGCGGCCCTCGTCGAGGCCGCTAAGGCTGCCGAGGTTCTGGTGCCGACCGTCACGGACCGCATCGACCGCGCGGTGCTGTCGCAGGCCGGGCCGCAGCTCAAGCTGATCGCCAATTTCGGCACGGGCGTCGACAACATCGACCTCGACACGGCGCGCAATCGCGGCATCACCGTCACCAACACCCCCGGCGTCCTCACCGAAGATACCGCTGACATGACCATGGCGCTCATCCTCGCCGTGCCGCGCCGCCTCGTCGAAGGCGCGAGCCTTCTCAAGGATCCGCGCGCAAGCTGGACTGGGTGGTCGCCGACGTGGATGCTCGGACACCGCATTTTCGGTAAGCGCCTCGGCATCATCGGCATGGGCCGCATCGGCCAGGCCGTGGCGCGGCGCGCGGCCGCTTTCGGGCTCCAGGTGCACTATCACAACCGCCGCCGTCTGCCGGAGGAAATCGAGCAGGAGCTCGATGCCACCTACTGGGACAGCCTCGACCAGATGCTGGCGCGCATGGACATCATCTCGGTGAACTGCCCACACACGCCCGCGACTTTTCACCTGCTTTCGGCGCGGCGCCTTAAGCTGCTCAAGCCTACGGCCTATCTCGTGAACACCGCGCGCGGTGAGGTGATTGACGAGAACGAGCTCGCGCGTCTCATCGAGGCCGGCGCGATCGCGGGTGCGGGTCTCGACGTCTTCGAGAACGAGCCGGCCATCAACCCGAAGCTGCTGAACTCGCCGCGCGTCGTCGCACTCCCGCACATGGGCTCGGCGACGATCGAGGGACGTGTCGACATGGGCGAGAAGGTCATCATCAATATCAAGACCTACCTCGACGGCCACGCGCCGCCCGACCGCGTCTATCCGGCCATGTTCTGAGAGCGTTCTGAGAGCGGGTTCGGAACCCACCACTTATCCGCGGGTTATCCACAGCATCGGGCGCAGTGTGACGGGCGCCCGATGGTACTGTTTCCCAACGATTCGCCCATGCTTCGTATCTGCGTGCGGGCACCCTTTCAGGGAGGCCGTTCATGGCAGATGGCAGCAGGACGATTGAAATCGAGGCAGAAGCCGCGGCGGCCGACGCGGCCCGCGAAGCCAAGGCTGAAGTCCTCGAGCGGGCAGGGTCCAACCTTCCGGTCCCATCTGGCAAGCGAAGCCAGCGCGTGCGTCGCGGCAAGGGCGAGTGGCACGAATTCACCGTCGACGTTTGGATCACCAACCTGAACTCCGTTGAGTTCGGCATCTTCAAGCACAGTCGCAACCGTGCGAAGTCGCGTCAGTTCACGCTCGACATGGACGTGTTCGCCGAGGTCATCGAGAACGGCGAGCGTACGGGTCTCATCGCCTACCGTGAGGATCTTTGGAAGAAGCAGCAGGGAATGGATCGCCGCCTCGTGCTGCGCCTTTTCGGCGACAAGCTCAACTGGCGCGCGACCATGGATCTCATGCTGGCGCGCTCGCTCCAGCTCACGATCGGTGCACGCGGCATTCCAGTGTGCGCCTACTCGATCAATACGGGCGAGCAGGTCCACAACATCTACCTAGAGCGCTCGGCCAACAAATGGCCGCTCATGCCGGAGAACTATTCTTTCTTCGTGCTCGATGGCCATCAGCCGATCCTCTACCGGTTGCGTCGCGACCTGATCGACATCGGCGGTGATTTCAAGCTCTACGATGCGGCCGACAATGTCGTCGGCTATCTCGACGGCAAGGTCTTCTCGCTCGGCGGCTTCTGGCGCTGCCGGATTCTGCGGGAGCACGCCGATCCGCGGCTGCTGCACGTGCTGAAGCTCTTTGCGGCGAAGGAGGTCTTCGCGCGCGATGTCCGCCATCACCTCAAATCTCTGTGGCGGGGCGTGCGGAGAGGCCGGATCATCCCGAAGATCGATCAGCAGGAAGCCGACCTCTACATGAACCCGAGGCGTATGCGCTAATTGCGACGCAATCGCGCAGCAACTTTCGGCTGCCGTTCAGAGTTCGGGAGTACCCTGCGCAGATCCGGCCTCGTTGAGCGCCGGTCCAGTTAGGGAGCCTCCCAGCAATGACCCTGTTCAATTCCAGTATGGTGTGCTGCGCAATCGCAGTCGCCGTTTTCACGGTTGCGAGCACGCACGCACGCGCCGATGAGCCGCTGCCGCGCGCCGATCCTGCATCCGTCGGGCTCTCTGAGGCAGGACTTAAGCACATTGCCGATACCCTCAGAGCCGATATTGCCAAAGGCCAGCTCCCCGGCGCGGTGCTCCTCATCGCGCGGCATGGCAAGATCGGCTACTTCGAGGCGTTCGGTGATCGTGATCCCGAGACGGATGCGCCCATGAAGACCGACGCGATCTTCTCGATCGCGAGCATGACGAAGCCGATGACCTCGGTCGGCGTCATGATGCTGGTGGAAGAAGGCAAGGTCGCGCTCTCTGATCCGATCGGTAAACATCTCCCCGAGATCGCCGATCTGAAGGTCGCCGTCGATCCGCGTGCCCGCGAGGGTGACGTTGAAACGCGACCGGCGAAGCGCCAGCCAACCGTCGAGGATCTTCTGCGCCACACTTCGGGCATGACGTCAGGCAATCGCGGCAAGTCGGCCGTGCACAAGCTCTGGCCTTACAGTGGCGCCCGCTTGGCCGTGCGCACGAACAGCGATGGTCTTCTCAAAACCATTGCCGGGCTGCCCTTGCTGCATGATCCCGGCACGTCATGGGACTATGGCTTCTCGACGGATGTGCTCGGCGTGTTGATTGAAAGGGTCTCGGGCAAGAGTCTCGGCGAGTTCCTCTCGGAGCGGCTTGGGCAGCCGCTCGGCATGAAGGACACCGCGTTCGTCGTTCCCGAGAGCAAATGGAACCGCTATGCGCGCGCCTATGAGGAGAGCCCGGTCACCGGTAAGCGGCAACGTGTGGTCCACGCGGAAGGCAAACCGCTGCGGTACGAATGCGGTGGTGGCTGCGGGGTATCAACAGCCGCCGACTACCTCCGCTTCTCGCAGATGCTGCTGAACGGCGGCACGTTCAACGGCAAGCGAATACTCAAGCCTGAGACGGTCGCCGATATGACACGAAACCACCTCGGCGCGGATTTCGGTGTCGACGCGGAAGGCACGCGTGCGGGCTTCGGGTTCGGCCTCGGATTTGCGGTGCGCCTGAAGCCCGGCACGCCTTCAGCGCCGGGCCATGTCGGCGAGTACAATTGGGGCGGCGCCTACGGGACTTATTTCTGGAACGACCCAAAGACGGGACTTGCCGTCGTGTTCATGTCCCAGCAGCCGGGCACGCTCCGCTATCATTATCGCAAGCTCATGACGAAGCTCGTCAACGAGGCGCTTGTTCAATAAGCGCTCGCGCACTTCGCATTTGCAGCAAAGCACAGACGCACGGGCTGACCGGCGCTTCGCGCGTTGGTCCGCCATATTGTGCTGGTCTATCCTCCTCCCATACCGGTCAGTATCAACGAGACCGGCCATCCACGGGAGGATGCACCACCATGCAGCAATCAATATCGTTGAAGGCACTGTGCACGGCAGCGCTCATGATGCCGCTTGCGACGGGGGTTCTGGCCAATGGTAAGGATCCTCTGCCGCGTGCCGATGCTCAGTCGGTCGGGCTCTCGCCTGAGCGCCTTGCGCGCATCGGCACCGCACTCAAGAGCGAAATCGAGAAGGGGCGGCTGCCTGGTGCGGTCGTTGCTATCGCGCGGCGCGGCAAGCTCGCCTACTACGAATCCTTCGGTGCGCTCGATCCCGCGACGAAGACACCGATGCCGATCGACGCGATCTTCTCCATTGCGAGCATGACGAAGCCGATCGTCTCCGTCGGCATCATGATACTGCACGAAGAGGGCAAGCTCTCGATCGCCGATCCGATCGGCAAATACCTGCCGCCGATGGCGAATATGCAGGTGGCCGATGTCAAGACTGATGCGGCCGGCGTTGTGACTGTCGAGAGCAAGCCCGCCAAGCGCCAGCCAACCGTTCAGGATTTGCTGCGTCATACCTCCGGCATCACGTATGGCGCGCGCGGCAACACGCCCGTGCACAAGATGTGGCCGCCGAGTTCGTCGGGCACTGCGACGACCTACACGGGCGCGGAGTTCATCGAGAAGATCGGCAAGCTGCCGCTGCTCTACGAGCCCGGTACGGCGTGGGACTACAGTCTCTCCGTCGATGTTCTCGGTCTCATCATCGAAGCAGTCTCGGGCCAGCCTCTCGCGACGTTCCTCAATGAGCGGATATTCACGCCGCTGGCCATGATCGACACCTCGTTCTCGATTCCCGACAACAAAAGGCCGCGCTACGCCGGTTTTTTCCCGAATGACCCGACGACGGGCAAGCCGCAGTCGGTCCTGCACGCGCGCGCCGACAAGCCGCTGAAGTTCGACTGCGGTGGCGGCTGCCTCGCTTCGACGGCGGCGGACTACATCCGCTTTTCGCAGATGCTGCTCAATGGCGGCGTCCTCGAAGGCAAGCGCCTCCTCGGCAAGCACACGATCGCCTACATGACGGCCAATCATCTCGGCCCCGAGATCAAGAACAACGTGGCCGCGCTCGATGACTCACGCCGCGGCTATGGTTTCGGCCTCGGCTTCGCCGTACGCGGCGAGGACGGCATTTCGGGCGTCGCTGGCAGCCGGGGTGACTACAATTGGGGCGGCGCCTACGGCACGTACTTCTGGAACGACCCGAAGGAGCAGCTTACGGTGGTTTATATGGCCCATACCCCGGGGCCGATCCGTACGGAATATCGCCGGCTCATGCACGCTCTGGCGCTGCAGGCCATCGTGGAGTAACGACAACGGCGGAGCTTCCCCCGCCCCCGCCCCCGCCGCCAACTGGAGAAAGAGCCATGCCGTCCGCATCGAACACCAGTGCCGTCCTTCAGCGCGCCGCGCCCGCGGAACTCGGTTTCGACGTCGGACGGCTCGGCCGCATCCGCGAGGCCATCGACCGCGAAGTGGCGGCCGGCCTGATCCCCGGTGCCGTGGTCGGCATCGCACGCCGCGGCAAGCTCGCACTGCTCGAAGGCTATGGCTTCCGCGACAAGACAGCGGGTACGCCCATGTGGGCCGATGCCGTGTTCTCGATCGCCTCCATGACCAAGCCGATGGTCTCCGTCGGCATCATGATCCTCGCCGAGGAGGGGCGCCTTCTCCTCGGTGATCCCGTGTCGAAGTATCTGCCGCAGCTCGCCGGCATGAAGGTCGCGAAGTCGATCACGAGCGACACGCTCGAGACCGTGCCAGCCGAGCGCGAGATGACGGTGCAGGATCTTCTGCGCCATACCTCGGGCCTCAGCTATCAGAGCCGCGGCACGAGCGCCGCCTACCGCGCCTATCCCGTGCACGGCACGAGCGCCGTGCACGACAAGGAAGAATTCCTCAACCTGCTCGGCAAGGCGCCGCTGCTCTTCCAGCCCGGTTCGACCTGGGAATACGGCGTGTCGACCGATGTCCTCGGTTTCATTATCGAAGCCGTTTCGGGCCAGCGTCTCGGCGAGTTCCTCTCGCAGCGCCTCTGGCAGCCGCTCGGCATGGCGGACACGGGCTTCGAGCTCACTGACCAGACGCGCGAGCGCTATGCCCGCGCGCTGCCCAAGGACCCGCTGACGGGTGATCCGCTGATCGTACACCACGCAACGGGCAAGAAATCGAAGTGGGAGTCAGGTGGCGGTGGTTGCGTCTCGACGGCGGCGGACTATCTGCGCTTCACGCAGATGCTGCTCGATGGTGGCGTCGGCAACGGCCAGCGCATCTTGAGCCGCAAGACCATCGCGCTCATGACCTCCGATCATCTCGGCGACAAGATCGTCAATCGCATCGCCGCGACCATGGACCCGGCATTCGACGGCTACGGCTTCGGCCTCGGCTTTGCCGTACGCAAGGAGCAGGGCCTCTCGGCTGCCAACGGCACGCCCGGCGACTACTACTGGTCGGGCGTCTATGGCACGTACTTCTGGAATGACCCGGCCGAGCGCATGACGGTCGTTTCGATGATCGTGGCGCCAGGCCCGCTACGGCTGCGCTATCGCCAGCTCATTCGCTCCCTGGTACTCCAGGCCATGGTCGACTGAGCATCGCATCGCCGCCAGCAGGATCGTACAGACATGACTGCCGCCCCGACCGGACTGCACGCGCTCGCCCAGGGCGTGATCCTATCGCCCTTCACCCGCCTTCGCCGTCTGCTCGACGGCATCGAGCCCGGCATGAAGCCCACCATTGAGATGATGGTCGGCGAGCCGCGCGAGGTCATGCCGGGGTTCGTTATTGACAAGATGGCCGAGGCAAAGGAGACGCTCGCCAAGTATCCGCCCATTCGCACGAGCGAGGAGTTGCGCAACACGATCGGCGCCTGGATCGAGCGGCGCTATGGTATCGCGGGCACGATCGACCCGTTGCGTCACGTGCATCCACTCAACGGCTCGCGCGAGGGCCTCTTCTTCGCCATTCTGCCGGCGGTCGGCCGCAAGGCCGTCGAGGGGCGTCCGGTCGTCCTGCTGCCGAACCCCATGTACCACGCCTACCTCGGCGCTACGTACGCCGCGAACTGCGAGCCCGTGTTCCTCGACGCGACGGTCGAGACGGGCTTCCTCCCCGATCTCGAGGAGCTGGAGAAGCAACCCGAAGTCCTTGCCCGCACGGTCGCCTTCTATCTCTGCTCGCCGGCCAATCCACAGGGGGCCGTCGCGTCCCCCGACTACATTCGCAAGGCCCTCGCCCTCGCGCGCCAATACAACTTCATGCTGTTCTTCGACGAGTGCTACTCGGAGATCTACACGCGCGAGCCCCCGATCGGCGGCCTGCAGGTGGCGGCGGGCACATCCGACGGCTTCAAGAACATCATCGTCTTCAACTCGCTCTCGAAGCGGTCGAACCTGCCGGGTCTGCGCTCGGGATTCGCGGCAGGCGACGCCGATTTTCTCGAAATCTTCGCCGAGATTCGCAATCTCACGGCCCCGCAGATGCCGGGCGTCGTTCAGCACGCCTCGGTGGCGGTGTGGGGCGAGGAGCAGCACGTTGCCGTCATCCGGCAGGCCTATCGGGCCAAATTCGACGTCTGTGACGAGGTTTTGGGCTCTCGTTTCGGCTACAAGCGCCCCGCCGGCGGCTTCTTCCTGTGGCTCGATATGAGCCATCTAGGCGGTTCTTTGCCCGCGACCGTAACTCTTTGGAAACGCTGCGGTGTGAAGGTTGTCCCAGGTGCCTATTTGGCGCAACCGAACGCCCGCGGAATTAATCCGGCTGAGCAATACATCCGTGTCGCCCTGGTGCACGATGTGGCCACGATCCGCGAGGCGCTTCAGCGTGTTGTTGCCCTGTAGGCGTAACAGCAACTTGGGATCAGTGCGTTGCATGGCTCCAGCTATGAGCCGCGGCCGATACTTCCGCACCCACTGGAAGAGCGGCTGAGGGGCAGCTTTTGGCGGCTCGCGGGTATGGCGCTCGCGGGGCTGACGGCTGCCGGCTGGCTGAGCCTCATCTCCTGGTCCGCGGCGGACCCGAGCCTCACACACGCTGCAGGCGGCGCGACGCGCAACTGGATGGGCCCGCTCGGCGCCATCTTCTCCGATCTGCTCCTGCAATCGGTCGGCCTCGCAGCGATCTTCGGCATGGTCATCGTGACCTTCTGGAGCGCGGAGCTGATCCTGCGCCGCCGGCTTCTCGAAGCGCGCTGGCGAATCATGATCGCGCCCTTCGCGCTGCTCGTCCTCGCGGGTGCTCTCTCCTCCCTGCCGCCGCCGGCAAGCTGGCCGCTGCATCACGGGCTCGGCGGCGCATTCGGCGGCATGGTCCTGAAGCTCGCTTCGAGCGTCTTCGCCATGATCAATCCGGCACGGGCTGGGCTCGTCGCCGGCCTCATGCTTTTCGCCGGTGGCATGTGTGCGCTTTCGACGGCGCTCGGCCTCACGCAGCGCGAGTACGCTCTCCTCTGGCAGCGCGACCCCCGCGCCGAGCCGAGCGTCTTCGGCGAGGCCATGAGTGGTCTTACCCAGCGCCTCAAGGACGGGCGCAGCAACTGGCGTCGCGGGCGACCCCGGCATGAATTCCACGACGAGCCCGAGTTCGTTGCGCCGACAGGTCCGATGCGGCACTACGCCGAGGCGCCGGATCGCTGGTCGGCCCATCGCGCCGCCCCCGTTCAGCCTGCGCCGGCCTTTGCTGACGACGACGAGCCGCCGATCACGTTCGACACCGCGACCGAGAAGCAGAGCCGCATCATTGCCGAGCGTTTCGCGCCGCCGGGCGCACGTCCTCAGCGCGGGCCGAGCCTGGAGCGCGAGCCCGTGTTTGCGCCGGAGCCTCCGCGCCGTGCGGAGCCTGCGCCGCTGCCCCAGCCGCAGCAGGAGCCCCCGCCGCGCCGCCGTGCGCCGCGTCCGAAAGGCTTTCAGCATCCCTCGCTCGACATCCTGCGCCGCCCGCCGCCTTCCAAGCAGGGCGCTGAGATCAATCACGCCGTCATGCGCGGCAATGCGCGCCTGCTCGAGGATGTGCTCGCCGACTTCGGCGTGAAGGGCGAGATCAAGGACATCCGCCCCGGTCCCGTCGTGACGCTCTATGAGCTCGTGCCGGCGCGCGGCACGAAATCAGCCCGCGTGATCGCGCTCGCCGATGATATCGCGCGCTCGATGAGTGCGGCATCCGCCCGTATTGCTGTCGTTCCCGGCCGCAATGCCATTGGCATCGAGCTCCCGAACGCGCGGCGCGAATCCGTCTTCCTGCGCGAGCTGCTCGAGGCCGAGCCATTCGTCGCGAGCGAGGCGCACCTGCCGATCACGCTGGGCAAGAGCATTGCCGGCGAGCCCATCGTCGTCGATCTCGCCCGCATGCCGCATCTGCTCATCGCGGGCACGACGGGCTCCGGCAAGTCGGTCGGCGTGAACGCGCTGATCCTCTCACTCCTCTACCGTCATTCGCCGGACACCTGCCGCTTTCTCATGATCGATCCGAAGATGCTGGAGCTGTCGGCCTACAACGGCATCCCGCATCTTCTGACGCCCGTCGTCACGGATCCGCATCAGGCCGCCGGCGCGCTCGAGTGGGTCGTGCGCGAGATGGAGGAGCGTTATCGGCGCATGTCCAAGCTCGGCGTGCGCAACATCGAGATGTTCAACACGCGCGTGCGCACGGCCGTCGAGCGTGGCGAGAAGCTCGCACGCCGCGTGCAGACGGGCTTCCATCCCGAGACCGGCAAGCCGATGTTCGAAAGCGAGCCGCTCGACTACACGCCCATGCCCTTCATCGTCGTCGTGGTCGACGAGTTCGCGGACCTGATGGTGGTTGCGGGCAAGGAAGTCGAAGGCGCCGTGCAGCGTCTCGCGCAGATGGCACGCGCGGCCGGCATTCACCTCATCATGGCGACGCAGCGCCCGAGCGTCGACGTCATCACCGGCACGATCAAGGCGAACTTCCCGACGCGCATCAGCTTCAAAGTCGCCTCCAAGATCGACAGCCGCACGATCCTCAACGAGCAGGGTGCCGAGCAGCTTCTCGGCGCCGGCGACATGCTGTTCTCAGGTGCCGGCAGCGCCGTCATGCGCGTGCACGGCCCGTTCGTTTCGGACGAGGAAGTCGAGCAGGTTGCCGATCATCTCCGCGCTCAGGGTGAGCCCGCCTACGTCGATGTCATTCTCGACCACGCGCCTGAAGACGAGGCGCAGGATCCCGAGGACGAAGCCGACGAGCTTTTCGATCGCGCGGTTGCGCTGGTCGTGCGAGAGCAGAAGGCCTCGACGAGCTTCCTGCAGCGCCGCCTCGCCATCGGCTACAACCGCGCTGCCGATCTCATGGATCGCATGGAGCGCGAGGGGCTGGTCGGGCCTGCCAACCACGTCGGCAAACGCGACATCCTGCTCGGTCCTGGCGATCGCGAAGATCTCGCCTGATCGCTCCGCCGTCCCCCTTTTACGACTAAAGTCTAAATGTTGCGCCGCACAATCATGTTGCAACGCACAATATGGCACCCTACATACCTGCTGCGGACAATATTCCTGCATGGGCCGGAGGCCAGTGCTAATGCAACCAAAGCCCAGATCAGAGAAACGGAGACCTCAGATGAATGAGCATTTCACGCGCCAGGCCGAGCAGTTCATGGAAGCTGCCAAGGCCGCCAAGATCCCCGAGAACATCCAGGCCATGGCCGAAGAGGGCGTAGCCCGCTCGCAGGAGGCCTTCGAGACCTTCAAGGTCGCCGCGAAGGATCACGCCAAGACCGCTGAGGAGCTCGCTCTGACGGCGCAGGCCGGCATGAAGTCGATCAGCACGAAGATCCTCGACAATGCGGTCGTCAACGCCGACGCCGCCTTCGACGCCGCTCGCGCCATCGCTCGCGCCGGTTCGATCCCCGAGGCGCTCCGCCTCCAGGCCGAGTTCATGCAGCGCCAGTTCTCTGTCGCCGGCGCGCAGACCAAGGAGCTCTTCGAGCTTTCGACGCGCGTTGCCACACAGGCCTTCGAGACGGCCTCCGAGGCCACCGCGAAGACCGTCGAAAAGGCCCGCAAGCGCGCTTGATCGGGTACGAGCAAGCAACGAATAGCGAAGGCCCGCTGGAGCGATCTCGCGGGCCTTTTCTGTTGGACGCGTCCGTTCGCGCCTCTGGCGCGAGAGGGGCTGCCGCCCCTTCACCCCGCCCGGGGGACACCCCCGGAGCCCCCGTCTTTTATGATTTGGAGCCAGCCGTAAGCGCAACTGGTCCCTTCTCCCCGTCTTTGTCGTGCTGGCGGCTCGCTCCAGTTCATAAAATCGGATGGGTCCGGGAGGGTGTCCCTCCCGGTTGGGGTTCGGGGCAAAAGCCCCGTCGCGCCGGAGGCGCGAGCGCGCGAATTCAGCTAGCCTGGCTCGCCCAACCGGAGCCCGCACAGCGTGCCGACAGAGCCAGCACCACCGCCACAAGCGCCCGCGCCGCAGCGTGGGCCGCGCTTTGCCAACACGACCGTCACACGCCTGACGTTTCAGGCCCTCCGCGCGCTCGTGGCAGGGGCACGGCTCGTTCTCCAGGCGCTGCTCGCGATCATCATCGTCTTCGAGGAATGGGGCTGGCGGCCGCTCGCCGCGGCGTTGGCGCAGCTGGGGCGCCTCCAGCCCGTCGCGTGGATCGAGGCCTGGGTCCAGCGCCTGCCGCCCTACGGCGCGCTGCTGGTCTTCGGCGCGCCTTCCATACTCATCCTGCCGCTGAAGCTGCTCGCCGTGTTCCTGATTGCCTCGGGACGCGAGCTCGAAGCGACATTGCTTTTCATAGGCGCGAAGATCATCGGCACGGCGATCGTCGCGCGCCTCTTCCAACTCACGGAAGACCAGCTCCTGCGCATTCCGTGGTTCGCGCGTGCATACGGCATTCTCATGCCGTGGAAGCACGCGCTGACCGACTGGATTCGCGCGTCATGGCCCTGGCGCTACGGTCGTGTGGTGAAGGAGCGCGTGCGCCGATTCATGCGGCCGCTGACGCAGGCGATGCGCGCGGAAGCGGCGCGGCTTCTCACAGTGGTGCGAGGCTGGTTCGGCAGAGCCTGAACGAGATCAGGCCGCAGCGCGCGTGTCGATCGACTTGAGCGCAGCGAGGGCGTCGTTCGCCAGCAGCCGGCCGGCGTCGTCCGTAGCCGAGGCCAGCATCTGCTCCGCGGCCTGCAGCTCTGCCGCGATCTGGCCGGGAGCGGCCGCGCCGATGTCGACGAGGTACTGGGCGAGGATGGTGACCTGCGTCGGATCGACTTCCGCGAAACCGCCGCGGACGTAGATGCGGCGATGGGCCGAGCCATCACGGATATCGAGGATGCCGGGGCGCAGCGCGCTGATCACCGGGGCGTGGCCGGCGAGAACGGTGAAATCACCTTCGAGACCCGGCACAACGACCTCGGTCGCCTCCCCGGAGAGAAGCACCCGCTCGGGGCTGACGAGTTCGATCTTGAAAGTGCCTGCCATGACTGGTCCCGGTCTCTAGCTACTGCGGCGAGCGCGCCCCGCAAGGGTGAGCGCTCGCCATGGTCTTCTGTATCGTATCTCGCCTCAGGAGGCGGCCTTCTCCTCGTCCGGCTCCTGCAGCTGAGTGCCGCAGAACGGGCAGTAGAAGACCGGATAGTCCACCATGCCATCTTCTTCGTTGTCGCTGTCGACGACGCCGACCGACATGTACAGCACGCCGTCGTCACCTTCTTCGATCAGCGACGAGAACTCCTTCGACGTGATCACTTCCTTGAGCGTTGCACAGCATGATCCGAATTCTTCGCTCATGCGGTTCCCTCTCCGCGGCCCTGGCCGTCTGCTGATGGGACCCCCCACCACGCACCGACCCGCGGTCCGTGGCTCAGCCCCTGCCCCTGCCCACTTCCCGGATCACGCCGCCTCCGCCAGCTTCTCGGCCTTGGCGATCGCCTCCTCAATCGTGCCTACCATATAGAAGGCCTGCTCGGGGAGATGGTCGTAGTCACCATTGCACAGGCCCTTGAAGCCTTTGATGGTGTCCGCGATCGAGACGAGGACGCCGGGCGAGCCGGTGAAGACCTCGGCGACGTGGAAGGGTTGCGACAGGAAGCGCTCGATCTTGCGCGCGCGGGCGACCGTCAGCTTGTCGTCCTCGGAAAGCTCGTCCATGCCGAGAATGGCGATGATGTCCTGCAAGGACTTGTATTTCTGGAGAATTTGCTGGACCTGGCGGGCCACCTGGTAGTGCTCGTCGCCGACGACGCGTGGCTCGAGAATACGCGAGGTCGAGTCGAGCGGGTCCACGGCCGGGTAGATGCCCTTCTCGGCGATCGAGCGCGAGAGCACGGGCGTTGCGTCAAGATGGGCGAACGAGGTTGCCGGCGCCGGGTCGGTCAGGTCGTCGGCGGGCACGTAAATGGCCTGCACCGAGGTGATCGAGCCCTTCTGAGTCGTGGTGATTCGCTCCTGGAGCGCACCCATGTCCGTGGCGAGCGTCGGCTGGT
>JAEZAW010000309.1 GCA_023430315.1 Pseudomonadota bacterium | reverse complement strand
CTAGCCTCGCGCTCCACCGGGAGGGACACCCTCCCGGACCCACCCGCTTTTATGACTTGATCAGAGCGAGATAGGTCGGCGCCACGGCGGCCGTGAGCCAGACGCCGTTGTCCGCCTGCCAGAAGATAAGCCCATCGGCGTGCATGCGTGCCGTGTCCACCTGAAAGATGACCGGCGAGCCGTGACGCATTCCGACGCGATGCGCTGTCTCCTCGTTCGGCGATAGATGCACGTGTTGGCGCTTACCGGGCTTCAGGCCCTCGGCAAGAATGGCGTCGATGTTCGTGCGCGCGGTGCCGTGGAAGAGGATAGCGGGCGGCGTTGATGGCCGCAGGTCGAGATCGACCTCGACCGAGTGGCCTTGTGCAGCACGAATGCGCGAGCCGTCCGCCGATAGCGTGAAGCGCTGCTTGTCGCTGGTTGCGACGATTTCCTGGAGCGTCGCGCGATCGAGGGCGACACCGGCGGCATTCGCCTTCACAATCAGATCGTCGACATCGGTCCAGCCCTGTGCGTCGAGCTCTATACCGATCCGCTCCGGCGCGTGACGCAGGACGAGGCTCAGGAACTTGCTCGTCTGCTTGCTCATGCGGGCACTCCGCCTCAGCGATAGATGATGTCCGCCTCGATGGTCGTCGGCTTGTCCGGTGAAACATTGGCCAGCGACGCGAGCGGGAAACGCCACGTGACCTTGCTCTTGTCCGCCGAAAGCTCGCCATTCGTATTCTCGATGCGCTTGCCCGTGAGGCTCAGCGTCAGATAGCGATTGGCGAACATCGCCTCCATCATTGCTGCCGCCATCTTCGCCGCTTCAGGCGGCAGCTCGGGCTGCTTTGCGGGCTGCATCCCCATTCGAAGACGATATCCCGATGGCAGACGCGTCATGGAGATGTCCTGCTTCGGGACGGCGTCGGCATTCGGTATCTCAGCCTTCATGGCGCTTTCGACGGCGGCGACCGGATCGGAAACCTCGAAGATGATCGTGCAGGTCTCCATGTCGCCGCGCTTGCCTTTGCGCGTCTCCGCCGTGCGCACGCCGGCCGGTAGAGGCTCGTCCGTCGGCCAGGGCTTACCGCAGTCTGCGAGGGGATTGGGCGTCTTGTCGCTGCCGAACTGCTTAGCGAGCTGCGGATTCGTCAGAAGTGCAGCCAACTCCGCCGACATGCCGACTTCGAGTTCGACGCGAGCCTCGCCATTCTCGTGGAATGTCGCGCTTTTCGTAAGATCGATGCAGCCCGCGAGCAGCAACGGCATCGCAAGTGTCGCACCTGCCATCGTCATGCGCCAGTTGATCATCCGCCGCTCCCCCACTTGAAGATCACAATCCAATAGCAGAACGGGGGCTCCATGGCCCCCGTCGTCGCTCACTGAAATGTGGAATGTGCTCAGGCTGCGTTCAGAAGGCCACCAGCCTTCGACAGCTCGCGCAGATGATGATCGGCATTGCCGAACAGGAGGTCGATCATGGTGAGGCGCTTGAAGTAGTGGCCGCCCTTGTACTCCATGGTCATGCCGATGCCGCCGTGAAGCTGGATGGCCTCCTGGCCGACGTGCCGCGCGGATTTGCCGATCTGCACCTTCACAGCGTGCATGGCGCGACGGCGTTCGACATCGTCCGGCTCGTCGATCATCACGCAGGCATAGTAGGCCATGCTCTTGGCTTGCTCGACGGACACAAACATGTCGACCGAGCGATGCTGCAGCACCTGGAAAGAGCCGATGGGCACGCCGAACTGCTTGCGCGTCTTGAGATACTCGACGGTCAGCTCGTGCAGCGCCGCCATGCCGCCGACGGCCTCGGCCGCGAGATAGGCAATGCCGTTCTGGATAGTGCGCTCGATCACCGGGAATGCCTTGCCGGCATCGCCGATCACAGCATCGGCGCCGACCTTGACGCCCGAGAGCGTGATGTCGGCGGCGCGTGTGCCGTCCTGGGTCGGATACCCCCGCCGCGTGACGCCCGGCGCATTCGCATCGACGAGAAAGAGTGCGAGGCCGTCCTTGCTCGCGCGATCGCCCGATACGCGAGCCGATACGACGAGCTTGTCGGCACTGTCACCACCGAGCACGACGCACTTCGCACCTTCGAGCACATAGCCGCCCTTGCCGTCCGCCTTGGCGGTCGTCGCGACATTGGCGAGATCGAAGCGCGCCTCCGGCTCCTGGTGCGCAAAGGCGAGCGTCAGTGTGCCCGCCGCGACTTCCGGCAGGACGGCGGCCTTCAGGGCCTCGCTCGCGCCGAGGCGCAGCGCTGAGCCGGCGAGGATCACGGTCGGGAAATAGGGCTCGAGAACCTGTGCCTTGCCGAAGGCCTCGCCGACCAGCATGGTCTCGACTGCGCCTTGCCCCATGCCGCCGTGCTCTTCGGCGAAGGGGATGGCGAGGAGGCCCATTTCGGCGAACTCCTTCCAGAGCGCCTCGCTGTAACCCTTCGGCGACTTCATGAGCGACGTGCGCGTCTTCACTTCGGCATAGCGCGCTGCCGTGAGCCGATCGACGCTGTCCTTGAGAAGCTGCTGCTCCTCGCTGAGATCGAAATCCAT
>JAEZAW010000225.1 GCA_023430315.1 Pseudomonadota bacterium | reverse complement strand
TTCATCGTCGAGAGCGGCCGTTTCGAAGTGACGGTCGCGGGCGAAGAAGCGCCGGTCGCGGAGCTCGGCGCGGGTGCTCCCATCGGTGAGATCGCCTTCCTTGCAGGTGGCGCGCGGACAGCGACGGTGACGGCCGCACGCGACAGTGTGGTCATGCGGCTCAATCGATCACAGTTCGATACGCTCTGCGCGCGCCATCCAGCCATCTGGCCGCGATTGGCCGCAACGCTCGCAGTGCGACTTGCGGATCAGACGGCGCACCGCGCGCGTCACACCGATCATGTCCCGCGCATCATCACGATCATCCAGGCTGGGACGCGGCAGGTTCCCTCGCGTTTCATCGAGCGGCTGGCGGCCGTGCTGGCGCAAGGGGGATCGCTCGAGCTGGTGCGGTCCGGCAATCTGGCGCGTGTGGTCGACGGCGCGGGAGATCTCGACAGTCCTGCCGCGACTAGTGCCCTCAATGCCCTCGAGACACGGCACGACTTCGTTTTGCTCGTCGCCGACGAGGAGATGACGCCATGGTCGGAGAAGGCTATCCGGCAGGCTGATCTCGTCCTCAGTGTCGGCACGGCTGGCGTCGATACGACCGAAACGGTGCCTCTGACAGCTCACGAGCAGTTCGCAAACAGCCACTTCCGCCCGCAGTCGCATCGCCTCGTTCTGATCCACCCGAAGCGCGGTCAGGCCAAAGGGACGGCGCGGTGGCTCGACGGCCGTAGTGTCGGCGCGCATCATCATGTCGCGCTCATCGATGACGACGACATCGAGCGTCTGGCGCGCTTCATTCGCGGCTCGGCCATGGGCTTTGTCGCCTGCGGAGGTGGCGCGTTCTGCGCCGCGCATACCGGGCTCTACAAGGCGACGATCGAGCGTGGCATCAGCTTCGACATCATGGGGGGAACGTCCGGTGGCAGTGCCATGGCCGCAGCCTTTGCCATGGGCATATCTCCCGAGGAGATCGTCGAGGCGACGCACGAGATGTTCGTGCGCGGCAAGGCGCTGCGCCGTTACACGTGGCCGCGCTTCAGCCTGCTCGATCACACGCACTTCGATCGACAGCTGCACGCGCACTACGGTGGCATCGACATCGAGGATCTCTGGATCCCCTACTTCGCAGTCTCGACCAATCTCTCGCGACACTCGGTGCATTGCCATCGGCGGGGCGAGCTGTGGGCGGCAGTGCGCTCGTCCGGATCGATCCCTGGCCTCTTGCCGCCGTACTACACGGCCGACGGCGAGATGCTCGTCGATGGCGCGCTCATGGACAATGTTCCCATCGGCATCATGCACGATCTGAAGCGCGGGCCGAACATTGTCGTGTCCTTCGAGACGCCGCAGCTCCAGCGCTTCGAGGTCAAGTACGATGCGTTGCCGTCGCGGTCGGAGCTGCTTATGCGGATGCTCCTGCCGTTCAGGCGGAATGCGGTCCCGCCGGCACCGAACTTGCGGCAGGTGATCGTACGCGCGCTCATGGCCAACAGGCACGGCTTCGAACGGCATCTGCGCCCGACGGATGTGCTGCTGGTCCCGCCCATGCTCGACCGCATGACCGTCATGGACTGGGGGCGTCACCGCGAGCTTTATGAGGCGACGTACACCTGGGCGCTTGCCGAGATCGACAGCTTGCGCCAGTCGGGCCATGCCGCGCTTCAGCCGGGCACATTCGCATGACAGGGTCGCAGAGTTCCGTGAGCGCTCTTCCATCGCGGCCAATACCGTTCTACTTCATTGCCTCCGCACTGCTGATCCGTACTCAAGGGAGCCGATGCCATGACGAACCCAAGCGAAGCCTTGGCCGATATCTGGCGCACGATCGGTGGTGACGAGGGGGCGCTGTCGCGCGTGCGTCTCACCGGCGCGGAGCCGGCACTGCCCTCTTCTTTCAGGACTGGGACAGTGGCCCAGGCGACAATCGCCGCATCTGCGCTGGCCGCGAGCGAGGTCGATCGCGCGCGCAATGGCCGCGCTCAGCAGGTCGCCGTCGACATGCGTCATGCGACCGCCGAGTTCATCAGCGAGCGCCTCTGCACGATCGACGGCAAGCCGCCACCGCCAACATGGGACAAGATCGCCGGCACCTATCAGACGGGCGACGGCCGCTGGGTGCGCTTGCACACGAACTTCCCGCATCATCGCGAGGGCATTCTCGACATGCTCCGCGTTCCCTATGAGCGCGAGCAGGTCGCGGCTGCGTTGAAGGGCTGGACAGGGCAGGCGTACGAGGACGAGGTCGCGCGGCGCGGTCTCGTCGGTACCATGATGCGCAGTCCAGCCGAGTGGGCTGCGCATCCGCAAGGGATGGCGGTCGCGGGCCTGCCGCTTGTCGAGATCGTGAAGATCGGCGATGCGCCAGCACGACCGCTGCCGCCCGGTGCGCGACCTCTTTCAAGCGTGCGCGTGCTCGATCTGACGCGCGTGCTCGCGGGGCCAGTCTGCGGACGCACGCTGGCGGCGCACGGTGCCGATGTCCTGCGCGTGACGGGGCCACACCTGCCCGACATTCCCGGCCTCGACGTCGATACGGGACGCGGCAAGCTCTCGACGCACATCGATCTGCGCAGTAGTGAAGGCAAGGCCGTGCTCTCGACGCTGCTTGAGAGTGCCGACATCTTCGTCCAGGGCTATCGCCCGGGTGGTATTGCCGACCGCGGCTTCTCGCCGGAGCGCGCGGCGAAACTGCGTCCCGGCATTGTCTATGTTTCGCTGTGCGCCTGGAGCCACGTCGGTCCTTGGGCATCGAGGCGTGGTTTCGACTCGCTCGTGCAGACGGCGACCGGCATCAATCGCGCCGAAGCCGAGGTTGCGGGCGTCGACCGGCCCGTCGAGCTGCCCTGCCAAGCCCTAGACCATGGTGCAGGTTACCTGATGGCGACCGGCGCTATGATGGCGCTCAAGCGGCGGGCCGAGATCGGCGGCTCGTGGCTCGTGCGCCTCTCGCTTGCGCAGGTCGGGCACTGGCTGACGAGCCTCGGCCGCATTCCCGATGGTCAGAAAGTAACCAAGATTGACCGCGCTGCCGTGCAGGACCTGCTGGTCGATCTACCGAGCGCTTTCGGAACCATGTCGGCCCTGAAGCACGCCGGCCAGCTCTCCGAGACGTCGCCGCGCTGGGATCGGCCGTCGGTAGCGCTCGGCACGCATGCGGCTGCATGGCCGCTGGCCTGAGGGAACGGGTTGCGCTTGAGTGAGGTTCGCCGGACGGGGCGGCCTGCAGAAACGGAGCATGAGAATCATGAGCTTGAAAGGCCGGAATGCGATTGTGACTGGTTCCACGTCCGGGATCGGTCTCGCCATGGCGACGGCACTGGCCAAGGCCGGCGCGAACGTCATGATCAACGGTCTCGGCAGCGAGACGGAGATCGCGGAGGCGACGAAGGAAGTCGCGGCCTCGGGCACGCGGGTGCTCTACGACCCCGCGAACATGCTGCGGCACAATCAGATCGCGGAGATGGTCGAGCGATGCGAGCGCGAGCTCGGCTCTGTCGACATTCTCATCAACAATGCCGGCATTCAGCACGTGGCGCCGGTCGAGGAGTTCCCGATAGAGAAGTGGGACGCGATCATCGCGATCAATCTCACCTCGGCCTTCCATACGACGCGCGCCGCCGTTCCCGGCATGAAGAAGCGCAAGTGGGGCCGCATTATCAACCTCGCCTCGGCGCACTCGCTCGTCGCTTCGCCGTTCAAGTCGGCTTATGTCTCGGCGAAGCACGGGCTTGCTGGTTTCACCAAGACCGTGGCGCTCGAGCTGGCGACGTCCGGCATCACGGTCAATGCAATCTCGCCCGGGTTCGTGAAGACACCGCTCGTTGCCAAGCAGATCCCGGATCTTGCCAAGAGCAAGGGGATCACCGAGGCCGAGGCGCAGAAGGAAATCCTCGAGGCTCAGCCGACCGGGCAGTTCGTCGAGATCGATGAGATCGGCGCACTCGCGGTGTTTCTCGCAGGCGATTCCGCAGCGTCGATCACCGGCGCCAACTACTCGATCGATGGCGGATGGACGGCACGATAATTTTCTTGCCGCTGGCTGCTGGGAAGAGGTGCTTCGCCTCTTCTCGTGGTGCTATGCCAGCGGCCGCCATGCGGATAGGTTTCGATTGCTGGAGCCCGATCAGCTCCTGTAATCCGCATTCACCGAGATGTAGCCGTGCGTGAGATCGCAGGTCCAGATCGTGGACCTGCCGGCGCCGATCCCCAGCTCGACCTTGATGGTGATCTCCAGGTTCTTCATGTACGCGGCAACGGTCTCTTCGACATAGGTGGGCGAGCGTTCGCCGTCCTTCGCCACCTGATGCGGTCCGAACCAGATCGTGAGCTTGTCGCGATCCGCCGCTTCACCTGCCTTGCCGACAGCCATGACCACACGACCCCAGTTCGGGTCCTCGCCGGCTATCGCGGTCTTCACGAGCGGTGAGTTGGCGATCGCGAGGCCGATTGTGCGCGCAGCGCGGTCGTTCTCCGCGCCTTGCACTTCAATAGTTACGAACTTCGACAGCCCCTCGCCGTCCTTGGCGACCATGATGGCCAGCTCGCGCATGAGATCGTGCGCCTTGGCCGTGAAGTCGGCGAGTGCCGGATCGCTCGCATCAGACACGAGCTTCTGACCGCGCGCGGCAGCCTTGCCCGTCGCGAACATGAGCATGGTATCGCTCGTCGAGGTATCGCCATCGACGGTCATGCAATTGAAGCTCTTCTGCGCACCGGCTGCGAGCAGGCTCTGCAGAGCCGGTGCGGTGATCGCCGCATCCGTGAAGATGAAGCACAGCATGGTCGCCATATCCGGTGCGATCATGCCGGCGCCCTTGCAGAAGCCGTTGATCTTCACTTCGACACCGCCGATCGTCGCGGTGCGCGTCACGAGCTTCGGGAAGGTGTCCGTGGTCATGATGGCGCGGGCGGTGTCGGCCCAGGCATCGGGCTTCGCCGACTTTGCGAGGCCGTCGAGCAGGTGCGCGAACTTGCCCGCTTCCAGCGGCTCGCCGATCACGCCCGTTGAGGCCAGATACACGTCGCTCTTGGCGCAGCCGACAGCCTTCATGGCGAACTCGGCCGTCAGCTCGACGGCCTCGCGGCCCTTCTTGCCTGTGAAGGCATTGGAATTGCCCGAGTTCACGACGAGCGCCCGCGCCTTGCCGGACTTGAGGCTCTCCCGGCACCACAGGACCGGCGCCGAGCAGGTCTTGGACTGGGTCAGCACGCCCGCGGCAACTGTGCCCTCGTCCATGACCGCGATCATGAGATCCTTTCGGTTGCGGTACTTGATGCCGGCCTCGCACGCCGCAAAGCGCACGCCGTCAATGACGGGAACCTCGGGGAGCGCCTTGGGGGCGAACGGGGACACGGCGGCATCGGATTTGGCCATGGTGCGGCTCCGGTAACGAAAGGACGGGGAGGGAACGCAATACTGCCTGCCATGCCGGCGGCGCAAGGCGAACGTTTTCGCCTCCCTCCGCGCCCGGCGCAGAGCGCGGATGCAACATTATTGCATTCGCCCTTTACAGGTGGCCCAACGCGGACCAAAAGTCTCGGCCATGATGGAACCCTTCCTGCTGCGCGCCCTCATTGTCGGCCTCGGCATTGCACTCGTGGCGGCGCCGCTCGGCTGCCTCGTCGTTTGGCGGCGCATGTCCTATTTCGGCTCGACGGTCGCCCACGCGGGTCTGCTCGGGGTGGCATTCGGCATTGCCTTCGACATCGACCTGACGCTGGGCGTGATCCTGGTCTCGCTCGCAGTCGGTGCGGTTCTGGTCGTCCTGGAGCGCCAGCCGCTGTTGCCCGTGGACAGTCTGCTCGGCATTCTTTCGCACGCAGCCCTGGCGCTCGGGCTCATCGCGGCGGCGCGGCTTTCGGGCCAGCGCCTCGACCTCATGGGCTATCTCTTCGGGGATATCCTGGCCGTTACCGAAGGGGACGTCCTCTGGGTCTACTTCGGTGGCGCGCTCGTGCTGGGTGCCATCGCGCTCTTCTGGAAGACGCTCGTCGCCGTCGCCGTCCACAAGGAGCTGGCTGCTGCCGAGGGACATAATACGGCGCGTGCCGAGGCGGCCCTGATCATGCTGCTCGCGTTCATCATCGCGGTAGCCATGAAGGTCGTCGGGGTGCTGCTGATCGTCGCCTTCCTGATCATGCCGGCCGCCGCCGCACGGCCATTCTCCGCGACGCCGGAAGCCATGGTGGTTGGAGCGGCCGGTTTGGGGATTGTCGGCACCGCCGGTGGCCTCGCACTTTCCGTTGCCTGGGATGTGCCGGCAGGCCCCGCAATCGTCGTGGTTCTCTCGGCGTTCTGCCTGGCTTCGCTGGCTGCCGCGTTCTCGTTGCAACGGCGGTAGTGTGATGATCGAGAAATTCGCCAGAGCTTGCGTCATGGGACCGAGCGAATTTCTCGATCTGAATCACACTACTAAGTTTACAATTCTAGTGTCCCTTTTGATTCCGAAGTTCGCTCGGGACGCCAGCCTGAGGTTTGGCGAACTTCGGAATCGGGACACTAGTTGGCTGTGACACGAAGGTGTGGCAATCAGGGGCGCCCGGACCGCGATGCTAACTGCAAACAGGCCGAGACATGTTGACGAGCCCCGCTGAACGCCGCCAGACCCATGCCGTGAACGTCGGCGGCGTGATCGTGGGCGGGGGTGCCCCGATCGTCGTTCAGTCGATGACCAATACCGACACGGCGGACGCCGAGGGCACAGCGCGACAGGTCGCGGCGCTTGCGCGTGCTGGCTCCGAGATTGTCCGCATAACCGTCGACCGCGACGAGGCTGCGAAGGCCGTTCCGCTGATCCGCGAGAAGCTCACAAAGATGCGCGTGAGCGTGCCGATCGTCGGCGACTTCCACTACAACGGCCACACCCTGCTCGCCGAGAATCCCGCCTGCGCTGAGGCGCTCGACAAGTACCGCATCAATCCCGGCAACGTCGGCTTCAAGGACAAGAAGGACCGGCAGTTCTCCGCGATCATCGATCTCGCGCTCAAGCACAACAAACCCGTGCGCATCGGCGTGAACTGGGGCTCGCTCGACCAGGAGCTGCTGACGCATCTCATGGACGAGAACGCGAAGAGCGCTACGCCCAAGCCGGCGCGCGCCGTGATGCACGAGGCGATCGTGCAGTCGGCGGTGCTCTCGGCGCACCGTGCCGAAGAGCTGGGCCTCGGCGGCGATCGCATCGTGATCTCGGCCAAGGTCTCAGCTGTCCAGGATCTGATCGCGGTCTATTCGATGCTCGCAGATCGCTGCCGCTATGCGCTGCACCTCGGGCTCACCGAGGCCGGCATGGGCTCGAAGGGCATTGTCGCATCATCGGCCGCCATGGGCATTGTGCTGCAGGCCGGCATCGGTGACACGATCCGCTATTCGCTGACACCCGAGCCCGGTGGCGATCGCACGCTCGAGGTGCAGGCCGCGCAGGAGCTGCTGCAGGTCATGGGCCTCAGGACGTTCATGCCGATCGTCGCCGCCTGCCCCGGCTGCGGGCGCACGACCTCCACGGTCTTCCAGGAGCTGGCGCGGGACGTGCAGACCATGATCCGCGAGCGTATGCCCGAGTGGCGCGCGCGCTACCCGGGCGTTGAAGGTCTGAACCTTGCCGTCATGGGCTGCATCGTGAACGGCCCGGGCGAATCCAAGCACGCCGATATTGGCATCTCGCTCCCCGGCACGGGCGAGACGCCGTCGGCCCCCGTTTTCATCGACGGGCGCAAGGCCATGACGCTCCGCGGGCCGAATATTGCAGGCGAGTTCAAGACGATCGTCGAGGACTATATCGAGAAGCGCTACGGCACCAAGGCGGCCCAATAGGTGTTTTGGGGCCCTTCTCTGCACGATTCGACAGAGACAAGACCCCGCGCGACCTCGTAAGATTGTGACGGTCGCGTTACCGTGGCCGCTCGCGCCAATCACCGAGCTCATCACATGTACGAACAGGTCACGCGCTCGATCCGCGTGCGTGTCCGGCCGGAGTACCTGGAAGCACAGTCCGCACCCGACGAGGGGCGGTACTTCTGGTCCTACACGGTCGAGATCATGAACGAAGGTAGAGAGACGGTTCAGCTCCGCTCGCGCTATTGGCGCATCACCGACGCCAATGGTCATGTCGAGGAAGTGCGCGGGCCGGGCGTCGTCGGGCAAACGCCGGTGATCGGCCCAGGCGAGTCTTTCGAATACACCTCGGGCTGTCCGCTCAAGACGACATCGGGGATCATGGTCGGCTCCTATCAGATGGAGAAGACCAACGGCACGCTCATCGATATCGCCATCCCCGCATTCTCGCTCGACAGCCCGTTCGCGCGACGCAGCCTGAACTGAGCGCCAGGCGCTACAACCAAGGAGTTTGAATGTCGTCCCTACTTTCCGACACCAAAGCTTTGCTCGCGAAGCTGGTGTCGTTCGACACGACGAGCGCAAAGACCAACCTGCCCTGCGCCGAGTTCGTTCGCGACTACCTCGCCGGGCACGGTGTGACAGCGACGCTGCTCCCTTCGGACGACGGCATTCACGCCAATCTCTTTGCGACCATCGGTCCCTCGGGGGACGGCGGTATCGCTTTTTCGGGTCACATGGACGTGGTGCCGGTTGCGGGCCAGCCCTGGGAAACGGATCCCTTCGAGCTCGTCGAGAAGGACGGGCGTCTCTACGGGCGCGGCACCTGCGACATGAAGGGTTATCTCGCGTGCGTGCTCGCGCTGGTGCCCGAGATGAAGAAGCGCGCGCTCAAGCGACCGCTCAACATCGTGTTCTCGTATGATGAGGAAGTGGGCTGCACGGGCGTGAAGCCCATGATCGCCGAGTTCGGCAAGAGCCTCCCGACACCCGGCGTCGTGCTGGTCGGCGAGCCGACGCTGATGACCGTTGTCGATGCGCATAAGGGCGGCTATCGCTTCCACACCAAGATCACGGGACAGGCGGCACACTCGTCGAAGCCGCAGCTCGGCGCCTCGGCGATCTTCGCGGCCGCCGATCTCGCGATGGAGTTGCGGCGCATCGAGGAGCGGCTGAAGGCGCGTCAGATCAATCCGCGCTTCGATCCGCCCTATTCCTCGATCTCGGTCGGCTCGATTTCCGGCGGCGTTGCACACAACATCATCCCACCTCACTGCGACATGTACTGGGGCGTGCGCGCGCTGCCAGGCTTGGACATACCGGCCCTCGTCAAAGAATTCGACGACTACGCGCAGAAGCACGTGCTGCCGCCGATGCGAGCGGTGAGTGAGGATTGCGCGATCGTGACGACGCCGACGGGCGTGCTGCCGGCATTCTCGTCGGGCGAGAACTCTGTGGCGACATCGCTGGCCCTCAAGCTTGTCGGGCAGAACGAGACGTTCGCCGTCGCCTACGGCACCGAGGCGAGCCATTTCCAGGCGGCCGGCTGCTCGTCGGTCGTATGTGGTCCGGGCAGCATCGATCAAGCGCATCAGGCCAACGAGTTCGTTGCCATCAGCGAGCTCGAGCGGTGCCTGACGTATCTCGGCCGCGTCATCGATGTGGCGGCGGAATAAGGCGCATTGCCGCCGCGCTTCACAGCGGAGGCCCCATGGCGACAAAAACCGACGGCTCCGTCCGCAAGCTCATCGAGTTCGACGGCGAGACGTGGCGCGCGCTTGAAGGGTTGTCGCGCGACAGCTTGGCAAGCATCCAGGAACTTGCGGATGAGGCTTTCCGCGATCTCCTCAAGAAGCATCACCGCCCGGTGACGCTGCGGGAGGCTTTGAAGGCGAGCGCTCGCGCCATTCCTGCCAACGACGCCGGCGGCATTCCGCGCCGCCGGCTGAAGCCCAAAGGAAAGCGCTAGCTCAATACGTCGCGCGGCCGCCCGAGATATCGAGGATGCTGCCGGTCGTGAACGAGCAGTCCTCCGACGCTGCGAAAGCTGCAAGCGCTGCGATCTCCTCGACGTTGACGAAACGTGCGCGCGGAATCTTCGAGAGCATGTAGTCGATCTGCTGCTGCGTCATCTGATCGAAGATCGCAGTCTTGGCTGCGGCCGGCGTGATGGCGTTCACCGCGATGTCGTACTGCGCCAGCTCCTTGGCGAGACTCTTGGTCAGCCCGATGACGCCGGCCTTCGATGCCGAATAGTGCGCGGCATTGGGATTGCCTTCCTTGCCGGCGATCGAGGCGATGTTGATGATGCGCCCGTACTTCTGCGCGATCATGGTCGGCACGACGGCGCGGCAGCAGTAGAAGGGCCCGTCGAGATTGATGCGGATGACGCGCTGCCAGTCCGCGATCGGGAGTTCCCATGTCGGTGCGTTGCCGCCCGCGATGCCCGCATTGTTGACGAGAATATCGATGCGCTTGAAGTCGGTGAGCGTCGCTTTTACGGCGCTCTCGATGGACTCCGGATTGGTCACGTCGACCGCGTAAGCCTTCGAAGCCTGGCCGAGGGCCTTTGCGGTCTTGTCGGCAAGCGGCTTGTCCATATCCCAGATCGCGAGCTTGGCGCCCGAGGCGATGAAGCGCTCGGCGATGGCGCGGCCGATGCCCTGCGCGCCGCCCGTGACGACGGCAATCCGGTCCTTGAGATCAATCGCGTTGGCCATGGTGTTTCCTCACGTCTCGATTGTTGATTGAGTTCAGCGGAAGCGGCGCTCGAGCTCGGCGACCTGCTCGTCGGTCAGGAGGCGCAGGCGCTCGCCGCGCAGCATGAGAAAGAGCTTGGCGGTTTCCTCGAGTTCTTCGATGGCGTCCTGCGCCGCCGAGAGGCTCGTGCCGGCGACCACAGGGCCGTGATTGGCGAGCAGCACAGCGTGATGCTTGCTTGCGAGCGCACCAACGGCAGTCGCAAGCGTCTCATCGCCCGGCGGATAATACGGCACGAGCGGCAGGCGCCCGATGCGCATGGCGTAGTAAGCCGTGATCGGTGGCAGGCAGTTACTGTGGTCAATGCCGTCAAGGCAGCTCACGGCGACGGAATGCGTCGAGTGAAGATGCACGACGGCGCCGCTGCCCGGCCGCGCGCCATACATTGTCGTGTGAAGGAAGGCCTCCTTGGTCGGCTTATCGCCGTCGATGAGCTTACCCGAGGCGTCGAGCCGGGAGAGGCGCGCGGGATCGAGCGTGCCGAGTGAGGAGCCGGTCGGCGTCATCAACCAGCCGCCATCGGGAAGCGCAGCGGAGATATTTCCCGTCGAGCCGTGTGTGAGCCCGCGATTGAACAGCGAGGCGCCGACTCGCACGATATCTTCGCGCAGGCGGCTCTCGTTCATGACAGCTTGTTCCAGGCCTTGAGGAAGAAGTCAGGCGCGCCGAAGTTGCCGGACTTGAGCGCCAGCACCATGTCGCGGCCGCCGATGGCGCGCGTCCACGGCACGCCGGGATCGATCTCGGGGCCGATCTCCAGCGTCGTGACACCGAGGCCGTTGACGACAGCACCCGACGTCTCGCCACCTGCTACGATCATGCGACTGAAGCCGGCATCCGCGAGTCCGATTGCGGCGGTGGCGAGGGCTTCCTCGACGATGGTACCGGCCTTGTCGCGGCCGAGCTTCGCTTGTGCCGCGGCAACCGCATCGGGATCGGCACTCGAATAGACGAGCGGTGGGCGCTCGGCCGATTGGTCCTTGGCCCAGGCGATGATACGGCCGGCGTTCATCTCGCCCGATGCCAGTGTGAGCGGATCGAGGCGCAACGTCGGAAGACCAGCCGCGATCGCCGCCTGCACCTGTCCGCGCGTTGCCGCGCTGCAGCTTCCGGCGAGGATGAGCGCCCGTCCCTTCGGTGCGCGCATGGATGAGGGTGCCTCGGCGGATTTCATCAGTCCTTGTCGTACGAAGTTCGCGGGCAGACCGAGCGCGACGCCCGAGCCGCCTGTGATCAGTTTCATGCCGGCTGCAGCCGTGCCCATGTCGATCAGGTGGCGATCGGTGATCGCATCCAGAACGAGGAAGCGTTCGTCGCGCTGGTCGGCGGCGGCCATGGCCGCCTTGATCGCTTCGGCACCGGCATCGACGACCGTGAAGGGCACGAGCCCGACCTTGAGCTTCGTCTGCCGTTGCAGGACGCGCACGAGGTTCGAGTCGCGCATCGGAGTCAGCGGATGATCCTTCATCGGGCTCTCGGCGAGCGGTACGTCGCCGACGAAAAGATTGCCCTGATACACGGTCCGCTTGTTCGTCGGGAATGCGGGGCACACGATCGCCTGCCGCGCGCCGAGATGGGCGAGCAGCGCCTCCGCGACAGGACCGATGTTGCCTTCATCCGTCGAGTCGAACGTCGAGCAATACTTGAAGAAGAGCTGCTTCGCGCCGCCCGCCAGGAGCGCATCAGCCGCCGCGAGCGAAAGCGAAACGGCCTCGCCGACTGGGCACGTCCGCGTCTTGAGCGCCACGACGACGGCATCGTAGCCCGAGAGGTCCGCGTTTTTCTCAGGGACCTGCATGACCTGCACGGTTTTCATCCCCGCGCGCGTCAGCATGAGCGCGAGATCCGTCGCGCCCGTCAGGTCATCGGCGATGCATCCGAGCAGCATGGGCGGCCCTCCCTGGGTGGCGGCTTTTATGCCGCCTTGGACGTGCGCGCGTTCTCGATAGCTTCCCAGATGCGGGCGGGCGTCGCCGGCATCTCGATGTGCGTGATGCCAAGCGGGGCGAGCGCATCGCAGACGGCGTTGATCGTTGCTGCGAGTGAGCCGACCGTACCCGCTTCACCGACGCCCTTCGCACCGAGCGAGTTGACCTTGGTCGGCACTTCACGCGTGCGAATGTTGATGTTCGGCAGGTCGTGCGCGCGAGGGATCATGTAGTCCATGAACGAGCCCGTCGAGAGCTGCGCCGTCTCGGCATCATAGACGATCGTCTCGCCGATGGCCTGAGCGATGCCCTGTGCGACGCCGCCATGGATCTGGCCGCGCGCGAGCGTCGGGTTGATGACCGTGCCGATGTCCTCGACGATGGTATAGCGCACGATTTCGAGCGCGCCCGTATCGGGATCGATCTCGACCTCGCACATGTGGCAGCCATTCGGGAAGGTCACGGACGGCGGCTGGAACTCGCCTGCGGCGGAGAAGCCGTCATCGCTCGCCTTCTCGGCGTGCTCGGCGACTTCGAAGAGCGTCACCGCGCGGTTCGTGCCGCCGAGACGGAAATGGCCATCCGCGAAATCGATGTCCGCCGGCTTGGCTTCGAGCATCTCAGCGGCAATCTCGCGGCCCTTGGTGATCGCGTTGTCGAGCGTGATTGCAACGCAGGCGCCGCCGACGCCCGTGCTGCTGGAGCCGCCATTGCCGCGCCCGCCGGGCAGCAGATCCGTATCGCCCTGCACATAGCGAACCTTGTCGACCGACACGCCGAGGCGCTCAGCGACGAGGTACGACATCATCGTCTCGATGCCCTGGCCGACGCTCATGACGCCGGTGTTGAGCGTGACGGTGCCGTCGCTCGAAATGCGCACGGACGAGTAGTCCTTGCCCGGCTTGGCGAACGGGCCACCTGCGACTTCGATCGGATTCGAGATGCCGAGCCCGCGCAGCTTGCCGCGCTTGGCGGATTCCGCGCGCCGGGCGGCAAAACCCGCGCGATCCGCGAGCTCGGCGGCGCCGGTCATGTTGCCTTCGAACTCGCCGCAGTCATAGGTGAACGTGAAGCCTGTGTCGTACGGCATGGCTGTCGGCGGCACGAGATTGCGCAAGCGAAGCTCGTACGGATCGATCTTCATCGCGCGCGCGGCGAGATCGATCAGTCGTTCGATGGCGTACGTCGCTTCGGGGCGACCGGCGCCGCGATAAGGCGCTGAAGTCTGGACGTTGGTGAAGATGCCGCGCACGCTCGCCGTGATGAGCGGGATGCGGTAGACGCCAGCGATACCGCCGAGGTTGCCGATCATGAAAAGCGAGCGGCCATTGAGGTAGCAGCCGATATTGACGTCGAACTTACCGCGCAGGCCGAGGAACTTGCCGTTCTTGTCGAGAGCAAGCTCTGCGTCGATGTGAACGTCGCGGCCGTGATCGTCCGAAAGAAAGGCTTCGCGCCGCTCCGAGATCCAGCGCACGGGACGGCCGAGGCGCTTGGCCGCCCAGAGCACGAGCACGTCTTCGGGATAGGCGCCGCTCTTCATGCCGAACGAGCCGCCGACATCACCGGCGAGGATGCGCACCTTGGACTGATCGACCTTGAAGAGGCCCGCCAGCGTCGGGCGCATATTGAAGGGACCTTGCGTCGAAGCATGAATGACGTAGCAGCCTTCGTCGTCGATGAGCCCGAGAGCGCCGCGCGGCTCCATGCTGCAGGCCGTCACGCGCGATACGTGTGAATTCAGCCGAGCGACGTGCGCCGCACCGGCAGCGACCTTCTCGAAAGCGTCGTTGTCGCCCTTCTTCCAGACATAGGCGATATTGTCCGGCACCTCGTCCCAGACGGCGGGCGCGCTGGGCGCGAGTGCGGGCTCGACATCCGCGACAGCACCGAGTGCGTCGTAGTCGATCTCGACCAGCTCGCCCGCAGCCTCGGCCTGTTCGACGGTTTCGGCGACGATGAGCACGACGCATTCGCCGACATAGCGCACGCGGTCGCGCGCGAGCACGGGGCGCTTGGCCTGATGTGCTTTCTGGCCGTCTGATTTCGGCAGCTCGACGCCGCAGGGGAGATCACCGATGCCGTCGGCAGCGAGGTCGGCGCCCGTCAGGACGGCGAGAACGCCAGGTGCGGCTTTGGCGGCAGCCGTGTCGATACTGCGGATTTTCGCGTGCGCGTAGACCGAGCGGACCGTGAAAGCGTGCGCAAGACGCGGCAGGCGCAGGTCAGCGACGTAACGGCCTCGGCCCGTGGCCAGGCGCTCGTCCTCGATCCGGCCCATGTACGCGATCGTCTCGGTCATCCGTATTCTCCGTAAAGTCCGGCAGGTTCTGCGACAACCATAGTGGCGCAGCAGCGTTCGGCAAGCCGTTCGGGATCAGATTCGCCCCTCGGCAACGGCATGGCAGGCGACCGCGTGGGCAGCCGAAGCCGTCCCGCAAAGCTCGGGCACTTCGCGTCGGCAGCGATCCATGACGGCGGGACAGCGGGGATTGAACGCGCAGCCCGGTGGCGGACTGATCGGATTCGGGATTTCGCCTTCGACCATCTTGCGCGGGCGGCCTGTCATGGCAAGGTCGGGCACGGCATCGAGCAGCATCCGTGCGTACGGATGGCGCGGCGCACTGAAAAGCTCCTGCGTCGGCGCAATCTCGACGACCCGGCCGAGATACATGACACCGATGCGTGCCGCCATGTGGCGGACGACGGCAAGGTTGTGGCTGATGAAAAGGTAAGTGAGCCCGAGGCGGTCCTGCAGCTCGCGCATGAGATTGAGGATCTGCGCCTGCACGGAAACGTCGAGCGCGCTGGTCGGCTCATCGGCGACGAGGAACTCCGGCTTCGACGAAAGCGCGCGCGCGATGCAAATGCGCTGGCGCTGGCCGCCGGAAAATTCGTGTGGGTATTTGCTCGCGTCCGCGGGATCGAGTCCGACGAGCCGGAGCAACTCGCCGACCTGATGCTCGATCTCGGCGCGATCCTTGGCGAGGCCGAAGGCGCGGATCGGATCGGCGATGATGCTGCCGACGCGCCAGCGCGGATTGAGGCTCGCATAGGGATCCTGGAAGATCATCTGAATGCGCCGCCGGAGCGCCTGGCGCTTCTCCGCATCGGCGATCGACCACATGTCGACGCCATCGATGGTGACGCTGCCCGCAGTCGGCGGCAGAAGACCGACGACCATTTTCGCGACGGTCGATTTACCCGAACCGGACTCGCCGACGAGGGCAACGGTCTCGCGCTTGCCGATGTCGAACGAGACGTCCGTGACGGCGCGGAGCAGCTTGCGTTCTTCATGCTCCAACACGCGGTTGAGCCACGGCTTCGAGACGTCGAAGACGCGCGAGAGACCTTTGACCTCGACGAACGGCCGATCCGTCATTGCGGCGCCTCTGCATTCTGCGACGCGACGAGCCAGCAGGCCGCGAGGGAATGGTCGACAGGCATGAGGTCAGGCCGCTCCCTGCGACAGCGATCGAAGGCGTGCGGACAGCGCGGATTGAACGCGCAGCCCTTCGGGATCGCCGTCAGGCGCGGCATCGAGCCGGGGATCTGCGTGAGGCGGTCGTTTGTCCCTTCGATCGATGGAATGGAGCCCATGAGCCCGCGCGTGTAGGGATGGTGCGCGGACTTGATGACCTCGCGCACGGGGCCGATCTCGGCAATACGGCCAGCGTACATGACGGCGACACGGTTCGCCGTCTCGGCGATGACGCCCATGTCGTGCGTGATGAGCATGACGGCCGTGCCGCGCTCGGCGCAGAGCCGCTTCAGGAGTTGGATGATCTGCGCCTGTATGGAAACGTCCAGCGCCGTCGTCGGCTCGTCCGCGATGATGAGATCGGGCTCGGCGCAGAGCGCGAGGGCGAGCACCACGCGCTGACGCATGCCGCCGGAGAACTCATGCGGGTAGGCGTCGATGCGCCGTTCGGCACCCTGGATGCCGACCTCGGTCAGCAGCTCTATGGCGCGAGTGCGGGCTTCGCGCTCGCTCATCGGCAGGTGGGCGCGGATCGTCTCGATGATCTGCTCGCCGATGCGGTAGAGCGGATTGAGGCTCGTCAACGGGTCCTGGAAGACCATGCCGATGCGCTTGCCGCGTATGTGGCGCATGGTCTCGCGCGGGAGATTGTCGATGCGCTGGCCATTCAGGCGGATCTCGCCACCGGCGACGCGGCCCGGCGGCTCAAGAAGACCGATGATGGCGGTGCCGGTGAGCGATTTACCCGCACCGGACTCGCCGACGATGCCGAGCACTTCGCCGGGCGCGATGTCGAACGAGATGTCGTCGACGGCGACCAGCGTGCCACGTCGCGTCGGGAACTCGACGCGGAGATTGTGGACGGAGAGGGCGGGCGTCTCGGCCATCAGCGCAGCTTCGGATTGAGGGCGTCGCGCAGCCAGTCGCCGAGCAGGTTCACGGCGAGGACCAGAACGGCGAGCGTGAGGCCGGGGAAGGCGACCATCCACCAGGAGCCCGAGAAGAGATACTTGTTGCCGATCTGGATCATCGTGCCGAGCGAGGGCTCGGTCGGCGGCAGGCCGACACCGAGGAAGGAGAGCGTCGCCTCGGTGATGACTGCGAGTGCGAGATTGATGGTGCCGATCACGAGCACAGGCGAGAGCACGTTCGGCAGCACGTGCTTGAACATGATGGCGGGACGGCTCAATCCAATGAGGCGCGCGGCCTGCACGTATTCCTTGTTCTTCTCGACGAGTGTCATGCCGCGCACTGTGCGCGCGTACTGAACCCAGAAGGACAGGCCGATCGACAGCACGAGAATCCAGAATTCCGCGCCGCCGAGACGCCCTTTGAACAGCGTCTGTGCGATGCCGTTGATGAGCAGCGCGACGAGGATGGCGGGAAATGTGAGCTTCACGTCGGCGATGCGCATGATGATCGTGTCGACGATGCCGCCGAAGTAACCGGCGACAAGGCCGAGGCTGACGCCGATGCCGATGGCGAGCAGCACCGCGAGCACGCTGATCGCGATCGAGCTGCGCGTGCCATAGAGGATGGTCGAGAGGATATCGCGGCCCTGGTCGTCCGTGCCGAGCAGGAAGCGTGGATCGCCGCCTTGGATCCATACGGGCGGAAGGTCAGAGTCCATCAGGTTGAGCGCGCGCAGGTCATAGGGATCGTGCGGTGCGATGACGGGCGCGAGCAAGGCGGCGCCGACCATGAGCAGCGTGACGGTCGCGGCGGCTATGACAAGTCGCGAGGAACGGAAGCTGTACCAGAGGTCGCTGTCGAAAACGCGCGCGAGGAATCCGCGCGGCGCGGTAGCTGCTGCGCGCGGCGTCTCGGCTATGGGCAAGCCCTGTTCCTCCGCGCTCATGCTTCACGCCCGTAAATGCGCACGCGCGGGTCGATCCACACGTAAAGCAGATCGACGATCAGGTTGATCAGCACGAACAGGAAGGCGACCAGCAGCAGGTAGGCCGACATCACGGGAATGTCGGCGTTCTGCACAGCTTGGATGAACATCAGCCCCATGCCCGGCCATTGGAAGACGGTCTCGGTGATGATCGCGAAAGCGATGATGGCGCCGAGCTGGAGGCCGATGATGGTGATAACAGGAATGAGCGTGTTCTTCAGCGCATGGCCAAAGTTGACGGCGCGATCGCCGAGCCCGCGTGCGCGTGCGAACTTGATGTAGTCGGTGCGTAAGACCTCGAGCATCTGCGAGCGTACGAGGCGCGTGACGAGCGTCATCTGGAAGAGCCCGAGCGTGATCGCGGGCAGGATCAGCGCCTTCAGGCCTGAAGCCGTGAGAAGACCCGTCGTCCAGCCACCGATCCGCACGACCTCGCCGCGCCCGAAGGATGGCAGCACGCCAAGCTGCACGGCGAAGACGTATATGAGAAGGATGCCGATGAGGAAGGTCGGCAGCGAGATTCCGACCAGCGATACGGACAGGAACAGTTTCGAGAGCCAACTATCTCGATGAATGCCCGTGTAGACGCCCATGGGAATTCCAAGCAGGACGGCAAAGAGTGCCGCAGTCAGCGCGAGTTCGAAGGTCGCCGGGAAGCGCTCGGCAATCAGCGACGTGACCGGCCGCTTGACCTGATAGGAAATGCCGAAGTCGTACCGCGCGGCATTCCAGATGAAGCGGCCGAATTGCACGAGCACGGGATCATTGAGGCCGAGACGCTCGCGCAGCTCCTCGCGCTCGGCAAGGCTCGTGTCCTGACCGACCATCTGATTGATCGGATCGCCGACGAAGCGGAAGAGCACGAATGCCAGAAGCGCCACCGTCAGCAGGACAATGGCGGCTTCGAAGAGACGGCGGATTGTGAATGCGAGCATCAGCTCTGTTCGGTCTTTGGAAATGCTGCGGGGCGAACCTTGGTCCGCCCCGCCGGATGTTGCGGCGCTCTATTCCTTCTGCGCCCAGTAGAAGAGGATCTGATTGTCCGCGCGCTGGACGATCTTGACCTTCTTCGAAACGCCCCAGGCCAGCGTCTGCTGATGCAGCGGGATGAGGCCGGCTTCATCGTGCACGATGCGGTAGGCCTGTGCGATCAGCTCGTCGCGCTTGGTCGGATCGTTCTCGGTCAGCACCTTGCCGGCGATCTCGTCCACCTTCGGATTGCAGTAGCCGCCATAGTTGAAGGCACCGGAACCCTTGCCGTCGCGGCAACCGACGAGATTGAGCAGTACGTTGTGGCTGTCGAATGAACCGGGGGTCCAGCCGAGCAGGTTGAACGAGCTGTCGTACTTCTGCGTCGCGCCGGCCTTCTCGAAATACTTGGCCTTCGGCATGGCGTTCAGCTTGGCCTTGATCCCGATGCGCGCGAGCATCGCGACGACGGCCTGGCAGATCGCTTCGTCATTGACGTAGCGGTCGTTCGGGCAGTCCATCTCCACGGCAAAGCCGCTCGGGTAGCCGGCCTCCGTCAGCAGCTTCTTCGCCGCATCGGGATCATACGGATGGCGCTTGAACTCGGCCGCGCGCGAGAACAGCAGCGGCGAGATCAGCAACGCGGAGTTCGCCGAGTTGCCGCGCATGACGCGCGAGTGGATCGCCTCCATGTCGATGGCCTGATAGAAGGCCTTGCGCACGCGGGCATCCTTGAAGGGGTTCTTGCCCTTCACATCCGAGTAGAGCAGCTCGTCGCGCAGCGAATCCATATTGAGGAAGATCGTGCGCAGCTCGGGTCCGGTGAGCACGTCCGTGCTGGCATTTGCCTTGACGCGGGCAATGTCCTGCACCGGCACCGGATCCATCATGTCGATCTCGCCGGAGAGGAGAGCGGCGACGCGCGTCGCGTCGGACTTGATGGTCTGGAAGATGACCTCGGTGAGATTGTGCTCCGGCTTGCCCCACCAGTTCGGGTTCGGCTTGAAGACGGTCTTCACGCCCGGCTGGTGGCTCTCAATGATGAAGGGGCCCGTGCCGTTGGCTTTGAGCGTGAAGGGGCTGAGCTGGCTGGAGCTGGTCTGGACCTTAGTCGCGCCATTCGCCTCGGACCATGCCTTCGAGAAGATGTACCAGGTGTCCCATTCGTAATGAAGGATCGGGTTGGGCCCGGTCGTGATGAAATCGACCGTGTGATCGTCGACTTTCACGAGCTTGGTACCGGCAGCGATGCGGCTCTTGATGTTGCTCTCGGGCGAGAGGGCGCGCTCGGCGGAGAAAATCACGTCATCGGCCGTGAATGGCTCGCCGCCGTGGAACTTCACACCCTTGCGGAGATAGAAGCGCCAGCGCGTCGGCTCGACGATCTCCCAGCGTTCGGCGAGGCCGGGGATGATCTTCAGATCCTTGTCGCGCTTGGTGAGCCCCTCCATGACATTGCCCATGGCACCGAGCGTGAAGGTCTCATTGAGCGTGTAGGGGTCAAGGGCGTTGAGGTCGCCCTGGAAGGCATAGCGGAACGTCTTGGCTTCGGCTGGTGCAGTCAGTACGGCCACGGCAAGGGCCGCAGCCAACGTCGTGATACGCAGCTTCATGGAAATCTTCTCCCGACGGCTCGGTGCTGGACATAACCAAAGGCGTGCTGCCAGCCGGGGGCGCTCGCGGCGCGCAACCTTGGCTGGCCATGGCCCGATACTGTCGTATCCGAGGCCATCGGTCTAGCTGGTCCGCGCGCGGATGGCCGCCGGAAGTATCGGCGCCCCGACGGCATTCCGGGCGGCTACTGCACGTTCACCCAGTAAAGGAGAATGCGGTTGTCGGCCCGCTGAACCATGCTGACCTTCTTCGACACGCCCCAACTCAGTGCCTGCTGATGGAGGGGGATCAGGCCAACCTCGTCATGAATAGTGCGGAAGGCCTTGGTCAGCATCTCGTCGCGCTTCTGGACATCGTTCTCGACCGTAATCGCGCCCGCAAGCTCATCGACGACGGGATTGCAGTAGCCGCCGAAGTTGGCGGTGGCACCCTTGCCGTCGGCATCGCGGCAGCCCGCGATCGAGCGCAGGATGTTGAGGCCGTCGAGCGAGCTTGCGGTCCAGCCGAGCAGATTGAAGGAGCTGTCGTACTTCTGCGGCGCGCCGACCTTGTCGAAGTAGCGGGCCTTGGGCATGGCGTTGAGCTTCACGTTCACGCCGATGCGGGCGAGCATGACGACCGTGGCCTGGCAGATCGCTTCGTCATTGACGTAGCGGTCGTTCGGGCAATCCATCTCGACGGCAAAGCCGTTGGGATAGCCGGCCTCGGCGAGGAGCTTCTTCGCGGCTGCCGGATCATAGGGATGGCGCTTGAACTCGGCCGCGCGTGAAAAAAGCGGCGGATAGATCAGGAGGGCGTTCGGTGTCGCGTTACCGCGCATGATCCGCTTCTGGATCGCGTCGATATCGATGGCCATGTAGAAGGCCTTGCGGACGCGCGCATCCTTGAAAGGGTTCTTGCCCTTGATGTCGGAGTACAGCAGCTCGTCGCGGACCTGATCCATATTGAGGAAGATCGTGCGCAGCTCCGGGCCGGTCATCACGTCGGTGCCGGCGCTGGCCTTGACGCGCGGGATGTCCTGCACGGGCACAGGATCGATCATGTCGACCTCGCCCGAGAGCAGAGCGGCAACGCGCGTCGCATCCGACTTGATCGTCTGGAAGACGACGTTCGTCAGATTGTGCTCGGGCTTACCCCACCAGTTCGGATTGGGCTTGAAGGTCGTACGCACGCCTGGCTCATGGCTTTCGACCATGAAGGGGCCGGTGCCGTTGGCCTTGAGCGCAAACGGGCTCAGCTGATTGCTCTTGGTGTGGACCTTGGTCGCGCCGTTCGCCTCGGCCCACGACTTCGACATGATGAACCAGGAGTCCCACTCGGCGTGCAGGATCGGGTTCGGCACGGCGAGGACGAAATCGACGGTATGGGCGTCGACCTTCTCGGCCTTCAGTTTGGGGGCGAAACGAGGACGGATGTTGGATTCAGGCGACGTCGCGCGCTCGAAGGAGAAGAGGACGTCGTCGGCGGTGAAGTCCTCGCCATTGTGGAACTTCACGCCCTTGCGGAGATGGAAGCGCCAGCGCGTCGGCTCGACGATTTCCCAGCGTTCAGCAAGCGCAGGGACGATCTTGAGGTCCTTGTCGCGCGTGACGAGGCTCTCCATCGCGTTGCTGAGCGTGCCGAGCGTGAAAGTCTCGTTCAGAGCATAAGGGTCGAGCGCATTCAGGTCGCCTTGGAAGGCGTACCGGAATGTTTTGGCCTCGGCCGGCACTGCAAACGCGGCAACGGCAATGGCCGCAGCCACTGACACGATACTCCGCTTCATGATCCCCTCGCTCTCCGCTCACCAATGGGCGCAGGAGTAGTCAAAGAGGAATTTCATGAACAATGTCTTCATGATGAGTGCGTCTTAACCATGCCGCGCGCGCTAAGCCCGCACCATGGTTAAAGTGGCTGGCGTTCAATTAGCGACGGCGGACTTCGGCCCAACGAGCGAGCTGCGGCTCGCCGATAATTTTTGCGCGCGATTGTGTGAGCGCGGCGAGATCATTCTCGTACGTCAAATAGGCGCGCATCGGCAGCTCCGCAGCGACTACGACGCCTTTCGAAGCGAGCCTGCGCCGCAATTCGCTGCCACCTCGCTGAGTGAGATCGTTGACCACCGGGAGCACGAGATCCCGTTCCGCCATGATCTCGATTTCCATGAGCGGCTCGAGGCGTCTCAAGCCGGCCGTCTGGCAAGCAGCGCGCATAGCGGTGACCGCGGCCTGCTCGAAGCCGGCCGGCGTAGATCGCTTCGAATGGAAGGCGCCATCCGTGAAAACGACGCGCGTATCGATGATTCGGCCTTCGCCATCCACGCCTTCGGCAGAAGCGCGCGCGACGCCCCGGGCGACCGCGGCGTTCAGGGCGTCGATCTCGGGCGGCCCGGCGAACTCGCTCTCGAAGACATTTCCCTCGCCCGAGCGCCGCGGGACGATCCGCAGCCGCACGACAGCGAAGTCCCCATTGTCGCCTTTGGCGTCGCCGAGACGGTGCTCCGCCTCGGCGAGCCGCGCCGGCGTCCAGCAGGGCTGGATCTCGACCGGACCGGTCTCGAGCGGGGTGCCGGCTGCCGCCGTCAAAAGGGTAATGCGCGCCGAGAGATCCTTGAGCGTGCGGGCTTCGATACGGAAGGTGCCGGGCTTGGTGCTGGCGGCATAGACGAAGCTGGCATCCGCGGCGTGGCATTGTGCCAGTGCCGCCTCCAGTGCCACCGCACCGCCTGCGCGCTGCACCCAGATCGTCTGGCTCAGCGGATGAAGGGGCGCGTCGGTCGGTGGCGGTGCCAAGGCAGTCTCTTAGCTTGAAGCGAAGTGATTTGCGTCCCGAGTCTAGCGCACGCCGACGGCAGGAACCGGTGTCTCCGCTGGCACAAGCAAATTTTCCACCGGGCGTTGCAGACGCGAGACGCAGCGGAGGCCGGTAATTGTGCGCTCGGTGCCTCTGTGACTGCGCGGCACTTGAGGGAAACCGGCCGGAGCGCTAAGTCCCGCATCTATGAGCGACAGACCGATTCTGCCCGGCCCGGGCCCCATTGAACCCGTCAATCTGCGCGAGGCGCTGGAAGAGCGCTATCTGACCTACGCGCTGTCCACGATCCTGCACCGGGCGCTGCCCGACGTGCGCGACGGTCTCAAGCCCGTGCACCGGCGCATCCTCTATGCCATGCGCGAGCTGAAACTTGATCCCCAGGGGGGCTTCAAGAAGTGCGCGAAGATCGTCGGCGAGGTGATGGGTAACTTCCATCCGCATGGCGACCAGGCCATCTACGACGCGCTCGTGCGCCTCGCGCAGGATTTTGCCGTCCGCTATCCGCTGGTCGATGGCCAGGGGAATTTCGGGAACATCGACGGCGATAACCCGGCGGCCATGCGCTATACGGAAAGCCGGCTCACGCGGGTCGCCGAGGCGTTGCTCGACGGCATCGACGAGGACACGATCGATTTCCGGGCGACCTACGACGGCACCAACAAGGAGCCGGTCGTCCTCCCCGCCAATTTCCCGAATCTGCTCGCCAACGGTTCATCCGGCATTGCCGTTGGCATGGCGACGAACATTCCTCCTCACAATGCCGACGAGCTGTGCGCCGCGCTGCTGCACCTGATCAAGCATCCGAATGCGACGGTCGAGAAGCTCGTCGACTTCATCCCGGGACCGGATTTCCCGACCGGCGGCATCCTCGTCGAGCCGCGCGACAGCATCATCGAGACGTACCGCACGGGGCGCGGCGGCTTCCGCTTGCGCGCGCGCTGGGAGAAGGAAGACACGGGCCGTGGCGGCTATCAGATCGTCGTCACCGAGATCCCCTATCAGGTGCAGAAGGCGAGGCTCGTCGAGAAAATCGCCGAGCTTCTGCAAGCCAAGAAGCTGCCCTTGCTCGGCGACGTGCGCGACGAGAGTTCCGATATCGTTCGTCTGGTCCTGGAGCCGAAGAGCCGCACGGTCGACCCGCTCGTGCTCATGGAGAGCCTGTTCCGCGTCACGGAGCTGGAGACCCGCTTCGGTCTCAACATGAACGTGCTGACGGCGGGACAGATTCCCGCCGTGCTCTCGCTGCGCGATGTGCTCAAGCATTGGCTGGAGCACCGCCAGGAAGTGCTTATCCGGCGCTCGGAGCATCGCCTCGCCAAGATCAGGCACCGCCTCGAAGTGCTCGACGGCTACCTGATCGCGTACCTCAACATCGACGAGGTCATTCGCATCATCCGTTTCGAGGATGAGCCCAAGGCCAAGCTGATTGCGAAGTTCAAGCTCTCGGACGTGCAGGCTGAAGCCATCCTGAACTTGCGCTTGCGGTCGTTGTCCAAGCTCGAAGAGCAGGAAATTCGGACGGAGCACTCGAAGCTCACCGGCGAGATGCGCGATATCCAAGCGCTGCTGAAGTCGGAAGACTTGCAGTGGGAGCGTATTGCGACCGAGATCAAGGCCACGCGCGAGGCTTATTCCAAGAAGACCGAGCTTGGCCGCCGCCGAACCGAACTCGCCGATGCGCCCGCCATCGAAGTCGATATCGATCAGGCGCTGATCGAGAAGGAGCCGATCACGGTCATTCTCTCCGAGAAGGGCTGGATCCGGGCGCTCAAGGGCCATCCCGACGATCTGTCGAAGCTCGATTTCAAACACGGCGATGGCCTGAAGCGCGCCGTACGCGCCTCGACGACAGACAAGCTCATCGTCTTCGCCACGAACGGCAAGTTTTTCACGCTCGAAGGCAACCAGCTTCCGGGCGGGCGCGGCCATGGCGAACCCGTGCGTCTGATGGTCGATCTCGAGGAGAGCCACGAGATCGTGGATCTGTTCGTTCACGAGCCGGGCCGCAAGCTGATCGTCGGCGCGACGTCCGGGCACGGCTTCATCGTGCCGGAGGATGAGGTCGTTGCTTCGACGCGCAAGGGCAAGCAGGTGCTGAACGTCGACGCCGATGCCGAGGCGCGGGTCTGTGTGCCGGTGCCGCCGGGCTCCGATATGTGCGCGACGATCGGCGAGAACCGGCGGATGCTCGTCTTCAGCCTCGACGAGGTCAACGAGATGACGCGCGGCAAAGGCATCATCCTGCAGCGCTTCAAGGATGGTGGGCTCTCGGATATCCGGCCGTTCGTGAAAAAGGCTGGTTTGACGTGGCTCGATGCTGCGGGGCGCACCTACACCCTTGCAAGTGGCGACATGGCGGAGTGGCTCGGTCAGCGCGCCCAGGCCGGTCGCATGGCCCCGAAAGGCTTCCCGCGATCCAACCGCTTCGGCCCGGCCTTCGGAGCTTGATGGCCTCCGGCGCTTGATGCATGGTCATCGCCGACCACGTGGAGTGGTCGGCAATTCATCGCTCGAGGGCTTCTAAACAATGTCGGCTGACGCGCGCGGGCTCCTGCTCGAGATGTTCGACGCGGCCGTGGCCGCTGCGCATCCGCGCACGTGCCTCGCGCCGCATCTGCCGCCGGTGCCGGCCAAGGGACGCCTCATCGTGCTGAGTGCGGGCAAGGCCGCGATCGCGATGGCCTCGGTCGCGGAGGCGCACTATCGCGCGGCTAGCATCGGCGATCGACTCATGGGTGTGGCGACGGCGCCGGCCGGTTATGCAGCGGCCTTCAGCGGCTCGCGGCCGGAGCATCTGCAAATTCTCGAAGGTCGCCATCCGGTGCCAGATCAGACCTCGCAGGCAGCCGCCGAGCGGGCGCTTGCCGTGGCCGGATCGGCGGGACCGGACGACACGGTGCTGGTGCTGCTCTCAGGCGGAGCGTCAGCTCTGTGGGCCGCACCTGCGGAAGGGCTCGACCTCGCCGCCAAGACGGCACTCACGCGAGGCCTGCTCAAATCCGGCGCGGACATCCACGAGATGAATGCTGTGCGCCGCCACCTCTCGCGCATCAAGGGTGGTCGGCTCCGGGCGGCTGCGGCAAAGGCCGGCACGTTCATCACGCTCGCGATCTCGGATGTGCCGGGTGACGATCCCGAGACGATCGGTTCCGGGCCGACCGTGCCCGATCCGACGACGCTTGCGGACGCGCGAGCCGTAATCGCGCGGCGGTCGGCCCGCATGCGTGAGCTGGAGCTGCCTGTGCCGGACGCCGTCATGGCGGCGCTCGACGATCCCGCCAACGAGACGCCGAAGCCCGGTGCGGCACTCTTTGCCGGCGATCGGTACCGGATAATCGCAACGCCCGTTGCGGCGCTCGAAGCGGCGGCTGTGCTCGCCCGATCGCGCGGCTACGAGGTGCAAAACCTCGGGGATCAGGTCACGGGCGAAGCGCGCGATGTCGCGGCCGGCCATGCCGAACTCGCCCGCAAGGCACGTGCTGCGGGGCGGCGTCTCGCGATCATCAGCGGCGGCGAGCTCGAAGTTACGGTGCGCAATCGGGCCGGACGGGGCGGGCGCAGTCAGGAATATGCTCTGGCGCTCGCCTGTGCCCTCGATGGTCTCCCCGGGGTGTCGGCACTTGGTGCGGATACGGACGGGATCGACGGCGGTGATGGCCAGGTCTCGGACCCCGCGGGCGCTGTGATCGGCCCTGATACGCTCGCCCGAGCCCAAGAACGCCACGCCGACGCCCGAAAGGCCCTCGATAACAACGACGCCACGACCCTGTTCGAGGCGCTGGGCGACCTCGTGCACACGGGGCCGACACATACAAACGTTAATGATTTCCGCGTGATCCTCGTCGAGCCGGCCTGACACAGATGATCGAAACACGTGATGGGCCCGACCGCGGCCGAGCGCCTTGTGACGCGCCTCGTCTGTTCTCGTTGAACTACTTCCGCCTGTTGCTGGTTTTGCTGGTAGCTGGTCTCGGGATGTCGGCCAATGCAGACACCGCACGCGCGGATCTCAAGCTCTGCAATGCGACATCGAGCCGGATTGGCGTCGCGGTTGGCTACCAGGACCCGAAGGGCTGGGCTACGGAGGGCTGGTGGAACATCGCGTCACAGACGTGTGAGACACTGTTGAAAGGCAAACTTGGCAGCCGCTTTTATTACGTGCATGCCATAGATTACGATCGCGGCGGTGAGTGGGGCGGCACCAACATGATGTGCACTGCTGACAAAGTCTTCACGATCCGCGGTGTCGATAACTGCCTGCCGCGGGGGTTCAAGCGGACGGGTTTCTTCGAGGTCGATACTCAGAACTCGGCTGATTGGACGATCCGCCTGACAGATCCAGGCGACAGCGGCGGGAAGGGACGATGAGACGAAACCGGAGAGTGAAGATCCTCGCGACGCTCGGGCCTGCGTCGTCGGCGCCCGAGGTGATCGAGAGCTATTTCCTGGCCGGTGTCGATGTCTTCCGCATCAACATGAGCCATTCGAGCTTCGACATGGTGCGCGGCCTGCACAGCGCGGTCCGTGCTGCCGAGGCGAAGCACGGCCGTCCCATCGGCATTCTCGCGGACCTGCAGGGCCCGAAGTTCCGCGTCGGCAAGCTTGCGGGCGATCGCGTGGAGCTGAAGGCCGGGCAGTCCTACATCTTCGATACGCAGGAGCAGGAAGGCAGCGACCAGCGGGTGTTCCTGCCTCATCCCCAGATCTTCGACGGCGTCGAGACAGGTCATACGCTGCTGCTCGACGATGGCAAGATCCGGATGCGCGTCGTCGAGGTTGCGCCCTCACGCATTGCCGCGGAGGTGGTCGTCGGTGGACCGCTCGCGAGCCGCAAGGGCATTTCCATGCCCGACACGATCCTGCCGATCAATCCGCTGACCGACAAGGACAAGGCCGACCTCGATTTCGTGCTCAAGCTCGGCGTCGATTGGGTAGGCCTATCGTTCGTGCAGAGAGGCGAGGACGTGGCCCTGGCCCGCCGCATGATCGGCCAGGGCGCTGCGATCATGTCCAAGATCGAGAAGCCCTCCGCAATTGCCGATCTCGATCAGATCATTGCGCAGTCGGATGCGCTGATGGTCGCGCGCGGTGATCTCGGCGTCGAGATGCCTGTTGAGCGCGTGCCGGGCTTGCAGAAGCAGATCACGCGCAAGGCGCGCGCCGCCGGCAAGCCGGTCGTCGTTGCGACGCAGATGCTCGAGAGCATGATCACCTCGCCGGTGCCGACCCGTGCCGAGGTGTCGGACGTTGCGACGGCGGTATTCGATGGCGCCGATGCGATCATGCTGTCGGCGGAGTCGGCGGTCGGCAAGTATCCGATCGAGGCGATCGGCATGATGGATCGCATTGCCATCGAGGCCGAGGCGGACCCGACCTACGACGTACTGGTCCATGCGACGAGCACGCCGCCGCAGGCAACGGCTGCCGATGCCATTGCCGCGGCCACACACGCCGTTGCCGACACGCTGAAGCTCTCGGCCATCATCTGCTTCACCGCGACCGGCTCGACGGCGCTGCGCGTCGCGCGTGAGCGACCGGGACTGCCGGTGATCGGCCTGACGCCGGTTGTCGCGACGGCACGGCGGCTCGCGGCCGTCTGGGGTGTGCACTGCGTGCTGACGAGCGATCCCGAGAACCTCGCCGACATGGTCAAGAAGGCCTGCCGCATTGCTTTCGAGGAGGGTTTTGTTCGCGCCGGCGGCGGTGTGATCATCACGGCAGGCGTGCCGCTCGGCTCACCGGGCACGACCAACATGGTCCGCATTGCTTATGTGAACGAGCACGGCGAGGCCACGTCGCTGTCGGTTTAGTCGTTCAGACGACGAGCACACCGCGATGGCGGGCTTCGCCCTCCGGCTCGACGTGAATGACGACCTCGGCGCCCTCTATCTCGGCTTCGATTGCCTGTTCGATGCGGTCGCAAATGCGATGCGCATCGGCGACGCTCATCTTGCCCGGCACCACGAGGTGGAAGTCGATGAAGGTCGCGCGTCCGGCCGTGCGCGTGCGGATGTCGTGAGCTTCGATTGCGCCTTCGGCACTTTCTGAAATGACGGCACGGATGCGGCGGCCGATGTCGCCGTCGACGGCCTCGTCCATGAGGCCGCTGATCGACGAGCTCATGACACGCCAGCCGGCGACGATGATGTTGACCGCGACGAGTGCCGCCATCACCGGGTCGAGGATCGTCCATCCGGTAAACACGGCGAGCGCGAGCCCGACGATGACGCCGACCGACGTGGCGACATCCGAGAAGAGGTGCCATCCGTCAGCGACGAGTGCCGGCGAGCGCCAGCGCCTGCCGTAGCTCACGAGCGCCCATGACCATGCGGCGTTGATCGTAGTCGCCACGCCGCTGATGGCGAGACCGAGCCAAGGCTCTGTAATGGCGCGCGGCTCGCGCAGTGCCTGCCACGCGGCGTGCAGGATCAGCAGCGCAGCGAGGATGATGAGCACGCCTTCGATGACGGCAGAGAAGTACTCCGCCTTGTGATGGCCGAACTGGTGCCGCCGATCGGCTGGCCGCGCACTGATGCGCACTGCGAGGAACGCGACGACTGCAGTGACGACATTGACGATGCTCTCGAGCGCATCGGAAAAGAGGGCGACGCTGTCGGTCGTCCAGTAGGCCAGATACTTGATGCCGAGCACGACGCACGCGATCGCAATGCTCGCGATGGCCATTCTGCTGGAGCGTGCTTCGATGGTGTGCATGTGTGCTTCGTGGGACAACGCTTGCGCTACGCGCCGGGACGCGCGTTGAGCCCCATGAACACGCAAGCGCGCTCGAAATCAATCGATCAGTAAATTTTTACAAGTAGTTGCAAATGGTTGGCGATCGCGCGTCACCGCGCAGCAGCAGTGCTCATTGCCGCGTGTGCTTCGCGGAACGTGAGCAGTCTGCGCTCCGCTTCATCCCAGACGGCGAGCTTCGCGCATTTGAGGCTCTCCCACAGCGTCACGCGATTCATGGCCTGGAACTCGGGCGACGCCGCGAGGCAATCGTTCAGGCGGTAGTTCGGGATGACGCTATTAAGGTGATGAATGTGATGGAGCCCGATGTTGCCGGTGAACCATTCGAGCGGCTTCGGCAACACGTAGTACGACGAGCCGCGGATCGCCGCGACCTGGAAGTCCCATTCGTCGCTGGCGTCCCAGTGACCGTCTTCGAACTGATGCTGGATGAAGAACAGCCAACCGCCGAGGGCCGATGCCATCACGATCATGGGCATGACGATCCACGCCAGCGTGGCGTAGCCGATGGCGGCGCCGATGAGCCCATAGAACGCGATCATTGCGATGTTGAGGCCGACGACACTGCGCCAGCCTTCGCTCGGCTCGAGCGGATGCCCCCATGGCGTGCGCTGCAGGACGACGAAGAAGAACGGCACGCCGATTGGGAACAAGAACAGCGGATGGCGATAGAGGCGATAGCACAACCGGGACCACGTCGAGCTGGCGCGGTATTCCGCGAGCGTGAGCGTTTTGATGTCGCCAAAACCGCGGCGATCAAGGTTGCCCGAGGTCGCATGGTGTTTCGCGTGAACGCGCCGCCAGAGGCCGTACGGCGTCATGGTCATGACGCTTATCATGCGCCCGAGCATGTCGTTGGCGCGTGCGGACGGCAGGAACGAGCCATGCCCGCAATCGTGCTGGATGATGAAGAAGCGGACCAGCAGACCGGAAGCCGGCACGGCGAGCAGGAGCGTCAGCCAGTAGGCATGGTCGACCGTCATCCACATGGCGACGAGGAGTGCCACGAACGGGATCGTCGTCGTCAGGATCTGAATGATCGCGCGTCGCGCGTCGGCGCCGCGGTACTTGGCGCAATGAGCCGCCAGCCGCCGCGCCTCGGCTTTCAGCGCTGCGACATCGGTTGTTGCATTGTGGCGCGCCGCCAGCGTAGCGGTCGCAAACATCTCTGAACTAGACAAGGTGACGGACGTCCCCCGACGTGGCTGAAGCTCGGCACTGAAGATCTGCTTTTCTCGCGCCGGAGCCTTCGGTCCCTCCCCGGTGCGTTGGATGTGCACTTAGAAGCACGATTTGCCCCTCCCTGTCCTGGGACATGGGCGCGCGGTGCTGTGCATAAGGTCACATCGCGGCCGCCTGTCCACGACCGATGAGCGCGCTGGCCAGGGCTCGCCGCGCGCGTTATGCTTCTTGTGATTGTTTGTGCGGCGGTTCGGACGTGTGGCTGGCGCCCCGCGAAATGGCGGTGGCGCGCGCATTTGCCACGATCCTGATCCGCACCGGCAATCGTCGAAATGCCGGAATTGGTTCGGAACCTCCGACCACGCCGCGAATTTCGATCTCGTTTGTGTCTCCTCGGCCGCTCGCGCCCTGACCCTGCGGAATGCCATGGCAGTACCGGTTTCACTCATCTGCGTGGGACATGCGGCGCTCGACCGGATCTACCGGATCGAAAGCTTCCCCCCGGAGCCGACCAAAATCCGGGCGCTCGAGCATATCGAGGTTGGCGGCGGAATGGCTGCTAACGCGTCCGTCGCGGCGGCTCGCCTCGGCGCCAAGGCCGAACTCTGGTCCCGCGTTGGCGATGACCAGGCCGGCGTTGCCATCCGCAATGGCCTCAAGGCCGACAAGGTGGATGTCCGTTACGTCCATGCCTTCGAAGAGGCCCGCTCTTCGACTTCGGCTGTCATTGTCGACAGCCAGGGCGAGCGTATGATCATCACGCAGCGTGACACCTCGATCCCGGCCGGCACGAGCTGGCTGCCCATCGAGCGCATCTCCGAGGCCAAGGCCGTCCTCTGCGACCTGCGCTGGCTGGAAGCCGTGCGGGTCGTGCTCACGCGGGCGCGGCGCGAGGGCGTGCCGACCGTGCTCGATGCCGATCTCGGTGGCCGCGAGGCACTGCCGGAGCTGCTCGGACTCGTAGATTACGCAGTATTCTCGGCGCCGTCTCTGCACGAGTTCGCACGCGGCATGAGCGACGCCGATGCCCTGCAGCAGGTGTTGCGCCATGGCCCGCGCCATGCCGGCGTCACGCTCGGGCCGCGCGGCTATCTCTGGGCCGAGCGCGATGGCCAGACGGGCCATCAGCCGGCTTTCCACGTCGATGTCGTCGATACGACGGGTGCAGGCGATGCCTTTCATGGCGCCTTTGCGCTCGGCGTGGCGGAAGGTATGCCGATCGAGCCCAATGTCCGTCGGGCAGCGGCCGTGGCGGCCCTGAAGTGCACGCGCCTCGGCAGCCGGGCAGGCCTGCCCACGCGGAGCGAACTCGAACTGTTCATCGCCCTTCACGACGCATGATGGATCACGGAAGGCTAGGCGCAAAACCCTGGAGTACATGTCCCACGACATAGGCCAGCGCCGCTGCGCTCGCTCCGACAGCGAGGGTCTCCAATCCGGCTCGCCACCAGGGTGCGAGCGACCACAAGCTCTTGGCGGCCCCGATAGCGAAGAATGTCAGGCCCACGAGGGCCGATGCCCAAAAGAACGCGTTGTCGCCGCCGATGACGAAGGGGGCGAGAGGGACCGCGCCACAGATGGCAAAAGCAGCAAATGTGCTCGCTCCGGACACGAGAGGCGATCTCCGCTGACGCGACACGCCGTGCTCCTCCACCATCATCATGTTGACCCAAGTCGAGGTGTTCGAGGTGATGGCCTTCACGGCGTCATCGAGAACCTGTCCGTCGAGCCCCTTGCTGCGAAGGATTTCGCGGATCTCGGAACGCTCTCCTTCGGGGGCAAGCCGGATATGGCGCTGCTCCATTTCGGTGAGCTTTGCGATTTCATCGCGCTCCGCACGCGTGCCGAGATAGTTGCTTGCAGCCATGGAGAAACCATCGGCGAGCAGGTTGGCCAAGCCCAGAATGATGATGACGTAGGGTTGCAGACCGGCGCCGACCACGCCGGCAATGATCGCGAATGTGGTGACGGCGCCGTCGATCCCGCCGTAGATCCAGTCGCGCAGATAATTCGGCCGGCTGCCGGCGGCCAGCCTCGCGCGTATGGCCACGGCATCGTGCTCGTGCTCTAGTCTCATGGTGCCTCTACCGCATTCTATCTGGATGCGAGATTGTTTCGTATCATGCGGGAGGGAGAGGTGACCGGTCCAAGATGCGGCGGAACGCGGCGATGACGGCTCAGTACACATTTGCGTTCGTCAATGATGAGCTGAAGGCGCCGCTGGCGCAGACAATTGCTTTCGCGCGCGAAAATGGCGTCCGGGCGCTGGAGATGCGGTCGATCGAAGGCCGCAACTTTCTCGCGCTCTCGGCGGATGAGCAGAAGGATGTGGCGCGGCAGGTCGCCGATGCCGGTATCGAGGTGGTTGGGCTCGCCTCGCCCCTGCTCAAATGGGCGGCACCGGGGCGCACTGCCGGCAGATTGGGCGATCAGTTCGGCTTTGAGATCGGCTCGCGATCGCTCGGCGATATCGCGCGCCTGACGGCAGATGCCGCGCATCGGCTCGGCACGCGCAATATTCGCATCTTCAGTTTCCTCACGCATGAGGGCTTCAAGCTCGCCGATCTCGATGCGGCCTTGGATGAATTGCTGGCCCTCGCGGAGCGCGAAGATCTCGTCCTCCACGTTGAAAACGAGCCGGTGTGCAACATCCAGGACGAGGTCGACCTGATGGCGCTCATGCAGGCGCGGCGCCATCCGCGCCTCAAGGCCCTACTTGACATAGGTAATATCTACGCCAAGGGCGTTGTCCCGGACGCGGCGCGGATGGCGGCCCTGATGCCGTTTGTCGATCACATGCATTTCAAGGATTTCTCGATCGGTGCCGGGCGGCGGCACGTGGCCGTGGGCGAAGGTGATGTTCCCTATGGCGCCTTCATCGGGGCCTGCCTTGCCGCGGCGCCGGGGCGGGCACTGACCCTTTCGGTCGAGACGCACGTTCCCGATGACCCGGTCGGGGCAACACGGCGTTCACTGAGCGGCCTCCGCGATCTCGTGGCTGCTGCGACGGCATGAACGGGATAAGCCGGCCAAGGATGGTGGACGCCCGCGTTTCGCCCCGTTAATGGTGCGCCATCCTTCCGGTCCCCGCCGAGTCTGGGGCCAACGAGCAGGGACTGCGCGCATGACTGACAAGGCGAAGGGGGCCGCGCTCGCGACCCGCGAGATGGCGAATGCCATCCGGGCGCTCTCAATGGACGCCGTCGAGGCAGCTAAGTCCGGCCATCCAGGCATGCCAATGGGCATGGCTGATGTGGCGACCGTGCTGTTCACCGAAGTGCTGAAGTTCGATGCCGCCGCGCCCCGCTGGCCGGCGCGCGATCGCTTCGTGCTCTCGGCCGGGCACGGCTCCATGCTGCTCTACTCCCTCCTCTATCTGACCGGCTATCCGGGCATGAGCATCGAGGAGATCAAGAACTTCCGTCAGCTCGGATCGAAGACAGCCGGCCATCCCGAGTACGGCCACGCCGAGGGCATCGAGACGACGACGGGGCCGCTCGGCCAGGGTCTTGGCAATGCCGTCGGCATGGCGATCGCCGAGCGCATCTGGAATGCGCGCCATGGCGAGCTGTTCGACAATCGCACATACGTCATTGCCGGCGACGGCTGCCTCATGGAAGGCATCTCGCAGGAGGCGATCGGTCTCGCGGGGCATCTCGGTCTCGGGCGCCTCATCGTGCTCTTCGACGACAACGGCATTTCGATCGACGGGCCGACGACGCTCTCGACGAGCGAGGATCAGATCGGGCGCTTCAAGGCTGCCGGCTGGAACACGCTTGCCATCGATGGCCACGACATGGACGCCGTGCGCAAGGCGCTTGCCACCGCGCGTGCCGACGACAGCAAGCCGTGGCTCATCGCCTGCAAGACCGTGATCGGCTATGGCGCGCCGAAGAAGGCCGGCACGGCTTCGACGCACGGCTCGCCGCTCGGAGCGGAAGAGATCGCCGGCACGCGCGAGAAGCTCGGCTGGAAGAGCGCGCCGTTCGAGGTCCCCGCTGATGTTCTCAGCGCATGGCGCGCGGCTGGTTCGCGCGGACGTGCGGTGCGCGAGGTCTGGGAGCAGAGCTGGAAGAAGCTCGATGCGCGTGCACGCGAGGCCTTCGAGAATCCTGCAGCGGCGCGTGCGGCGGATGTGAATACCGCGGTCGTGCATCTGCGCGAGGCGGCGGCAGCCGAAACGCCCGAGCGGGCGCCGCGCGTATGGTCCGAGCGCTCGCTGGAGGCGCTCGTCGCGGTGCAGCCGGCGCTTATCGGCGGCTCAGCGGATCTCACGGGCTCCAACAACACGAAGGCGAAGTCGCAGAAGCCGATCGTGAAAGGCGACTTCTCCGGCAGCTATCTCTACTACGGCATTCGCGAGCACGGCATGGCCGCGGCCATGAACGGCATGGCGCTTTACGGCGGCCTCATTCCGTACGGTGGCACGTTCCTCGTGTTCTCCGATTACTGCCGCCCGTCGATCCGCTTGGCGGCGCTCATGCGCCAGCAGGTCGTCTATGTTTTCACGCACGACTCGATCGGCCTCGGCGAAGATGGGCCGACGCATCAGCCGATCGAGCATCTCGCGGCGCTGCGGGCGATGCCCAATCTGAATGTGTTCCGTCCTGCCGACGGCGTCGAGACGGCGGAGTGCTGGGCGCTCGCTGCGGCATCCACCGAGACGCCGTCCGTGCTCGCGCTCACGCGGCAGAATGTGCCGAACGTGCGCAAGGGTCCGCTCGGCGAGAACCTCAGTGCCAAGGGCGGCTACGTGCTCCGTGAAGCCCAGGGCAAGCGCGCCGTCACGCTGATCGCGACGGGCTCGGAGATCGGCATCGCCGTCAAGGCTGCGGATCAGCTGGCGGCGAAGGGCATCGCGGCGGCAGTTGTCTCGCTGCCTTCGTTCGAGCTTTTCCGCAAACAGCCAGCGGCCTATCAGCAGGCTGTGCTCGGTGATGCGCCGCGCGTCGCGATCGAAGCGGCCGTCGAGCAGGGTTGGCGCGAATGGCTACGGCCGGACGATGCCTTCATCGGCTTGTCGGATTTCGGTGCATCCGCGCCGGCGGGCAAGCTCTTCGCCCACTTCGGGCTCACCGCCGAGCGCGTCGCCGAGACGGCGCAGAAGCTGATCGGCTGATGGCCTGCTAGGCGGGGCCGGGAACGCTTCCTATATAGTGAGTGTTCCCATACGTGCGCGGGATCATGCCTCCCGCGAGCACGGGTAACTGTGCGAGGTGAGGGCCTCATGTCCAAGAGATTTACACGCAGCATCGCTGCCGCTGGAGCGCTCGCTGCTCTTGCCGTCTCGGCGCCGGTCAATCCGGCCGCCGCCCAGTACGGGTATCGCATCGAGCCGCAGGAGTGGCAGTACAAGACCAAGCGCCCCGAGCGGGGTTACGAAGGATTTCCCGCGCCCGGCATCTACTGCTCCTATCGGCGCGAGCCGAACCGGACGTGCACCACCGACAAGAACGGCCGCGAGAGGTGCAAGGTCACCAGCTGGCGCCTCATACAGTTCTGCAGCTGACGGGCCGCTCTAGCCCAATCGCCTCCGATACAGAGCGATGAGACGTTCCCAGTGTCGCTCGGCGGCGGGCTTGTCGTAGATCTTGCGGTTCGGGAAGCCGAAGCCGTGATGTACGCCGGGATAGATTTCGAGCTCGCCCGGATTGCCGGACGCATCGAAGAGCTTCTTGAGCTCCGCGACCATCGGCAGCGGCGCCAGCTCGTCAATCTCGGCGCAGGCGATGTATAGCTCGCCCTTGGCCTTGCCGAGCGTGAGATGCGGGCTCTCAACGGCATCACTGACGAGCCACGTGCCGTAGAAAGAGGCGGCAGCCGCAACGCGGTCCGGATAGCGCGCGGCGGCGGCGAGCGCGTAAGGTCCGCTCATGCAGTAGCCGTGCACGCCGATAGGGCCCGGCTTCACGCCCTCGCGACCATCGAGGAACGACATCATCGCTGCGACGTCGTCCATGATCGGCGGAATGGTCATCTTGGTGCGGATAGCGCGCATACGCGTGTGCTCGGGACTGCCATGTGTGAGTACCATCGCCGGATCGAACTTCGAGTCGCGACCGGCGCGGTAGTAGAGGTTCGGAAGCAGCACGCAGTATCCGACCGAGGTCAGCCGCCGGGCCATGTCGCGCAGCTCTTCGCGGATTCCGGGGGCGTCCATCAGCAGCAGCACGGCGGGATGCGTGCCGCGATCCGGCCGGCAGACGAAGGTCTCCATGGCGCCGTCGCGGGTTTGGATGTCGAGCGTTTCTTCGATCATGGTGTTTCCTCCTGAGCGTGAAAGCCTAGAGCGTGCCCGGCCAAAGATCGACTCGCACGTGCGGAGCGCTATAGTTCGCTGAGGCAGATCCGAAGTGCATTGGGAGATATTGGAGATGATCCAGCGCATCATGGTTCCGGGCATCATGACCCCGGTCAGTCACTACTGCCATGTCGTCCGGGCCGGCAATCTCGTGTGGGTGTCGGGCGTCGTCGGCATGGAGGCCAACGGTCACATTCCGCCGGATACAGTCGCGCAGTTCGACATTGCCATGGACACAATGGATGAATGCCTCAAGGCCGCCGGCGCCGGCCCGGAGCATGTGACGAAGGTGCAGGTCTTCATGACCGACATCAGCGAGCGGGCGTCCATCAATCCACGCCGCATTGCCTACTTCGGCGAGCACCGGCCGGCCTCGACGCTGGTCGAGGTGAAGGGGCTCGTCGATCCGCGCATGAAGGTCGAGATCGAGTGTCAGGCCGTGGTCGACTGACAAGCGTGCTCAGCGGCGGCGCGGAAAGCGTGCGGTGCCGCGCTTTGCTGCGATGAGCATCAGGTTCCACGACACGCAGATAACGAGTGCGACCGAGAGCGACAACGCCGGTCCCCACGGCACGACCGTTGCGGCAACAAGAGTGATCGCCGCAAACATCCCGATGAGGCCGCCGATCGAATGCGCGAAGAGCGCTGCTGCCGCAGGGCCGCCAATACGGTTGTGCAGAACGACGATGAGGCTGGTCATCACGATCGGCATGATCGAGAGGATGCCTGTGAGCTGCACCGGCACGAACGGACTAGAGGCGTTCACGATACCGACGACGATCGTCACGAGTAGCACGCGGACAAACAGATCGACCCATGAGCGTGGGCTGGCTTTCAACGGCACGGCATCCATGAAGCGCGGTGCGAGTAGCAGCGAAGCTGCGAATATCGGAATGGCAAAAAGAACGGCTTCGGGCAGCGACCATTCGTAAATCTGCACGAACACGGCGCACACCAGCCAGGCACCCAACCCTGCGGTGAGGCTCAAAAGCATAGATCTGCCGGCGTGGGCCAGCGACCCGTAAATCATCAGATAGACAGGAATGACAGCGAACGCCGCCACGGATGCCGTCGCGACGCGCTGCAGGAACGCCGGCGGATGGTCGAGCGCGAGGAATACGAAGACTGGCCCAGTATAGATCGGCAGCGAGGCCACCATGGCGCCGAAGAATGGCCCCGTCCGTTCGGATATGAGCGCCACGACAACGATGAAGACCGCGACGGCGCTCATTCTCACTGCAAGAGCTGCCAGCGGCAGGTCGGCCAATATGGCCCAGATGTCCGTCACTGCATTCCATCCTCTCGTGCGCACCGCTCTGCAGCGCTGTGCGCACGACTGCGTCTCGTCCCTGTCGCGCGTGTTCCAGCGCTATCTTCCTTCGGCGGCAACCTCCAAGGGTCGCCCACCCGCCATGCTCGTCTCTGTCCTGGTAAGCCTTGTTGCGATGTGCGGCGGCCGAGGCGCTCGTCAGAGCTTCATGCGCCGCGTCGCTTCCGCCATCAAGCCCGCGTCCAGCCGTCGCCGCCGAGGCGCTCCTGCGGCAAGAACCGCGATTTGTAGCTCATCTTGCGCGAGCCCTCGATCCAGTAGCCGAGATAGAGGTACGGCAGCCCGAGCCGGCGCGCATACTCGATATGCTCGAGGATCATGTAGGTGCCGATGCTGCGGATGTGCTCGTCGGGATCGTAGAAGCTGTAGACCATCGAGATGCCGTCGGAGAGCTGGTCGCACAGCGCGACGGCCTTGAGCGGCGCGCTCTCGGCGCGATGGAGATGCGGCTTGTCGGGGCCGACGCGGTATTCGGTCAGGAACGTATCGACGATCGAGTCCTCGACCATCATCGCGTAGTCGAGCACGCTCATGTCGGCCATGCCGCCGTCGCCGTGGCGGGCATCGATATAGCTGCGGAAGAGACTGAAGTGCTCCGATGTCGCGACGGACTGAATGCGGCGCGCCTTGAGGTCGCCGTTGCGCTCCTGGATGCGCCGAAAGCTGCGGCTCGGCTCGAACTCGTTCACGAGCACCCGCACCGAGACGCACGCCTGGCAGCCCTCGCAGTAAGGCATGTAGGCGATGTTCTGGCTGCGGCGAAAACCGCCTTTCAGCAGGTTGTCGATGAGGGCGCGCGGCTTGTCGTGGGTGAGGTGGGTGAAGAGCTTGCGCTCCGCCCGCCCTGGCAGGTAGGGACACGCCTGCGGAGCAGTCACGTAGAACTCGGGAAACTGCTTCTGTTGTTCTGTCACCTAAGGCCGCCCTCACATGGGTCCGCGCGGATCGCAGCATACGTGAGCGCGCCCGGCGGTTTCAAGCGACACGATGTGCCGCAGGTTTCTGATACATTGCGTAAGAGGCGGCGGGGACCAGCGCATGAGCGAGACGGCAGCCACGGAAGTGCTCTTCTATCACCTCGAGCGCCAGCCGCTCGAAAGGGTATTGCCGAGCCTGCTTCAGCGGACGCTCGAGCGCGGCTGGCGCGCCGTCGTCCAGGTGGGAAGTACAGAACGCCTCGAGGCGCTCGACGCACATTTGTGGACTTATGCCGAGGACAGCTTCCTCCCGCATGGCACGGCAAAGGAAGGCGCTCCCGATCGCCAGCCCATTCTGCTGACTGTCGGTGAAGAGAATGACAACGGCGCGGGCGTTCGCTTCCTGCTCGATGGGGCGGATATGGAAGCCTATGCGGGCTATACACGCATCGTCGTGATCTTCGACGGGCGCGACGGGGATGCCCTGGCTGCTGCGCGTGCGCAATGGCAGCGGGTCCGTGCGCAGGGATGCAAGGCGACCTACTGGCGCCAGAGCGACGCCGGACGCTGGGAGCAGAAAGCCTGATATGGATGGCCGCTCAGTGGCGCGTGCCGAGCGTATTCGGCCAGTACTGAGCCGGCATGGTGCTCTGCGGTTTGGGCTCGACGACATCAGCCATCGTGCGGAGGACGGCGGCCATGGCATGGCCATTGGCGGTCCGGTAGGCGGCAGCAACGGGCTGCCAGAGACTGTTCACGGCCGGGGTATCGACGACAGCCGCCGGCCAAGGGCGACTGAAGGCCGGCGCCGCGGCATTCAGCCAGATCTGCTGCCATAGGGCGAACGGATTGCCGGTCGATGCGGCGCCTGTTGTGGGCAGCCATGGCAGGAATGGGCTCGCACTGGGCATCGCCCCCGCCGACATCGACAGCGCATTGGACCACGCAGGCATCCAGGCACTGGCGGCCGCGTTTGCGGGCCAGAAGGCCGGGCTTGAAGGGGCACTCGACGATTGAGGCGGCATCCACCAGGGCGAGGCTGTCGAGGAAGCCGACCGTGAGCGGCCGGCAGGCAGTAGAACGCCCGCCCAAAAGTCACTGGTCGTCCGCATCATCTGGATGGAGCTGTCGACCCAGAAGCGGGCCATCGTCGCCGGAAGCTCGAACGGACGCGAAATCATGATGGCCTCGCGGCGGGGGTGCTGGGATATCAGCACCCAATATAGTGCGGCTTTTGCGCCGCAGCAACGAATATTTCGCAATGCAACAAGCCGGCTAAACGGCCGGCTGGGCTAATAACTGAGCGTTAACTTTCAGATATTGAAAGACTAGCTCGCCGATCAGGGGCTTGGCGAAGCATCCGGCTGAGGACCGCTGAACATGTCCCCAATCACCCCGAAGATCGAGCCGCAGACGCCGCTGGGCCCGACGGTATGGCTCTCGCCGCCGTCCATGGCCCGTTCCTTCCAGTTGCCGTCGCGGCAATGCTCAGCCTGCTGCGACTTCTTCTGGGCGGCGGCGACGGCACGTTCCTGGTCCCTGTCCTTTGGCCAGGCGGGATTGGCTGCTGCGGTAGCGGCAGGCGCGGGCGCCGCACCTGGCTCCGGGAGGCGCTGCGTGCTCGGCGGCATGACGAGCGGTGCGCGTGGCTGCAGCTTCGGCTCTTCCTTTTTCGACAGCGCGGCCGTGCTGAGACCGATGGAATTGAGCAGCGGGCTATTGACCTCGATGCCGTCCGCGCAGCCACCGAGCAAAGCGGCGCCCGAAATGACGGTCGCCATTCCCACGCGGATGCGGCGGCTGATACGTGCTGTTTTCGCGGCCATGCCTTGCCACCCCCAACTATGCCAATCGGCGCCCCATCCCCCGGCGCACCAGACGGCAGAAAGTACTTTAGCTATGAGCCCTTTGCGGCATCATTACGATTCGGCCAGAAAGACTCATATAGCAGCCCCACGACCCCGGCAACTATGGCGACGTCGGCGAGATTGAAGACGTACCAGCTCCAGCCGTACGCGTAGAGGTGGAAGAAGTCGGCTACTCCGCCGCGAATGATGCGGTCGACCGCATTGGCGAGACCGCCGCCGATGATCAGCCCGAGCGAGGCGGCCATGAGTGGCCCCACATGCCCGCGCACCAGCCAGATCCAGAGCCCGATCGAGGTCAGCACGGCGAATCCGGCGAGCGCCCACTGCCCCCCGTGCCCGTCCTGGGACAGCATCCCGTAGCTGATGCCCTTGTTCAGGACGAACACGAGATCGAAGAACGGCGTGATCCGCACCGGCTCCTGCGCGGCGATGTCGTAGATGTTGAGCATCCACCACTTGTGGACTTGGTCGATCACCAGCGTCGCGAGCAGCAACGCGAGCCCGAGCGGCGCATGGCCACCCCAGAGCCAGCCGCGTCGCTCGCTCGGCGCATTTTCCACGACGATGCCGTTCTCGGCGTCGCTCATGCTGCATCAAGCTCGCGCATTGCGGCGGCATCGCGGGCGGAGAGATCGGGATAAGCCGGGTCGCTGCCGACGTCGGTCGTGATCCGCCACGAGCGCGCGCACTTCCGTCCCTCGGCGCGGGCCGGGACGACGGCAACACCGGATACGTCCGCCAACGAGAATGCACCGTCGGGCGCCGGGCTGCCGACAATCCGGATGCTCGATGTGATGCAGACCTCGGCCATATCGACGCCTGCGAGAGCCGCGCCGAGATCGCCGTTGGTCACATGCACGACCGGCGCCGCTTCGAGGCTCGAGCCGATCCGCTTTGCCGCCCGCTCGACTTCGAGTGCGCCCGTCACGACCGAGCGCACGCGACGCACCCGCTCCCACTTCTGGGCAAGCGCGTCGTCGCGCCAGGATGGCGGAGCCGCCTTGAACAACTCGACATGCACCGAGCCGTCCTCGCTCGGATAGCGCTGAAGCCAGGCTTCCTCGGCTGTGAACACGAGGATCGGTGCGATCCACGTCGTCACGCACTGGAAGATGTGCTCGACGCAGGTGAGCGCGGCGCGCCGCCGGATGCTCGACGGCGCATCGCAGTAGAGCGCGTCCTTGCGGATGTCGAAATAGAAGGCCGACAACTCGGTGTTCATGAACTGTGCGAGCGCCGAGACGACGCGTTTGTAGTCGTATTCGGCATAGGCCTTGCGTACGACCGGCTCCAGCGTCGCGAGCTGATGGAGCATGTAGAGCTCGAGCTCCAGCCCCTGCCTCCGCATGTCGGCGACCTTGACCTCGTGCTCGGGCCGGTAGTGCGCGAGCGTGCCGAGCATCCAGCGCATGGTGTTGCGCATCTTGCGATAGGTCTCGACGAAGTTCTTCAGGATCTCCGGCCCGATGCGCAGGTCGTCCGAATAATCGGAAGCGGCCACCCACAAGCGCAGGATGTCGGCGCCCGAGGTCTTGATGACGTCCTGCGGTGCCGTCACGTTGCCGACGGACTTCGACATCTTCTGCCCCTTCTCGTCGAGGCAGAAGCCGTGCGTGAGCACGACGTCGAACGGCGCGCGCCCGCGCGTGCCAGAGGACTCGATCAGCGAGGAATGAAACCAGCCGCGGTGCTGGTCCGAGCCTTCGAGGTACATCACGCGATCGCGGCCGCCATCGACCTGACGCTCGATGCCCATGAGGCTCGGGAAGTGCAGATCGTTGAGCACGTAGCTGTGCGTGCTGCCCGAATCGAACCACACGTCGAGCACGTCATTGACCTTCTCGAAGTCGGCCGGATTGTACTCGGGTTTGAGGAAGCGCGCGCCATCCGCGTCCGAGAACCACGCATCCGCGCCCTCGGCATACATGGCGTCGTAGATGCGCTGGTTGACCTTCGCATCAACCAGCACCTCGCCGTCGGCTTTGCACACGAACACGGTGATCGGCACGCCCCAGGCGCGCTGGCGCGAGATGACCCAGTCGGGCTTCGCTTCGATCATGCCCGTGATGCGGTTCTCGCCGGACTTCGGCACCCACTCGGTATCGCGGATCGACTGCAGCGAGACTTCGCGCAGCGTCTTCGGCACCGCCTGATTGTGGCCCGCGCCGCCGGCCGAAGCCGACTTCGCGCGCAGCTCGCGCGAGAGCTTCTCCAGGTACGGGATGTCCTTGTCCATGTGGATGAACCACTGGGGCGTATTGCGGAAGATCACCGGCTTCTTCGAGCGCCAGGAGTGCGGGTACTGGTGCTTCAGGCGCCCGCGCGCAAGCAGCATACCCGCCTTCACCAGCGCGTCGATGACGGCCTGGTTGGCATCACCCTTCTCGCCCTTGTCGGTGATGACGCGCTTGCCCTCGAAGCCCGGCGCGTCCTTCGTGAAAGCGCCGTTCTCGTCGACGGTGTAGGGGATCGTCGTGTCTATTCCATACTCGTTCAGCTCGCGAGTGGAGAGCGTCCAAATATCGAAGTCCTCGCGGCCATGACCGGGCGCAGTGTGCACGAAGCCCGTTCCTGCGTCGTCGGTGACGTGATCTCCATCTAGGAGAGGAACAAAGAATTGGTAGCCGCCAAGCCCAGAATCTCGCAGCGGATGAGTACAGGTGATGCTCGTCAGATCGTAATTCTTGAGCGACAGCCGCTTCTCAAATGCACCGACTTTCGCCGACTTCATCACATCGTCGGCGAGCTTGTCCGCCAGGATAAATTTATCTCCAACCTTAGCCCAATTGCCATCAGGGCTTGCAGTCACCTCGTAGACGCCATAGGCGAGTTTCCTATTGAAGGAGATGGCGCGGTTTCCCGGGATTGTCCACGGCGTTGTCGTCCAGATCACCACTGATGAGGAGCGCAGGATCTCTAGCGCATCCATCGCCTTCATTTCGTGCGCATTGACGAGAGGGGCAAAAGCAGTTCTGTCCCGGTCTATCGGAAACTTCACCCACACCATGTCCGACTGATAGTCGTGATATTCGACCTCCGCTTCGGCGAGTGCTGTCTTCTCGACGACCGACCACATGACCGGTTTCGAGCCGCGGTATAGCTGGCCCGTCTCCGCGAACTTGATCAGCTCGCGCGAGATCTGCGCCTCGGCCGGAAAGGTCATCGTCGTGTAGTGATGATCCCAGTCGCCCTCGACGCCGAGCCGCTTGAACTCTTCGCGCTGTACATTCAGCCAATGCTCGGCGAACGCGCGGCACTCGGCCCGGAAAGCCTTCATGGCCGCCGGGTCCTTGAGGTTCGGCTTGGCCTTGCCCTTGGCCATGTACTCCTCCTCGATCTTCCACTCGATCGGGAGGCCGTGGCAGTCCCAGCCCGGCACGTAATTGGAATCGTGACCCAGCATCTGCTGCGAGCGCGTCACGAGGTCCTTGAGGATCTTGTTGAGCGCATGGCCGATATGGATGTTGCCGTTTGCGTAGGGCGGGCCGTCGTGGAGGACGAACTTTGGGCGCCCTTTCGCGCTCTCGCGGAGCTTGTCGTAGAGGCGGATCCGCGCCCACCGCTCGAGCATCTTGGGCTCCATCTGCGGAAGCCCGGCACGCATGGGAAATGCTGTCTCTGGCAGGTAGAGCGTCTTGCTCCAGTCGCGGGTGTCGGTCGTCGTGTCGGTCATGAGGTCAGCCTCGGGGGCTCGGACGGTCGGGAAGCGGCCCGCGCGGGACGCGCTCCGTCTCTGATCGTTATGGTGCCGGCCCGCGAAGCGTCCGGCGATCCTTACGCGTTGATTTCACGTGCACTTCTGACGCGCAGATGTGCCCTGACCCGGTGCCCGGAGGCAACCGGGACGCGAATTCGCCCGGGGCGGAATATGAACGCACGAAGCAGCATGGTCCGCAGTCTTAGCGGCCGCAGGAGGCGCTTTCAACTGCGACCCGCTGGCTGGACCACAGTCAGTAGTGGGCGCCGCCATTCACCTCGATGGTCTGGCCGGTGGTGTAGGCCGCATCCGGCCGGCAGAGCATGGTGACGATATGGGCGATCTCCTCGGGGCGCCCGTCGCGTCCCACGGGATTTGACATCGCGGTCGTGCTCGCGGGCCGGACGCCTGCCGCGCCGCTGCGCACGGTGTCGATGGCGCCGGGCGCGACGACGTTCACGGTGATGCCGTGTGGTCCCAATTCCGAGGCGAGCGAGCGGGCCATGCCGATCATGCCGGCCTTGGCGGCGGAGACGTGCGTGCGCCCCGGCGTGCCCTTGAACATGGAAATGCCGCCGATGTTGACGATGCGACCCCAGCCGCCCTTGATCATGTGCGGCGCCGCGTAGCGCGTGCACAGAAAGGCGCAATCGAGGCTATTCGCGAGCACTTCGCGCCATTCGGCATAGGACATCTCGACGAGCGGCGTATTGCGTCGGATAGCGGCGTTGTTGACGAGAATGTCCACGCGTCCGAAGCGGGCAACGGCGGCGTCGATCAGGCTTTGCGCGCCGGCTTCCGTCGAGACATCGGCGATATGGCCGATCACGGTCGCGCCCTCGGCGGCGAGCAAGGCAACGGCCTCGTCGACGCCTTCCTTGTCCTTGCGCGCATGAATGACGACCGACGCTCCCTCGCCGGCCAGCATCCGCGCCGTCGCGCGCCCGATATTGCGGGCCGAGCCCGTGACAATGGCGACCCGCCCGTCCAGCGATGGCACTTGTTCATTCTCCCTAGGTTCTAATTCCGCCATCACTGAGTTCTGGCGCGTTGCAGCACCATTGCGCGGGCTCGGCCCCTGGTGCAACAGTTTGCATGTGCTGGGCGAATCATCGGGGGCGGCGCCCCGCCAATTCTGCCGGAGACGGACCGGTCCATGAGTAGCCAGAAATCATCCAAGTGGGGTGCCGGGTCATCCAAGCCGGGGCCATCCAAGTGGGGAATCGCGCAGGCAGCTGGCGCTCTGATTGCCAAACCCGAACAGGCGCGCGCCGTTCAAAAGAGCCAGACCAAGCCTGAAGCCGCGCCCAAGAGCGCGAGCGTACCGCATGTGCCACATGTGCCGAAGCCCCGCGTGTCCGTGGTGCAGCCGCACGCGAGGTATCACGCCCGGCCGCTCGGCGGTGCCGATAGTCGTGTTGCTACCGAGCGCGACTCGAGACTTGGGCGCTTGGTCGTGACTGGCGTGCTCGGTATTGCGATCCTGGTGTTCGGCTCGAACTATGCGGGGCTCTGGGAGTCGCCGGGCCAGCAGGTTGCGCGCGAGGAGGCCGAGCGGAAGCGACCGGGCGCGCTGAAAGACGCGGCCGACAAGTTGCGCATTGCCCAGGAGAAGCGGGAGGCCGAGCGCCGGGCTACCGAGAAGCTCGCCCTCGATCGCGAGACACAGCGCAAGACAGCCGATGAGGAGGCGGCACGGCGCGGCAAGGATGAGGTCGCAAAATCCAAGGCGGCCGAGGAACGTCGCCCACCGCCAGCATCAACGCTGCCGAACCTCGCGGAGACGGACTGCCAGATGAGCAAGCCCATCGCCGCCATCGTTCCGGCGTGCTCTGCCATCATTGCGAAGCACAACGACTACGCAGACGCTTATTTCATCCGCGCGTGGGCGCTGCGCGAACGCAATCAGGCCGAGCGGGCGCTCACCGATTTCACGCGTGCCATCGAACTCCGTCCCACGCAACAGCCCGCATACTATTCGCAGCGCGCGCTGACTTATGTGCGGTTGCGCGATTTCGATCGCGCCTTCGTGGACTACAACAAGGCCATCGAGCTGAATCCGCGCAGCCCGACTTTTCATAACGATCGCGGCGCCGCTTATCTGGATTCGAAGGACTATGCGCGTGCGCTCGCGGATTTCAACCGTTCCATCGAGCTCGATCCAAAGTATGCGGTGCCCTACAATAATCGCGCGCGCACGTATGTCTTGAGCAAGAGCGATCATGTGAGTGCGATCGTCGATCTGGACCGCGCCATAGAGCTCAGCCCCAAGTATGCGCTTGCGCTCGAGAACCGCGGACTCAGCCATCTCGAACTGAAGGATCTCGCCAAGGCACTTGCCGATTTCGACAGCGCGATCGCGATCAACCCGAGGTCGGCACGCGCACTCAACGCGCGCGGCGTCGCCTATGAGCGCCAGGGGAACCGGGACCGCGCGATCGCTGACTACCGGAGCGCGCTCGATGCCGATCAGAAGTTTTCTACCGCGCGCGAGAACCTGACGAGGCTCGGTGAGAAGCCATGACCGAGAGCGATCCAAGGCCGGATGCAGCGGTCGGCGCAGGCGAGCCGACAGGTCAGAGAGCGCGGCCTGAGCGGCGCTCGCGGTCGACGCTCGAGGATAATTCGGTTTCCCTCGGTGATCGCGGCACGTCGCCGGCGCGCTTCCTCATTGTGCTGGGCATTGCGCTCGTTCTAGTTCTCAGCGCGACGAACGTGCTCGGCGTGTGGTCGCTACCGGGTCAGTCCGATGCCCGTCGCGAAGCGCAGCGCAGGGCCATCGAACGCAAGGAGGAAGAGCGAAAGGCTGCCGAGCGCGAAGCTGCCGAGCAGGAAGAGGCACGCAAACGCGCTGAGCAAGAGGAAGCACGCCGCCGCGAAGAAGCACGAAAGATTACGGATCGAATAGAGGCTTCGCGGAAGGAGGCTGAGAAGCGGGCATCGGATCAGGAAGCGGCCCGTCTCAAGTCGGTCGAAGAGAAGCTCAAGGCTGCGCGCGAGGCCATGCGCCGCTCCCAGGAGTCGGCCGACAAAGCCCCTCCTCCGCAACCTTCAGAGCCCACGACCCTGCCGCGCCATCCATCGCTGCCCGATCGGCCGCCGCCGTCGCACGCTTTGCCGTCGCGGGAGCCGGAGACCAAACCCTTCAAGCCGAACGAGATCATGGAGCAGGCGCGGCGCAGCATGGAGCGGGCGACCGGCAAGCAGCCCTATGCTCTCCCTCCTTCCGCTGATCCGCCGGCGTCCGTGCCGCCGCCGACCGACACGCCGAGCGCACCGCGTGACGCCAGTCGCGAAAGCATCGATGACATCGTTGCGAAAATGCGAAAGCGTCTCGACAAGCTATCGGGCAAGTCGGGCGAGACCGACGTCGCGGCCCGCCAGCCGCCACCTTCGGCGACAACGCCGAACGAAACGACCCGTGCGCCAGCTTCGCGCCCCGATCTCAGCTCGACGTCGTGCCGTGTCGACCGTCCCCACGCTCAGGCCATTATTGCCTGTGACGAGATCATCAAGCGCAATCCTGATGCCGCCGAGGCCTACTTCGTGCGCGGGTGGGCGCGAAATCAGACGCGGGAGTTCGGGCTCGCCATCACGGACCTGTCGCGTGCGATCGAACTCGATCCCAAAGAGTGGCGCGCCCACGCCCAACGCGGCTATGCGCTCCATTCCATGCGCGCCTACGCGCGGGCCATCGAGGACTACAGCAGTGCCATCGACATGCGCCCGAGCGATGCCTTTCTCTACAATAATCGTGGCCTCTCGCGGATGATGAACAAGGAGTACCCGGCGGCGCGCACGGACTTCGACAAGGCCATCGAGATCAATTCCCGCTATGCGCTCGCGCTGTTCAATCGCGCGCGGCTCAATCAGTCGGACGGCGGTCAGACCGATCGTGCGATCGAGGATGCCAACCGCGCTATCGAGATCAATCCGCGCATGACGTCGGCGCTCAGTCTGCGCGCCGATCTTTTGGCCGGCAAAGGCGATCATCGTGCGGCTATCCAGGATCTCGACATGGTCACGGGGTTGGAGCCGCGCAATCAGCTCGCCTACATCCGCAGGGCGCGCAGCCATGTCGAGACGGGCGCCTTCGACAAGGCAATCACCGATGCCGATAAGGCGATCGATATCTTCCGCCGCTCGCCCGAAGCGTTCGTGGAGCGTGGTCGCGCCTGGGAAGGCAAGGGCGATCTTCAGGCGGCCATCCGGGATTACCGTGCGGCACTCGAGATCCAGCCAGGGCATCCCGACGCGCGCGCAAATCTGACTCGCGTCGGCGAGAACTAACCCCGCTATTTCTTCTCGACCGGCCCGGCGAGGAAGATGGCCGAAGTTTCGATCTCCTCGATCTCGGCCTGAGCCGCACCGAAGTCCGCGTGGTTTTCTTCTAGAACGCCGATTCGCTTTTCGAGCTCCGAAAGCCGCTGGCGGCCCGAAAGCTTCTGCAGGAAGATCGCGGACACGGCGGGCTGGTAGAAGCGCTCGCGGTCGCTCTGCGTAAGAATGACGCCGCGCAGCTTGTCGCTGCCCCGCTGGAAGCGATTGAGCGTGACGAGACGCAGCGCGCCCTGGAAGGTGGTGAGGAGCTGGAGCATCCCCGTGTGCGGGCTGATGTAGACAC
>JAEZAW010000219.1 GCA_023430315.1 Pseudomonadota bacterium | reverse complement strand
TCGAGCGCAATCACGAGGCTTATGCGAACGACGGCGAGGTCGCGGCCTCTCGCGCCGTGCGCCAGCTCGCCAAGATGCCACCGAAACCCAAGACCAAGCTCCCGGCACCCAAGGCCCTGCTGCAGCTCCCACTCCGCGAACGCGCGGGGGAGACAGAGCCTCCTACCAAGAGCCGGGAACCGGAGAAGAGATCATAAGCTCGGTGTTCGCCGCAGCATTGCCGTGAAGGGCGTCCGATGCACGTCAGCGTGAACGGTGTCGAACTCTATATCGACGTCGAGAATGCCGGTCTGGTGCCTGATGGGGACCGGATGCGGGAGAAGCCGACCCTCGTGCTCCTGCACGGCGGCCCTGGCTTCGATCACACGGGCTTCAAGCCGTCCTTCTCTGCGCTGAGCGACTCTGCCCAGATCGTCTACTACGATCATCGGGGGAATGGGCGCAGCATGGGCAGTGATCCCGCGACCTGGCATCTCGCCCAATGGGGCGAAGACGTCAAAGGGCTGTGCGATGCGCTCGGCATTACCAAACCCATCGTCTGCGGCATGTCCTTCGGCGGCTATGTCGCGCAAGCCTACGCGACCCGATATCCCGACCATCCGGGCAAACTCATCCTGATGAGCACGGCAGCCAAGGTCGATTTCGCGACCATCTTCGAGACCTTCGGCCGGCTCGGTGGCCCCGGCATCCGCGATATCGCGGAGAGCTATTGGACGCATCCGACGCCGGAGGGACGCGCGCGCTACATCGAGCAGTGCGTACCATTCTATCGCCGGCGTCGGGATGTCGAGAGCGGCATGTCCCGCGCAATCATGAATACGGCCGTCGCCATGCACTTCAACGGCCCGCACAATGAGCATGGTCGTTTGGACTTCCGGCAGGCTCTTTCAAGAGTGGCCTGTCCCGTGCTGGTCCTGGGCGGGGAAGATGATCCCATCATGCCGATCGCCTTTAGCGAAACGATCGCGCAATCTCTCCCGCCGCATCTCGTAAGCTTCCAGCACTTTCCCGATTGCGGACATCTGCTGCACGTCGACAATCCTGCGCGGACCTTCGCCGTCATGCGCGATTTCATCCTCTCGGGCTGAGTGGTGTCCACTGTGTCGGCCGTCCACTTCATCACCCACCCCGAAGTGGTCATCGATCCCGGGCGGCCGGTCCCGCGCTGGCATCTGAGCGACCTCGGCATCGCAAAAATGCGTGCGTTCGCCGCTTCACCGGCCATGGCCGGCATCGAAGCCGTTTGGGCCAGCACTGAGACAAAGGCCATCGAGGCCGCCGGTATTCTTGCCGCAGCGCATTGCCTGCCGGTCTCGGTCCATCGCGGTCTCGATGAGAACGACCGCAGCGCGACGGGCTTCCTGCAGCCCGATGAATTCCAGCGCGTCGCCGACGCTTTCTTTGCCCGACCGGACGAGAGCGTGCGCGGCTGGGAACGCGCGATCGATGCACAGCAGCGCGTGCTCGCAGCCTTCGAGACGATTGCGACGGCCGCAGCAGGCGACATCGCAATCGTCGCCCACGGCGGCGTCGGCACGCTGCTCTACTGCCACCTCGCTGGGCTCCCCATCAGCCGCCAATACGACCAGCCCGCACAGGGGCACTACTGGAGCTATTCGCTTTCGCAGCGATCGCTGCTGCACGGCTGGCTCTCTATCGCTGGGGATTAGGGTGCATCCAGTCATCAAGCGCTACCGACCGGCGCGCTATCTACTTACCCGACCGGATATGGGCTGTCCCAGCCAGCCGCGTCGCGCCATCTGATCGACAATTGCGTCGGACAACAAGCCGCCCCCAACGCTGTTGAGGTGGGTGTAGTCATAGTAGAGCGGCGCACCGTCGACTTCCGCGCTGCAGCGGTCGGGCAGAAAGGTATTGCATAGTATGTCGGAGGGGCGAACTCTGATCAGGTTGGGATGGGTCGGCACCGAATCAAGTTGCTCGACTGCTGCCTGAACGCGCGCGCGATACACCTGATAGCTGGTCGACAGTGGCTTCTCTCGAGGCGAGTGGAAAAGAATGAGACGGCGAATTTGATTTGGGACGTGCCAGCCGACCTCAGGGATCGGATATACTAGCACCACCCTGCGTCCCGCCTCTAGGAAAGTTTGGATCGTCGTCCGCAGTTGACGCCCAATCTCGTCGATCCGCTCACGACTGAGCGTAATGGGAGCGCCTCCCGGCTCCCGCCCTCCTTCACCATTGTCGAATGGCTTGGGATCGAATTCCCATCCCCATCTGCCGACGATGATAAGCGGCGCGCTCGACTGCACCCCATGCAAATGGTCGAAGACGCGCGAGCGATAGCTTACACACGTGCGACCTTCGTGAGCCGCCTCATGGCCGTCGATTGGTATGCAGCCGGCGTGAATGATTTCCCTGACGCGCAGGCGATAGGGCTCCAGCCTGCTCGTGAGTTGCCATGCCAGCTCGACGCCATGGCTGTCTCCCCAGATATCCAACGGATCACCGTCACCCTTGCCATAAATGCACTCCGGATCAGTCAGGGCGCGGGACGCACTAGCGATGCGGCACTTCAATGGATTCGGGCTCATGTCGCGAAACCAGCGAGCAAATGCCTGGATCTCCGGCTGTCGGCCTGGGAGCCCATTCGTCATGTGAAAAAACACGCCGATCGCGAGCAGCACGCATCCGGCGAGACCTGTTCCCATGAAGATCTGGTTACGGCCGATCAAGGCGCGACGCCTGAAAGGCAGCTCGACAAATTTCCAAGTAACGAAGGCAAGCACCAGCGTGAGAAGTATCAAAATTCCATACATGAGTGGCGCTATTTCGCCGCCTGACAGCCGCGTGCGTGCGAACACAAGTATCGGTTGATGCCACAGATAGGCGCTGTAGCTGATGAGGCCTATGCCGACGAATGCTCGAAGACCAAGTAAACGCCCCACCACGGTTGCCGGTGTTGCAAAGATGATCACGGCCGCTGTCCCGAGGACAGGTACTAACCCTGCAAGGCTCGGGAACGAGGTCGTGCTGTCGAAGGCGAACACTGCAAACAAGATGAGAGCCAAGCCGATGGCAGACGTGGTCTCGCTCACGAAGGCGTGCACACGGCTCCACGAGGGTGCGCTCAGAGCGACCAGTGCTCCGATTCCCAATTCCCAAGCGCGCGTCGGCAGCAAATAGAATGTTGCGGATGGCGCGACCCGGCCGCCCCATTCAGCCAAAGCCAGGCTGACCACAGTGAGTGTCGCGATTGTCACCAGCCTCCTCTGTCGCGAGGCGTGCCGTAACATGAGCAGCACGAGCGGAAAGAAGATATAGAACTGCTCTTCGATAGCGAGCGACCATGTATGCAGTAGCGGCTTGGTCTCTGCCGGCGCTTCGAAGTAGCCAGTCTCAAGCCAGAATAAGATGTTGGAGGAGAATAGTCCTACCGAGATGACGCTTTGGCCAAAATCCTTGAGCTCGCTGGCCAACATCCACATCCAGGCGAACGGGATGCTGACAATAGCGACGAGCACGAGTGCTGGAATGATCCGCCGCGCGCGACGCTCGTAGAACTTAATGATCGAGAACGAATGGTTTCCGATCTCGCTCTGGATAATGCTTGTGATCAAATAGCCGCTTATCACAAAAAAAATATCGACGCCTACATAGCCACCCTTGAAGATCTCGAAACCAGCATGAAAGAAAATGACTGGGAGTACCGCGAGGGCTCTCAGGCCGTCGATCTCAGCACGGTACTCAAGACTAGGCCCAGGATGGTGCACCCGACAACTTCCCCACTACCCACCCAGTACCATTTACCAACAACCCGCGGATCGTCGCGATGCGGTTGGCAGCTACTCATACCTAACACTGCGATGCAAGTCCGCCACTTCCTGACGCTGACGTAAACAGCAACGCCGGCCTCACTGACATGGCTTCGACTAAAGCCTTCACCACCGCAGCGCAAGGCGGCCGAGCATCGCGCCGGCCAGAGTCGGTAACGCAATGCCGAGCCCGTACCAGATCAGAACGAAGGGCAATGCGCTCTCGTCGCAGGAGAATGCATAGACGAGTGCAGCAGAAGCACCGGCAGTCAGCCCTGCGACCGCGCCTGCCAGCGTGAGCTGTGTCGGCGCCATCGTGCGCAACATCCAGAACGTGATGCCCATGATCGGCACCGCCAGGAGTGCGATGAGCCAAGGACAGGCCGCGGCAGTAGATCCCATCACCAGATGGCGATACGCGCTCGCAGGCGCACGCCAGAGCTCGACCGCGGCGAGCCCCGCCATGACCAGGATCACCAGCGCCAATCCGATCCATATCATGGGCGCGACATGTCCGTCCGGACGCGAGAGGCGCAGAACGGCGGCAAAGCCCAGAAGAGCAAGGCCTCCAGAGTAAGCGAGTTTGAGCCAGAAGGACGAGGACAGAACTGCAACGGCAATGTCTGGCCGCACACCCCAGGCGTAGAGAGTAGCCGCCAACGCGATCGCTGCACCGAGGCACAGGCCAAGGGCGAGGCGCCGCACGACGAAGCCCTGCGGTGCCGCGCGCAGGCCTCCCGCAAGAGAATCGATAAGCTGGGGCGTCGTGATCACGGCGTATCCGTCCCCTTGAAGCGCTGCGCCAGAAGTTTCATGCCACGGTGAATGGCGACCTTCACCGCGGATTCCGAGACTCCATGCGTCGAGGAGACCTCGGCAATGGAACGCCCGTCGATCTTGACGGCGCGAATGTAGTGGCTCGTCCGCGCGGGCAGCTCTCCGAGCACCTGCTCGACATCGAGGCGGGCCGCGCTCGGCTCCGGCACGTCTGTCTCAAATGCTAGTTCGTCGGCGTCCTCGATTGGGATACTTGCTCTGACCTTATTTTTTCGAAGATGGTCAATGAGCTTGTACCGCGCGATGGCATGAAGCCACGCCGTGAAAGGGCGGCTGATTTCATATGTGAAGCGCCGCTGATGAATGGCGAGCAAGGTCTCCTGCACGAGATCCTCGACATCGGCGCTCTCGCGGCCGAGGCGGCGGGCGAAGTACGCGCGCAATCGATCGGCAACATCCGCGAGGAGCCGGCGATACAATAGCTCGTCGCCGGCCAACGCGCCGATCATCAGGGACTTCAGGCGTTCTTCGACCTGCTGCAGGGCTGACACGCTCCCGATCTGGCTCGACACGGTCGCGCACCGCTTATCGGCGACGGCCGCGCTCTCCACCTATCACAACGCCGTGATGGCTGTAACTGCTGAGCGTGCCGCTGCGAATTCCACTGTATCGGAGCGGCACGGTGCGTCCGATGGATCAGAGTTGAGAGAATGAGCACCCCATGTCGAAAGCCATCGTTCGCATCGCGCTCGCGGCCACCGCGCTGTCAGTTGGTGCCCTCGCATCCGCCGAGGCCCAGGAGCCTATGAAAAAGGACATGATGAAGTCCGAGTCGAAGAAGTCAGGCGACATGAAAATGAAGTAGAGCGCGTTTGCTCCTGCTAGCGGATCGCGGAAGAAACCGCGGCCGTTCAATTGAGCGTTATGCCTACCATCCGGCACTTCCCGAAACAGGCGCATCGCTTTATCCATCAGCAAAACGACCACGAAGGAAGTTCCGGCCATGCTGATCCGCTTCCGCAGTTCCAGCGATGTCGTCCCCTCGGAGATCACGGATCGCGCCGTCTACTTGCGGCGGCGCGATTTTCTTATTGGCGCCGCAGCCGTCGGTGCCGCGGCTGCCCTTCCGCTCGACGCCATTGCTGCGTCTCTGCCGGCGACGAAGAGCCCACTCTCGACGGACGAAACGCTCACGCCACTCAAGGACGTGACGTCCTATAACAACTTCTACGAGTTCGGGACCGACAAGGACGATCCGGCCCAGTACGCACACACGCTGACGACGAAGCCGTGGAAGGTGAAAGTCGACGGCCTCGTCGACAAACCGGCCGACTACGATCTCGACGATCTGATCAAGGATATCGCTCTCGAGGAGCGCATCTATCGCATGCGCTGTGTCGAAGGATGGTCGATGGTCATTCCTTGGGTCGGCGTACCGCTCGCGAGCGTGCTGTCGCGCGTCTCACCGCAAGGCAGTGCCAAATACGTCGCCTTCGAGACGCTCGTGCGCCCTGCCGAGATGCCGGGCCAGAAAGGCTTCTTCCAGGCTCTGCCGTGGCCGTATGTCGAAGGTTTGCGCCTCGACGAAGCCATGCACCCGCTGACGATCCTCGCCGTCGGCCTCTATGGCGAGACGCTGCCCAACCAGAATGGCGCGCCGATCCGGCTTGTCGTGCCGTGGAAGTATGGCTTCAAGAGCATCAAGTCGATCGTGCGTATCTCGCTGACGGAAAATCAGCCGAAGACGTCCTGGAGCCTGCAGAACGCGCGCGAATACGGCTTCTATTCGAACGTCAATCCGGCCGTTGATCATCCGCGCTGGAGCCAGGCCACGGAGCGCCGCATCGGCGAGGGCAGCGGGTTGTTCGTCAAGCGCCGCCCCACGCTGCCGTTCAACGGCTATGCCGATCAGGTGGCGAGCCTCTACGCCGGCATGGACTTGAAGGCAAACTACTGATGACAGCTACGCGCGCACGCCAGCGGGATCCTCTCTCGCGCCTCGTGCTCGGCGTCGATCCGGCGCGCCGCGCCCTGTACGTGCTCGGCATGGTCCCCGCTGTGCTCTATTTCTATTTGGGTCTGACCGATCAACTGGGCGCTGATCCACAAAATGTGCTCGAGCGCGCGCTCGGGCTCTGGGCGCTGCGCTTTCTGATCGCGAGCCTCGCGATCTCGCCGCTACGGCAGCTCGGCGGGCCAAATCTCATTCGCTTCCGGCGCGCCTTGGGGCTGCTCGCATTCTACTACGCGACGCTGCACCTCTCAGTTTACCTGCTGCTCGACAAAGGCCTCGACCTTCCTTCGATCATCGCCGACATCATCAAGCGGCCGTACATCACGATCGGGATGCTGGCCTTCGCGGTGCTCATCCCGCTTGCCGCGACGTCCAACAACACAATGATCCGCCGGCTCGGTGCGCGCTGGCGCAAGCTGCATCGGCTCGCCTATCTGGCGGCCGCCGCGGCTGCGCTCCACTTCATCATGCTCGTGAAGGTCTGGCCGCTCGAGCCGCTCATTTACGCAGCCCTCGTCGCCGCGCTGCTCCTCTACCGGCTCGCCAATTCCCTGCGGCCACGTCCGATCACACGGCCGATCCGCCCCTAACCGCATCCTTGACGGCTCCGCATCCGCGCGATACCCACCTTAGATCAATTCTAATGTGGATCATGCCCTGTGCTCTCTCGCCTCTCTCTCATCTCCACGACCGGCAAGCGCCGTTTCGACGATCTTACCGAGCAGGAGATCCTTGCCCTCGCCATCTCCTCCGAGGAGGAGGATGGCCAGATATACGCGGCCTACGCGGAGAGGCTCAGGACCCAGTATCCCGCCACGGCCGCGATCTTCGAGGAAATGGCTGGCGAGGAGAACGAGCATCGCCGCCGCCTGATCGAGATGTACAAGCGCCGCTTCGGCGACTTCATCGTGCCGATCCGCCGTGAGCACGTTGCCGGCTATTACACCCGGCGTCCCGTCTGGCTCGTCACCAACCTCGACCTCGACACCATCCGCAATGAAGCTGCCGACATGGAGCGGCAGGCGCACGATTTCTATGTCACCGCAGCCGGCCGCTCCACCGACACCGACACGCGCAAGCTGCTCGGCGATCTTGCCGCCGCCGAGGCCGGTCACCAGGCCAAGGCCGACAGCCTCGAGGAAAAGCATCTCGGCGATGGCGCCCGCGAGGAGGAGGATTTCGCGGCGCGCCGCCAGTTCGTGCTCACCTGGGTGCAGCCGGGCCTCGCCGGTCTCATGGACGGTTCGGTCTCGACGCTCGCGCCAATCTTCGCCACAGCCTTCGCGACGCAGAACCCGTGGACGACTTTCCTCGTCGGCCTCTCCGCCTCCGTCGGTGCCGGCATATCCATGGGCTTTACCGAAGCCGCCCACGACGACGGCAAACTCTCGGGCCGCGGCTCACCCTGGAAGCGCGGCATTGCCTCGGGCGTCATGACCGCTATCGGCGGGCTCGGGCACGCGCTGCCCTATCTCATTCCCGACTTTTTCATCGCGACGATCATCGCACTCATCGTCGTCTTCATCGAGCTCTGGGCCATCGTGTGGATCCAGAACCGCTACATGGAGACGCCGTTCGGCCGCGCCACCTTCCAGGTCGTGCTCGGCGGCGGTCTCGTGCTCGCCGCAGGCATACTCATCGGCGCGTCTTAGGCGCGCAAAACGCATTTCTTCCCGCGCGGATTAACTGTGCACGCATAATATTGAGGACAGAATTCCTATAATACGTCTAAATATGATCTCACATATCAGATGGAATGGTAAATTTGCAGTAAGCGGCGGAGGCTGCCGATGCAGTCCAGGTCCCACTTTCCACGTTTATTTTCAGCATCGTGCGCCATTGGTGCGTGCCTATTGCTCGTCCCCACGGCGGCAGGTGCCCAATCGCTTCTGGAGGCGTGGGTTTTCGCGCAGCATCGGGCATTGATCCCGATCGACGAGTTGAAAGAAACCAGCGATGGAACGCTGGTTCCGCCTGATCATCCCGAGATCGCCAGAGACGGAATGGAGATCTGGTCGGTTCTCAACAAGCGCGATTGCGTCATACGCCGCGAAAATCCCCAGTCGGGAACAACGACCGAGTACTACCTGAATAATATGTCGGCGATCCGACCGACGATCTTCAAGGCGGACGGCAGCTTTCAAATCGGCCTGATCGGCGACAAGCCGGTTCATTGCCAGTATCAGAAATCGGAGAAACACTGCGAGCACTTCGCGACGATTGTTTCATCCGACCGCAAGGGCTATCGCGCGATCGATAAAGCCCTCAACCACATCTACGCGAATTTCTGCAGACGCGAGAGCGCCGCCGTAAAGCTCCATTGATCACCGGCGGCGGGGCAGGCCACGCATGAGCACGTCTCACACGGACGGCGTCCATGTGAGACGATCGCACGCAGCATCACGCAGCCTCTGCCACGGCCGAAATCGCCTCACTTGCTTTCGCAACAGCATCACGGGCCGCATCGGCACCAAACGCCACGCCTTCCACCTGAATCTGCTCAACGTCCGTCAGGCCGATGAACCCGAGCAGATGCCGAAGGTACGGTGTCTGGAAGTCGACAGCGGCAGCCGGTCCTGTCGAGAACACGCCCCCGCTCGCCGTCACCACGTAGACCTTCTTGCCCGTGACTTTGCCGGCAACCCCTTCCGGACCGTAGCTGAACGTGACACCCGGCCACGTCACGTAGTCGAACCACGCCTTGAGTTGCGTGCTCAGCCCGAAATTGATCATGCCCGAGCCAATGATCACGATATCGGCGGCGGCAAGCTCGGCGACCAGGGTCTCGGCGAAAGCCACCGCCTCGACCTGATCGGTCGTCCTCTGCTCGGCGGTCAACAGACGCCCGCTGATGTAAGCGTCGCTGATGTGCGGGAGCGGCGTTGCCGCCAGATCGCGCACCTTGATTTTTGCGTCTTTCTTCGCCTTCAGGCTGGCAGCCAGATCGACAGCAAGGCGCGACGACAGGGAGCCATCGCGGGGGCTGGAAAGAATAAGCAGGATATTGGTCATTGAGATGCTCCGATGGGATGGCAGCAGGTGCGCAAAGACCTAGCGCGGCGAGTTCCTCGCCACGTCAGCCCGCGCGACGGCAGGCACGTGCTCCAAGGTGGTTACGTTTTGATACTTGAGCTACAATGGTGCCTATGTCGGGGCTCCGCAAGAAGGCACATTCATGTCACCAACGCACATCGATCACACTGCGAGCGCCTGCCTCGCCACCCGCGAGATCCTCGATCGCGTCGGCGACAAGTGGAGCTTGTTGGTCGTGTTCACGCTTCGCGACGAGCCGGTCCGGTTCAATGAGCTGAAGCGAAAGATCGCAGGCATTTCGCAGCGCATGCTGACCCTCACGCTCCGCGGACTCGAGCGGGACGGTCTCATCGAGCGCACGATCTATCCGACAATCCCACCACGCGTGGACTACGCGCTCACGCCGCTGGGCCGCTCTCTGATTGATCCCGTCACTGCGCTCGCTGAATGGGCGCAGGCTCATACGGGCGAGATCAACGAGGCCCGTCAACGCTTCGACGGCTTATCAACGACGACAGGCGCGATGAAAGCCCTGCTCGGCCTGTCGCGGGCTTGATCGCGACCCAACTAAGGGTGTGCAGGCACTATTACCTGGCATGTAGTTGATCGGATCACCGGGCGCGTGGATAGTGCCGCGCGACGGGGCGCTCGCGCAACGGCGTCGGCACTGCCGGGCTCGCTATAACCATGGAACTATCTGCATGAAGGTTGCGTTCGCCGGCTCGTTTGCGGTCCGTCTTGCGGAACCCGTTCGGGCGAAATTGTCCATTCCGTGCGAGATCGTGTCGGACGACGAAACTGGCATCCTGTCCCAACTCCCGGACGCCGAAGTGCTGGTCTCTATGAGTTTCAACGGCGTGATGGCCGACGCAGCATCGCGCCTCAGACTGGTCCAGGTGCCGGGTGCCGGCCTTGACAGGATCGACCGCGCTGCGCTGCGTCCCGGCCTCCATCTTGCGAACGCCTACGGGCATGAGACCGGGATTGCGGAATTCGTCATCGGTGCAATGATTGCGCTCACGCGCTCGTTCGGTCGTCTCGATGCCGGGATGCGCGCCGGCGTGTGGCAGAGCCAGTGGGCCATCGGCGTACCTGCGCCGCCGCTCTGGCCGGAACTTGCCGGCAAAACGCTCGGTATTCTCGGCTATGGCCACATCGGCGAGGCACTCGCCCGCCGCGCACGCGCGTTCGACATGAAGGTGTGCGCCATCCGGAGCCAGGCAGCGCCGACCCCTCCCGAGGGCGTGTCCTTCGTTGGCGGACCTGAGCATCTGGACGACATTCTGCGCCAGTCCGACTTTATTGCGATCACGCTGCCGCTCTCGCCGCGGACCCGGAGCCTTCTCGATGCCCGGCGTCTCGGTCTGATGCGGCCGACGGCCTGTCTGATTAATGTCGCGCGAGCGGAGATCGTCGATGAGATGGCACTCTACAAGGCGCTTTCGTCCGGCCGCTTGGCCGGCGCCGCGCTCGATGTGTGGTATCGCTATCCCGCGACCCCCGGGGCCGCGCAACCTGCAACACAACCATTCCACGAGCTTCCAAATCTGATCATGACCCCTCACATCTCGGGCTGGACAGAGGGCATGCTCGAGGCACGGGCAAGCCTCATCGCAAGCAATATCGAACGGACCGCCCGAGGCGAGCCGCCCCTCGGCGCCATCGCTCGAGCCCCCTGAGCATCGAATGACACAAATCCTCCGACACTGGGCCTCGCGCCTGCCGTTCTACTATGGCTGGCTGATCGTCGGCATCGCATTCGTGACCATGGCGATCGGCGTGACGGGAAGGACCGCCTTCTCGCTTCTGATGCCGCCGCTGATCGATGAGTTCGGCTGGGATCGCGGCCTCGCGGCCGGGGCGTTTTCGTTTGGCTTTCTCGTTTCGGCCGTGCTGAGCCCGATCGTCGGTCGCGTGATCGACACGCGCGGCCCTCGCATCGTCATCCTGACGGGCGTCGCGTTCATGTCCTCCGGCTTGCTGCTCGCGCCATGGGTGGCGTCTCCCTGGCACCTCTACGCCACGCTCGGCATCGCCGTCGGCGGGGGTGCCAACATGATGACCTACACGGCCCACTCGCAATTCCTGCCGAGATGGTTCGTGCGCAGGCGCGGCCTTGCCATCAGCGTCGCATTCGCCGGAGCGGGCGTCGGCGCAATCCTCCTGCTGCCGTGGTTGCAGACGATCATTCTCTCCGAAGGTTGGCGTGCATCGTGCGTGGCCATGGGCGTGCTCGTGCTCGTCGTTATCGCACCGCTGGCCCTGCTGATCCCCAAGAGCCCTGCCGATGTCGGACAGATGCCCGACGGTGATACGGTTTCGCCGGAAGCGGCCGCAAAGCGCAATGGCGTGACGATCGTCGATGCGGCATGGGCCGCAACCGAATGGACGCTCGCACGTGCAGTGCGCACGACCCGCTTCTGGTGGATCGTGCTCGGTTTCTTCCTGGCGCTCATCGCGTGGTACGCCGTGCAGGTGCACCAGACGAAGTATCTCATCGAGGTCGGCTTTTCGCCGGTCGTTGCTGCGTGGGCGCTCGGCGCCGTCGCCATTGCCGCCATTCCCGGCCAGATTCTGCTCGGCGCACTGTCGGATCGCATCGGCCGCGAGTGGATCTGGACTGCCGGCTGCCTCGGCTTCGTGATCTCCTACGCCGCGCTTCTGGCACTTGAGCATTCGCCATCGCTGACGCTGCTCTACATCATGGTGGCCGCACAAGGATTTCTCGGTTACGCGCTGACCTCGGTCATGGGTGCGATCGTCGCCGAGATCTTCGAAGGCCCGCACTACGGTTCCATCTTCGGCACCATCACCATCGCACTGATCAGCGGCGGCGCAGCCGGACCATGGCTCGCCGGCGAAATCTACGATGCAACCGGCAGCTACCGAGCGGCCTTCTGGCTCATCATCGTCTGCTGCCTCGTAGCCGCCGTCGCGATCTGGATTGCCGCCCCACGCAAGGTTCGCGTCGTCCCTGGCCGCGCACCAAAAGCGCTTAACTCCCCTTGAACTTCGGGCGGCGCTTCTCGCGAAAGGCGGTGATGCCTTCGATGAAATCGTCCGTCGCCATGACCGTGCCCTGCGCGAAAGCCTCGGCATCGAGGAACTCATCGAAAGACGCGTCATAGGCGCGCGAGACCATCTTTTTCAGCAGACCGTAGGCGATCGTCGGTCCGTTGGCGAACTGCTCGGCAACCTCCATGGCCTTGTCCATGAGCTCTCCTGGCGCCACGACGCGCGAGCAGAGGCCGATTTGCAGCGCTTCCTCGGCGCTCACTTTGCGGCTCGTCAGCAGGAGATCCTTCGCTTTGAGCGTACCGACCGCGCGCGGCAGCGTCGCGAGCAGACCGAGATCGGGCACTACGCCGATCTTTACGAAGCCTGTCGTGAAGTACGCCGACGTCGACGCGATCACCACGTCGCCCATGAGCGACAGCGATACGCCTGCGCCGGCAGCCGCACCATTCACCGCCATGACGACCGGCTTGTCCGCCTTCAGCAGCCGGCCCGCCCAGCGGTACGAGCGACGCATGCGATCGCGCGTATCCGAGGGCTTTGCCAGCGCCATGCTGCGGATGTCGCCGCCCGCGCAGAAGGCTTCGCCCGTACCCGTGATGAGAAGACAACGCACGCTATCGTCCTCGAGCAGCGGTGCGATGTTGGCATCGAGACCGGCCTTGATGGTGGCGGACATGGCATTCATCGTCTTCGGCTCGTTGAGCCGGACAATGGCAATGCCGTCCTTGCGGGTCACGACGACCGATTCCTCCGACATGGGCGCACCTCCTCACATTGTTCTGTGTGCGAATTCTAGCGATCGCACAGACCGTTCGCCAGCTTGCTCTGCGGCTGCGGTCAGCCTAACCGCCGCGATCGCCGGCGAGTCCGCTCGGCCGCATGAGCCGGAAAGCGATGAGCGCCACGAGCATCAATGCGGCGACGCTGCCGAAACCCGCCACCCAACCGAGCGGCGACATGCCGCCTGCCGCGTCGAGGCTCCAGCCCACGACGATCGGTCCAACAAATCCGCCCGCATAACCGAGCGATGAGTGCACCGCGAGCGTCGCACCGCGTCGCGCGGGCTCTGCCGTGCCTGCCGCCCCTGCCGTGAGCGATGACGAGTCGAGCCACACGACGAGCCCATAGACGAGCAGCAGCGCCACCGCGAGCCAGTAGGACCAGAGACCAACGACGCCGATCGCCAACGCAATGACGATCGAACCTGCCATCGCGAGCTGAATGAGCCTCCGCCGACCAAGCCGAATGGCCATTTCGTTGCCGCTGACACTCGCCGCAACACCGATCAGACCAAGCAACGTCATCACCGCCGCAGGCGACAGCAGCTGCGCGCCGGTACCCGTGGTCGCAGCTACATAACCGAGGAAGGCAACGCCCCAACCGCGTAGCGCGCTCATCTCCAGCGTGTGCACGCAATAGCCGATCGCATAGGCCATGGCCGATCGGTTGCGGAACACGGGCAGGAAGTTGAACAGTCCACCGCCATCGCTCGGCTTCGCTGCAGGTGCTGCACGACGCGGCACAAAAAACGCGACCATGCACCACGCAATTGCAGCCGTCAGAGACGAGGAGATGAATGCGAGCTGCCATCCGCCGAGATTTGCGAGCAGGTCACCCGTCGCGAACGAGAGCGCGCCGGAGATGCCGATGCTCGCCGCGTGTCCCGTCACGGCGCGCGACATCATCTTGGCATCGACCTGATCGGCGAGCAGCTTGAGGCCAGTCATGTACGTGCCCGCCCAACCGAGGCCCGTCAGCGCACGAAAGCCCATGGCCGACCAGTAACCTTCGGCGAAGAGTGCAAAGCCGCCGTGGCCGACGACGGTCGCGCCGACGCCGAAGAGATAGACGAACTTCGCATCCACGCGATCGGTCAGCGTCACGAGGATCGGCACGGCGAGCATGTAGGCGGCATAGAAGCTCGCCGTGATCCATCCCGCTTGCGTGTTCGTGAGGTCCCAGAGCGGGATCATGCGCGGAAGCAGTGCCGGCCAGAAGAAGGCACCGATCTGCACCAGCACCTGCGCTGCGCAGACGATTGCGACGAGGCGCTTTGCCGTCGCCTGTTCCGCGGCTGTCTGCTCCATCACGCCCCGCCTCTATGTGCTCAGCTGACCCACATCGCTATGGCTATCCCAACGAGCGCCAGCGCTCCGACCCACAATGCCGCGCGGCTCCAGCGCGTGCCTCTTGCATCGGCTTGCGCGAGGCGCTCCACGGTCTCATCATCAAGCCGCACACCGTCCCGCGCCGCCTCCGCAAGTGCAAGTAATGTCCGCTCCGCTTGTCCGAGCAGTGCGGGCACATCACCGAGCAGACGTCCAAGCTCGGAGGCGCCTTCGCGCGCATCCTTGAGCGCGCCCGCTGGACCGAGATTGCTCTCGACCCACTCGCGCGCGATGGGCTCGGCGGCCGTCCAGATGTCGAGGTGCGGATCGAGACCGCGCGCGACGCCTTCGACGACGACCATGGTCTTCTGCAGATTGATCAGCTCGGGCCGGGTCTGCATGTCGAAGACTTCGGTGTAGGCAAAGAGCTGCCCGAGCAGATCGGCCATGGAGATCTCGCCGGCCGGACGTCCTTGGATCGGCTCGCCGATCGCGCGCAAGGCCTGCGCGAAAACCTCGACAGGATGATGCGGCGGCACATAACCCGCCCAGAAATGTACTTCGGCGGCGCGGCGATAGTCGCGCGTGATGATGCCATGCAGGATCTCGGCGAGGAAGCGGCGCTCCTTGGGGCCGAGGCGGCCCATGATGCCGAAATCGACGGCGACGACATTGCCTTGCGGATCGACGAGCAGGTTGCCCTGATGCATGTCGGCGTGGAAGAAGCCATCGCGCATGGCATGGCGGAGGAAGGACTGCAGCACCGTCAAACCGAGCGCGCGGCAATTGTGGCCGGCCGCTTCGAGGCGCGCAGTATCGGCGATCGGAATACCGTCGATCCATTCGAGCGTGAGCACGCGCTTGGACGTGCGCTTCCAATCGACCGTCGGAACGCGGAAGCCCGTATCGCGCTTGATGTTCTCCGCCATCTCCGAAATCGCGGCCGCCTCGAGGCGGAGATCCATCTCGATCTCGGTCGTGCGCGCGAGCGTCTCGACGACGGCCACAGGCTTCAGGCGCCGCGTGGGCGCGTGAAAGCGCTCGATCATGCGCGCGGCAAAGAAGTAGCTGTCGAGATCGCGCTTGAAGCGGCGTTCGACATTGGGCCGCAGCACCTTGACCGCGACTTCGCAGCGCTCGCCGTTCTTGATCACGACGGCCTTGTGCACCAGGGCAATGGAGGCCGCCGCCACGGGAGGGCCGAACTCAACGAAGTGGTCCTCGACGCGACCGCCGAGCGCCGCCTCGATCGCGGCGCGCGCCTCGGCTTGCGAGAACGGCGCCATGCGGTCCTGGAGACTGGAAAGGTCGCGCGCAAGCTCCGGCCCAATCACGTCGGCGCGCGTCGCGAGGAACTGGCCAAGCTTGACGTAGCTCGGCCCGAGCCGGGTCAGCGCGGCACTGACGCGCGCTTCCTTGCTCTCGCCGGCACGGAATGGCCACGCCAGCACGCGCACGGGCCATGTCGCCGCCCGCGCGAGACGGAGCGGCCAGGGCACGGGCACGCCCTGCGGCACGAAGCGCACGCCATGCTGGGCGAGGACCAGTCCGGCGCGCGCGAGGCGCAGGAGGTTGAGGATCGGGCCGGCCATGGAGCAGGGGCAGTCCGTTGAAGGGAACGACGCGGTTTGCGGCGAACGTTTGCCGCGATCGGCCAGGGCGTCAAGCAGAATGCCTGCGTGCGGTTACGGCGGCATTTTCCATGGGGACCTACCTTGTATCAGCCTCGCTGTATGGATAATTCTCAAACGGGGCACAATGGGTGGCCGGTGAAGCGGCCTGGGATAGGAAACGTGAAGAAGAACAATGGGCGCCGCAAGGCCGATGGCCGGCGGAAGAAGGACCGGCGTCACGCGCCGCCAAAGGTGCCCGTACGCGCCGCGCCGGCTGCGGCGGCAGTGCCCGCCACGCCGCTAATCGCTACGCGTGCTTTCATGATGCGTCAGATCGACTGGCCAGCCGTTGCGATCCTTGTGGCGCCATTGGCGCTCATGGCCCTGCTGCCGAGCTATAGGATCGCTCCGTCCACTCATCTCGCGGCGCCGCAGGCGCCATGGCACGGCGATCTTTCCCGCGAGGCCATGCCCCTATTCCCGGAACCTGCGCGTCATCTGGCTCGTGTGCCCGTCGAGCGGCCTCTGTCGGAATGGCACGGCCAGCTGGAACTCGAGGCCATGCCTCTGTTCCCCGAGCCGACGAACCACGCGGCCGTTACGCCGCCTGCCGCTTCTGCGTCGGTCGAGGCCGCCGAAGTCCTCAGGACAGACGAAGCGCCATTCGTTCCCGAGATCGCATCCGCGGAACCGATACTTCCACCATCGCCGCCCGTCGCATCACTTCCGCCGCTCATGTGCTTGCCTGATGAAGAGCCGAAATCCGCCGCGATCTCTCCGCTCGCGAACTTCGGCCTCGCGCTCGCCACCGCAGCGCGTGCGCAGACCAAGGACTTCATCATCTACAATGCGCGCTATGTGAGCCTCGCCTACCCCCGCGGCGATACGCAGCCCCTGTACGGCGTCTGCACGGACGTCGTCATCCGCGCCTATCGCGCGCTCGGCATCGACCTCCAGGAGCTGATCCATGCCTCGCGTCTCGGCCGCGGCGATCCGAGCATCGATCATCGCCGCGTCGAGGTCGTGAGCCGCTTTCTCGCGCGCCACGGCACGCGCCTCGCCATATCCGAATTCGCAGAGGACTATCGGCCGGGCGACATCGTCACCTATCGCCGGCCCGAAGGGCGCATCTCGCAGTATCACATCGCGATCGTGACCGACCGGATTGCACCTTCAGGACGGCCGCTCATCGCCCACAATCGCGGCTGGGGACCGCAGCTCGAGGACGCGCTCTTCGTCGACCGCATCACGGGCCACTACCGGCTTTCCCCTGAGCAGGTCACCGCATTCGAGCGCACACGCGCCCCGCGCGTCAGCGAGCGCCGTCGCCGGACGGCGGATGTGTCGAGCAGCACGCGACGCTGAGCGGCAACCACCCGATACCCGGCTATAGGGTTCCACCTAGGGCGACGTACAGAATTACCCCGATTGGCGCGCTTCTCATAAAGACGACCTAGTGCAGGCAGTCGAGGCAGGGGGGCCTGTATCGGAGGGTTCCCCGTGATACCTGCCAGCATTCGTAATCTGCTCGCACTGACCCTTTGCCTGCTTTCGACACCAGCTCTTGCGCAACAGCAGGCATCCGCGCCTGTCAGCACCACGCTCTTCGAGAACGTCCGCATCTTCGACGGCAAGAGCGCCGCACTCTCTGCTGCTTCCAATGTGCTGGTCAGGGGCAACACGATCGCGCGCATCTCGTCTGCGCCGATAACCGGGGAGACGGGCGCGACCATCATTCCGGGTGGCGGGCGTGTGCTCATGCCGGGCCTGATCGACGTGCACTGGCACGCCATGCTGGTTCGGCTGACGCCTGCCGCACTCCTTTCCGGCGGCGCCGGCTACATGAACCTTCAGGCGGGAGCCGAGGCGACCTCAACGCTCCTGCGCGGCTTCACGACCGTCCGCGATCTCGGCGGGCCAGTCTTCGATTTGAAGCGCGCGATAGACGAGGGCGTATTGCCAGGCCCGCGCATTTTCCCATCGGGCGCGGTTATCACGGTCACCAGCGGTCACGGGGACTTTCGACAGTTCTCGGACCTGCCGCGAATTATCGGCGGTGCGCTTTCTCGCGTCGAACAACTCGGCGGCGCCATGATCGCCGACAGTCCAGATGAGGTTCGCTTACGCGCACGCGAGCAGCTCATGCAGGGTGCCTCGCAGATCAAGCTCACGGCAGGCGGCGGCGTAGCCTCTCCGTTCAGCCCGCTCGATGCGGTTACCTTCAACGAAGCGGAGCTGCGTGCTGCGGTCGAAGCCGCCGAGAACTGGGGAACCTACGTTTGCACGCACGCCTATACGCCGGTCTCCATCCAGCGATCGATCGCCGCCGGCGTCCGATGCATCGAGCATGGGCATCTCATGGATGAGGCCACCGCCCGCCTCATGGGCGAGAAGGGAATTTGGCTGAGCACGCAGCCCTTCGTCGATCTCTCGGGCGCCGCAGCGCTGAGCCCGGCCAACCAGGCGCGGATGAAGCAAGTCGTCAGCGGTACGGAGCGGATGTATGCGCTGGCAAAGAAGTACAAGATCAAGACGGCATTCGGCACCGATATCCTGTTCTCGAAGGCGCTCGCCGAAAAGCAGGGCGGCGGCCTCGTCGATCTCACGCGCTGGTACACGCCATCCGAAGCTCTCATCATGGCAACGTCGGTGAATGCGGAGTTGCTCACGCTCTCCGGTGCCCGAAATCCCTATCCCGGCAAGCTTGGCGTTGTAGAAGAAGGCGCATTCGCCGACCTGCTGCTGGTCGATGGCAATCCGCTGGAGAACATCGCGCTGGTCGCAGACCCCGCCAAGAACTTCAAGATCATCATGAAGGACGGGCGCATCTACAAAAACACGATGTAAGTCGGGCGCGCGTTGCTCAATACCCTGGCGCGTGAGATCAGTATCGCTAAATTGGCCGCTCCGTATGCGACGGCAGGATACTCATGCCAACAAGATCACACGCTCTCCTCGCAGCTCTGTTCCTCGCGAGCCTCGTGGCGCACGTCGCGCCCGCCGACGCCTTCGAGACCTACAAGATCGTCGGCGTCGCAGCCGGCGATAAACTGACCATCCGCGAGGAGCCGCAAGAGGGCGGCAAGCCGACCGACTGGGCGGCACTCGGCAGCTTGCCCGCCGATGCGACCAACGTGCTCGGGACGGGCCGCTCGAAGGAAGTCGGCAAGCAGCGCTGGTCCGAGATCACGGTCGGCGCGGTCACGGGCTGGGTGAATGCGCGCTTTCTCGCGACTGCCGACGATCCCGTCGACCTCAAGGAGGCGACATTCCAGTGCGCCGGCACCGAGCCCTTTTGGGGTGTTACCCTCTCACCAAAGGAGGGCGAGCTCTCCGATCCGGACTCGAAATGGAAGCTGACAACGGAACGCGTGCAGCCGGCTATGGCCCGCTTCTTCCCGCTGCTCTATCGATTGCGCAACGAGAAGGGCCAGTCGCTCCGCGCGACGGTCACGCATCAGACATGGTGCACCGATGGCATGTCCGAATACGACTATGCCTTCCAGGTCCTGCTGACGGACGACGAGAATTTCTACGAGGGCTGCTGCTGGTTGAAGAGGTGAGGGGCACTGACAGCGATTGAGCCGCATAACCTCGGTTCTAACCGAACCTCTCAGCTCCAACCCAGCTGCCCTTATCCCATTCCGGCCTAAGCTTGCCAACCAAGAGGCCGACCCACCCGAAACGCTTATCTTCTGCTGCTGCCGCCAACGCTGGCTTGTGAGCGCCGGCGAGCCACGCCACGAGATCGCCTGGCTTCAGCGCAGGCCCTGGCCCGACGGTTCTTGCAACGACTAAAAATCCTCCATCGCCGCTGGCAACCTTTACCACGGCTGTTTGAGTCTTGTCCGGTTGCATGGCAACACTCGAAGCAAGATTAAATAGTGAACGACCATCTTGCACTATCGCGGGCAGCACCACACCTTTTGCGACCTTGCAGTCCAAGAATTTGCACGCGTACTCAAATGCAGCTGCATTGTCCTTGAAAATCATATTCATGGATGGCCTCGTCGAAATGCAAAAGCAAACCTCGCACGCTTTGTTGATTGACAGCTCTATGGTCGGAATAAGAACCACGCAATCGAGCGCTGGATAGCAAACACAAGTTCTTGTGAATCTCCGCAGGTCCCACCTAGAGCTTGGCAGTACCTCACCCCCTCACCGCATCGCAATTGGCAGGTTGCTCAGCGAGTCGATGTACCACTTCTCGGTCTCAACGATCGCCGGGTTCTCGCCGTTGGCGTAGATCCAGCTATCGACCGCCCACCGCTGACCATTGCTCTTCTCGACCAGCACCGCTGTCCAGTGCGTCCAGCCCGCGACCCCGCGGAGCAGGTTCTCCTTCGACATCGGCCGGGTGATGGTGTGGTCCTTCAGCAGGCCATTGTGGTCGAGCACCCTAAGGTAGCTCGTCGTATTCGTCGCCTCGTCCACGCAGTCCTGCTGCGTCGGGTCGCCAGAAGCCGCGAAATCCATGCCCGGCCGGTCCTTATCCGTGCCGATCTCCTTGCCGACGCGCGTTTCCATCCAGGCGATCGCGTAGGCGACGCTGCGGCGCTCGCCCTTGGCATCGTTCGAGTTGCGCATCTTCTTCATCAGGTCGCGCAACGAGGCGATGTCCTGCTCGTTGAAACGGAAGCGGGTCTGCTGCTTGCACCCATAGGCATGGCAGACGTAGACAATGTTCCCGTCGGGCGCCTGGGTCTTGAATTCGGTGTAATGGAGATCGAGCGGCCCCGTGCGCTCATAGGTGCAGCCCGCGAGTAGCGCGCCGGCAACCAATGCAATCAAGAGCTTAACGCGCATGCCTTGGCAGTCCCCCGCCTCCGAGCCCCAGCACCCAAAAGCGATGATTCGCCCCCGGATGCCAATGTCCTTGCGCTGACAAGATTGTCCACACAAAACAAGGCGATGATGAAAGAAAGACCTTTACATGTGATCGGCGGGGGACTCAGCGGTTCCGAGGCCGCCTGGCAGATCGCCTCGGCCGGCCTGCCGGTCGTCGTTCATGAAATGCGTCCAGTACGCATGACCGAGGCCCACCAGACCCAGAGCCTTGCCGAGCTGGTCTGCTCGAACTCCTTCCGCTCCGACGACTGGGCCAACAACGCCGTCGGGCTCCTGCACGAGGAAATGCGCCGCGCAGGCTCCCTCATCATGGCCGCCGGCGACGCCCACAAGCTGCCGGCCGGCGGGGCGCTCGCCGTCGATCGCGACGGTTTCGCGAACGAGGTCACGGCCCGCCTCGAGGCGCACCCGCTGGTCACGATCGCGCGCGAGGAAGTGGCCGGCCTCCCCCCTGCCGACTGGGAGAGCGTCATCATCGCGACCGGTCCCCTCACGTCACCGGCCTTGAGCGCCGCAGTCGCCGGCCTGACGGGTGAGGGCGAACTCGCGTTCTTCGATGCCATCGCACCGATCGTCCACGCACCCAGCATCGACGAGAGCATTGCCTGGCGTCAGTCCCGCTACGGCAAGACCGGCCCTGCCGGCACTGGCGCCGACTACATCAACTGCCCGCTCAACAAGGACGAGTACGAGGCCTTCATCGACGCGCTGCTCGCCGGCGAGAAAACCTCCTTCCGCGAGTGGGAGGCGAACACGCCCTATTTCGACGGCTGCCTGCCCATCGAGGTCATGGCCGAGCGCGGCCGCGAGACACTCCGCTTCGGTCCCATGAAACCCGTTGGCCTCGACGATCCGCGCACCGGTCGCTGGCCCTACGCCGTCGTCCAGCTCCGCCAGGACAATGCGCTCGGTACGCTTTGGAACATGGTCGGCTTCCAGACCAAGCTGCGCCACGCCGAGCAGACGCGCATCTTCCGCATGATCCCCGGCCTCCAGAATGCCGAGTTCGCACGGCTCGGCGGCCTTCATCGCAATACCTTCCTCAACAGCCCGCGCCTGCTCGACACCAATCTCCGCCTCAAGACCATGCCGCGCCTGCGCTTCGCCGGGCAGATCACCGGCGTCGAGGGCTATGTCGAGAGTGCCGCCATCGGCCTGCTCGCGGGACGCTTCGCCGCTGCCGAACGCAACGGTGCGGTACTTGCCGCGCCCCCACCGACGACTGCACTCGGTGCCCTCATCGCGCATATCACCGGCGGGCACGTGGAGGCATCGGGCGAAGGCCCGCGCTCCTTCCAACCCATGAACGTCAACTTCGGGCTCTTCCCGCCGATCGAGGAGCCGCGCACCGGACCCGACGGAAAGCGCATCAAGGGCAAGGAAAAGGGCTTCGCACGCAAGCGCCTCATGGCCGAGCGCGCGCTGGCTGATATCGGTGAGTGGTTGCGCGCTTAATCGCGCCTTCGGCACGAGCAGGGCCGCAGGCCCTGCACC